>NZ_JAXXXI010000056.1:0-46767 GCF_037359455.1 Suilimivivens sp.
TAATCTATCAAACGAGGTGTCAGGAGCCATACGGTGCTTCTGGCACCTTTTTTGTAGATTTTTTGTGAATTTGATTAAAAAGTCCTTGACAATTTGTCTCTGGATCTGCAGAACCGAAAGGAGCTGCAGATCCCGTTTTTCTTCTTGCCTGTGGTGCCAGCATGGTGTACTCTTAATACAGAATCCCTGCATGCCATGTGGCGTATGCAGAGCGGAAGGATGAAGGACATGAAGGTATCATACATTGACCACAGCGGCTTTCTGGTGGAGACCGGGAGGTGTTATTATCTGTTTGATTATTATAGGAAGAAACTGCCACAGCTTGACTGTAAAAAGCCCATTTTTGTATTTGCCAGCCACAGGCATCCGGATCATTACAATCCGGAGATATTTACTCTGCTGCAGGAAATGGGGATGGAGCAGGTGACAGCGGTTCTTTCGAAGGACATTTCCCGGAAAAAGTATCCGGATGCAGAAGCTTACAGAGGAAATCTGTCTGTTGTGACTGTGAATTTTAATGGAGCTTATGGACTGCCCTGTGAGACAAAGCTGTATACCTTTCATTCCACAGATGAAGGAGTGGCATTCCTGCTCACGTGTCCGGAAGGGGTGCTGTATCATGCGGGGGATCTGAATGACTGGGTCTGGGAAGGGGAACCGGAAAGGGATAACCGCCAGATGACAGGAAGCTACCGGCATGAGATCAATCTGATCGCCGGCCTGCTGCAGGATAAGGGAATACCGGCAGTGGATCTTGCTTTTGTACCCCTGGATCCGAGGCAGGAAAAGGATTATGACAGAGGTCTGCTGTATTTTCTGAAGAAGATTCCGGTAAAGCAGGTATATCCCATGCATTACTGGGGAAACAGTGATGTGATCGGGCAGTTTCTCCGGGAATATCCGGAATACACCGGGATCATACAGGATACGGAGACAGCCGGGAAGGAAAAAGCTTAAAGGAAAGGAATCAGAATATGAAATTTAAAATGGTACACGAGAACTATAATGTGGCAGATCTGGACAGATCCCTTGCTTTTTATGAAAAAGCACTTGGACTTACAGAAAAAAGAAGGATTAACGGAGAAGGCTTTATTATTGCCTATGTGGGAAATGCAGAGAGTGATTTTGAGCTGGAGCTGACTTTTGTCAAGGATCATCCCCAGAACTATGATCTTGGAGAGTGCGAATTCCATCTGGCATTCAGGACAGCCGATTTTGAAGCAGCCCATAAGCTTCATGAGGAAATGGGATGTATCTGCTTCGAAAATCCGGAGATGGGAATTTACTTCATTACTGATCCTGACGGATACTGGCTTGAGATCGTACCGGAGAGGTAAGAAGACAGGCGGATAACCGTTGTTTATGAATAAAAGATATCAGATTTATGGCCGGGAGTCTACAGGGATTTCCGGCCTTATTTGCGTGGAAAAGGGGATAGAAGATTGCCACCGTAACGGTGGCAACATAGCAGAAAAAAGAATGCTATAATGAGCACGAAAGAAAAACAGATGATATAAATTTCAGGCAAGCAGATTGGAGACCATTACCATCAGAAGAAGTAAAATGAATACAAGAGCAAAGTCAAGTAGCAGGATTCCAATCAGTTTGGCCAGTCTGTTAGAAGAACTACAAAGAGGTATGAATTTCTGGATGCACATATAGTTACAGCTTCCGGCAATGACAGAAAGAAAAATCAGCAGCGTAAAAATCTTTTCTGCAATAAGAGCAGAAAAACTGCTGACAGTTTTGGAGGTCAGCGTCAGAGACAGCCAGAACACCATAAGATAAACGGGAATGGCGATGAGCATATGCCATGGTGTAAGAGTACGAAAACCGGGCGGGAGTATGGAAAAACGTTTTTTTGTGTAAGTAGATGAATTTTCATCCGGCTCGGAAATGGACAGACGGGAAAGCTTCTTCTGCAACTGTGTAACGGAAGAAAACCTTCTGGCAGGATCCAGTTGTGTACAGGTATCAATGACAGAATCAAATTTGTGAGATGGTACGGAAAGAGAAGTATTTAGTGTACCAAGAAGTATACCAATGGCATAAATATCTGTCTGGGGCGAGGAAGAACCAAAGCCGTACTGTTCGGGAGCAGCATATCCCTGGGTCCCGAGAAGTGCAGTGTCTGAAATCTGCCCTTCTGTATAGTATTTTGCGATATTAAAATCCAGAAGCACAACATGGTCATAAGCGGTGATGACAATATTTGATGGTTTGATATCACGGTGAATGACTGGGGGATTCAGGGAATGGAGTTTTTGAAGGATCGTGCAGAGCTCGGAAATATAATGGTAAATGGCAGTTTCAGAAAGACATCCGGAATCTATTTTATCCTGTAGAGTATCACCGGAGATATATTCTTCTACTACAGTAAGAATATTGTTGGTTTCCTGCAATTCTATGATTCTTGGCACTCCGGTAATTGGGGGATCTTTAAGAGCCTGAAATACAGAGAGATTGTATCTGGTAAGAAATTTTCTTACATATAGTTTGTCTGTCTCTTTGCGACGGACAAGGTACACGTGATGTTCTTCGTTTAATGCTGTGATATTATGATAACAGGAAAGGAACAGTTGGTTTTTAAAATCCATAGGATAAAACTCCTTTGACATAAATTATATTTATTATACCAGATGGGAGAATTTTATGCGTAAAAAAAATACACGGGAACTGGAGAATATTCTGGAGGGTGCCCATACAAAAGATTTTGCCATATTTTATGAAAATAACAGGGAAAGCATGATGACGGAACAGGAATCTTTTCCGGTGTATATGAAAAACATATTCAGGGAAAAAAAGATGACACAGCAGATGGTTTTTCTGAAAGCAGATATTCCGGAAAGATATGGGTACAAGATATTGTCAGGAGAAAAGCATACAAAGCAGAGGGATACGATCCTGAGGATCTGTTATGCAGCGGAGCTGACACTGGAGGAGACACAGGAGGCACTGAAAAAATACGAAATGCCGCAATTATATGCCAAAATGCCAAGAGATGCGCTGCTGATGATCATATTTAATGAAAGACCTGGCAGCATTATTGATGTAAATGAACTGCTGAAGCGTAATGGTCTGGAACCACTGCGTACAAGCGGGTTCAGTGAATAAGAAAGAAAGGGGGGATTTACTATGGGAGATAAAGGAAAAGCAGTAGCGGTTATGGCAGGCCTAGTGGCCGTTTCAGGAGTTGTCTTTGCCGGTGTGATTCTTGGTGCAATTACAATGTGGAGTCATAACAGACAAATACAGGAAGCCGGGAAGCGGTCAGATGCCGTAGTAACGGCAGAAGCTTTAGATGTGGGAGATGGAAGTATCGAAGGAAACAGTGCAGTGCAGACCGAGAACAAATCTGAAAAAGATGGGCAGTCTGCTGACACTGGAAGTTCAGAAAACGGAGGAGAAAACAAGGCAGGAAATAAAAGTGGACCTGTAAGCATTGAACCACAGCTTTTACTGGATCAGAGCGGAGTGACTATAACAGCGCAGAAATATGTGACGGATGACTTTTGGGGTGATGGAATTCAGATTTTAATAGAAAACCATTCGGGCCGCAATGTGACAGTAGGATGTACAGCCTTGATTGTCAATGACTATATGATTTCTGATCTGTTTGCGGTAACTGTAGCAGACGGAAAGAAGGATCAGTCAACAGTCTATTTCCTGAGCGGTGAACTGAAGGCAGCAGGAATAGAAATGATCGGGAAAATAGAGATATATTTCCATATTTACGACAGCGATTCGTGGGATAATATTTATGATTCAGAATGCGTAACAATTAAAACTTCAGCTTATGATTATATGGACAGTACACCAAATGACATGGGAAAGGAATTGTATAATGCAGGAGGAATCAGGATCGTCGGAAAAGAAGTGGATGAAAACAGTTTCTGGGGTACAGCAGTGCTGCTATATATAGAAAATAACTCGGGAAGAAATATAGGAGTTTCCTGTAAAGATCTTTCAGTTAATGATTATATGATGACACCACTTCTGGCGAGTACGATCTATAGTGGAAGAAAATCTATTGATGATATTACTATTTTTTCTTCGGATCTGGAAGAAAATGGGATCACAAGGGTAGAATGGATTGATTTTTCGCTTCATATCTACGACAGCAATACGTATGGAACGATTGTGGATACATCGCCAGTCAGAATAAATACACAGTAAAAATAATATGAGAAAGCAGTACCTGCAAGGTACTGTGAGAAGGAGAAAAGAGCATGAAAACATGGAAGTTAGTATCAGGAGTTTTGTCAATTATTTTATTTTTTATTGTAGCACTGCAGTCCTGTGCCGCAGGCATGGTAAATGCAATGGAAGCAAATGGGGGATCATCTGGTTCTGCTGGAATTTTGGTTGGAATACTGATGCTGGCAGGTGGAATTGTGTCAATAGCATCCAGAAATGCAATCGGGAATGGTGGAAATATAGCGATTTTGATTCTTTTTGGACTGGCCGCACTTATAGGATTGGCAGGACATGGAAATTACAGTGATCTTGTAATCTGGTCTTTCTGGTGCCTGTTGAATGCAATTCTTGCTGTGATAGCAATGGTGAAAAACAGATAGAAACGGACATGATAATGCTGAATCATCCAGGAACCGGTGACACAAATAAGCCAAGATCCGGCGGCAGATAGGTGAACAGGAGGAAGCACACCAGAGTAATAATGACAGCTGTCCACAGCGGGATCAGAAAGGGAACTCCCCTGCAGGACAGAGTAAGGCGGTATGTCCGGATGAAAGCGACCAGAACGGCAATTACAAAGGTAGTAATATCAAGTGCCATATAATTTTTGCCGAGGATTCCGGAATAGGTATAAAACAGTACCGGGATCAGGAAAGTGCCGGAGAGAATGCCGGCAGGCAGTGCCGAAGCGAGGCAGGGATAGTCCTCTTTCAGCCTGCTGTACAGGAAAAGGGCATAGAGAAGCATGGGAAAAAAGATAAGCTTCATATGCTCCCAGGTAGATTCACTGACCGGGAAGAAAAAGCCGATGATGAAGTTCTGCAAAGACCAGTCATACACAAAATGAGCAAGACTTCCGGTGACCAGAACAAAAATTATTCCAATGAGAGTAAAACGTTTTAAAGGATTCATAGAAGCAGTATATGAAGCTTACAGTAAAAAGATACATTTTGCGTGAGCACATATGGTTTCTCATTTCAGCAAAAACAGTTACAGGATTAGAATGAGCAATAAGCATGCTTTATCACTACTATGTTGTGGTTTCGCATGCGGTGGGGCATGAGAAGAGAATTGTGAGTGTGGTGCCCCAGGAATAGAAAAAGAGAGCAGTGAAAAAGGATAAACGGGGCATAGAAAGAGAAAAAAGAGTCAGATGCCCCGAAAAACCGAGAAAATTGTGAGAAAGCATAGAAAAGTTGAGAAAAGTACCAAAAAGCGGGGCATGAGAAGAGAATTGTGAGTGTGGTGCCCCGGGAATAGAAAAAGAGAGCAGTGAGAAAGAATAAACGGGGCACAGGAAAGAGAAAAAGAGTCAGATGCCCCGATGAGGCAGACAAACTGACAAAAAGGGGCTGTCGCAAAATCATCAACAATAGATGATTGAGTGGCAGCCTCTGCCGTTATAGACATAAACCGGGATGAAATCTATTTTTCTGGATTTCATCCCGGTTTTTTGCCGTACTTTAATAAGCCTTTGTTTTTTTTACATATTTTAGGCTGACTGTACTTCAAATAAATACGTTCTGGTTCGCCCCTTCTGGATTTTTGCATGCAGTTTATTCAGATTATACCCCATGCAAAGCAAAAGAATCTCAAGTTTTACTTTGGTTTTTCCCCGGAGCAGAAATCTCTGGAATTCATAATCATTTTTCAAAACTCCGAATGCCCCTTCCACCTGTATGGAACGGTTCATCCGGTACTGGATCCCGGTTTCGCTCAGGATATTTTCGTATGATTCCTGACGCTTCTCCAGAAAGCTTTTTGAAATATACAGCCGTTTATTCCCTTTCGCACGGGTACATTTTTCCTTATGGGGACAATAGGTGCAATCATCGCATTCATACACGGTTACTTCCGATTCATAGCCACTTTTGCTTTTCTGCTTCTTTACGAAAAGAGCTTTCAACTTTTTACCGGCATGGCAGGTATATGTGTCCGTCTCCTTATCATACCCCATATTTTCACGTTTACTGATGTCCTGTTTAAAACTACGTTTCTTCCATTTTTCATAGGTCTGGGGCTTGATATACGGCTTCTGACCTGAACTACGCAGATAAGTATATCCTTCTTCACTTTCATACCCGGAATCAGCCGTGACGCTTGGATAACGAAACCCCAGTTTTTCATCCATCATCTTTAAAAATGGAACCAGTGTCCAGACATCATTTCTGTCCTGAAATACATCTGCCGATACAATGTATTCGCTGTCTGCCCCAATCTGTATGTTATATCCCGGTTTCAACTGGGCATTCCGCATATGGTCATCCTTCATGTGCATAAATGTTGCATCCGGATCGGTCTTACAATAATTGTTCCTTCCCTGGAAGCTGGCCGTATGCCAGTTGTAGGTCACCTGCCGTTCCCGGAACCTTTGGAAAAGCTCCAGATATTTCTGATTTTTGCTTTTTCGTCTGCCACGTCCATAGACGAACTCTGTTCCATCCTGCTGGCATTTTTCTTCCAGATAGCTAGAGATTTTTTGCAGATCCTGCGCTCTGGATTCCGCATTTACAGTAAAAGACTGCATATAATCATGATTCAGAAGCCTTACAGCTTCCTGAATCTTATGAAACATTTTTTCTTCCCATTTTCCTACAGATTTCTTCCAGACAAACGTATATTTATTGGCGCAAGCCTCCAGTTTTGTTCCATCAATAAAAACGGTTTCTGTGGATAATTCTTCCGCATCTTTCAGGCGGCGTACCATCTGATAAAACAGGTCTTCGCAGGCATCCGCAAGGAATTCGGTTCGGAAGCGTGCAATTGTGCTGTGATCCGGAGCTTTTTGCCCAGCAAGCAGCCACATAAAGTTGATATCCCTGCGGCAGGCCTGCTCGATTTTCCGGGAAGAATAGATGTTTTGGGAATAAGCATAGGTCAGGATTTTGAACATGGTCTTCGGATCCACCGCAGGATTTCTTCCTTTGGAAGAGTAAGCCTTATACAATAAAGTATAATCGAGTTCCTCAAGCTCATGGCTCAGCAGCCGGACAGAATCGTCATCTGGGACAAAACCTTCTAAACTTAATGGCAAAACCAGTTGATAAGTTTCGTTGAATTCGGTATAATTTTTTTGGTATTTTATTTTACTAGTCATAATTTATTATACCATGAATGGCAGGTTCTTCGGAGCCTGCTTTTTCATTTTTGGCACAAACTTTTTGGCACAAAAAGGAGCTGCTGCTCCATAGATGATTACTCATCTATTTTGCAACAGCCCCTTTTACGGGTGATTGAGAAAAATTGGACGCTGGCTGGCAGAGTAATCTGCCAGCCAACCCATAAAGCCAATATCTTATTTACATCATACCGTCCTTGATCACATTGTGGTCACGGAGCAGTTTCTCTACGACAGTACCCTTTACTACATGGAGCAGAGGCTTCTTCAGTGCATTTAACGGGCCGGGAAGCTCGATCTCCAGAGGAGACATACCATCCATCAGCTTGACACTGCTGTCCAGAAGCTCTCTGATATCATAAACGCTGCCCCATACCTCCGGAACACCTCTGTCAACACCAAGCAGGCCGTAAACAGCTTCCATAGCGGTTCTGACAGAATATTCTGTAGTGAATACGGTATCTCTTGGAGTCTGTGCAAACTGGCCAAGGAATGCGAAGTTTACGCAGCCATCCGGGATGACATCAGGACGGTCACCGGCAGCTCTTGGCATGAAGAATGCGGTAATGTAAGGCATCATGGTCGGTACGCAGACTGCACTGTGCTCAGCCAGTTCAGCGATTTCCTCTACCGGAACACCAAGGTGATACAGCCACTCCTCAGTGATCTCCTTACCGGTACAATCCTTCATGGGCTTCTTGATATAGTCACCGGGTACATCTGTAAACAGACCATATACCCATACACAGACTTTTTCCTTGTCCTGAGTCTTGAACTGACCCTGACGGTTGATCGTCCAGCTCAGCAGCCAGCTGGAATCCTTGCAGCTTACGATGCCGCCGGTAACAACCTTGCCGGTTCTGGGATCACGCTTGCAGATATTGGTGATATAAGGAATGATCTTGTCATCCAGTGTAGTAACAGTTGCGGATTCCCAGTTGGTCTTGGAAACATCGGAACAGAACTTTTCAGGATGTCCGAAGGATGGATCCTGTGCGGCGATATTCTTCCAGAGACTCCAAACGCCGCTGGTACGAACCTCAGCGTCTCCGTTGGGAGCGTGGTTCTGATCACCATAAATAGTGCCCTCTGTGCAGCTTCCATTGGTAACAAATACCAGGTCATTTTCGGTAAGGACGATACCCTTTTCCACACCGTTTACTTTGCATTCGATGGCCTTGGCAACCTTCTTGTCATCCTTGATGTCAAAGATAACGTTGGTAACCTCAGTATTAAACTGGAAGTCAACACCGGCAGCCTCCAGATATTTCTGCATGGGCAGGATCAGGGACTCATACTGGTTATATTTGGTAAATTTCAGTGCACTGAAATCAGGGAGCCCTGAAATATGGTGAATGAATCTCTGGAAATAGAGCTTCATTTCAAGGGCACTGTGCCAGTTCTCGAAAGCAAACATGGTTCTCCAGTATAGCCAGAAGGTAGAATCAAATACTTCCTCATCGAAAACATCTTCAATAGTCTTGTCATAAAGATCCTCGTCCTTTGTCATGAACAGCTTCATGATCTCCATGCAGCCCTTCTGGCTCAGATTGAACTTGCCGTCTGTATGGGCATCCTGGCCACGGTTCTCGGTTGCACGGCAGAGAGAGTAGTTGGGATCCTCTTTATTTAACCAGTAATATTCATCCAGGACAGAAGCACCGGGAATCTCGAGGGAAGGAATGCTGCGGAACAGATCCCACAGACACTCGAAATGGTTCTCCATTTCACGGCCGCCTCTCATGACATAGCCTCTGGAAGGATCAAAGATACCATCACAGGCACCGCCGGCGATATCCATAGCCTCAAGAATATGGATATGATCTCCCTCCATCTGGCCATCCCTTACAAGGAAGCATGCTGCTGCAAGAGAAGCAAGTCCGCTTCCTACGATGTAAGCGCTCTTTTCGTCTACGCCATCGGGCTTCTTCGGTCTTGCAAAGGCCTCGTAGTTACCATTGGAATAATAAATTCCTTTACTGTTCTTGTCATACCTGCCAAGCTCGGTATTACGGTATTCCTTTTTGGCAGCAGCAACAGATGCTGTTCTCTGCTTTTTTGCAGCGCCTGCCTTGCGGCCCTTTGATGCAATGGCTACAGCGCCTGCACCTGCGGCAAGAGCTGCCAGTCCAAGTGAAATATTTTTCTTTCCTGACATAATAAAAACCACCTTTCTCTTTATCCGATAGATTTAAAGCTGCTTTTTTGTTTCTGTGAACTTATAGTATGTGTTTTTTGAGGGAATTCCAATCAGCAAAAAACAGGGAGTGATAAAAATTTTATCATTGAGTCTATTTTGTAAAAAAATTGCCAAAGATGGAGGTTTGGTAGTATAATTGCCGGACTGGGAAAAATATTGATTTTAGTTGAGAGAAACAAAATGAATCAGATGAAGCTTATGGAAAGGAGCAGCTTAAAATGCTGCTGATGGTGATCTTTTAGTATGTATTCTTTATTACTTGCTGTGATTTATCTGGCATTTATCAGCCTTGGACTTCCGGATGCACTTCTTGGGTCCGGCTGGCCGACAATGTATACACAGCTGCAGGTTCCCTTCTCCTATGCGGGGATCATTTCCATGATCATTTCAGCGGGAACCATCGTTTCCAGCTTTTTTTCAGACAGACTGACAAGGAAATTCGGAGCAGGACTGGTGACAGCGGTCAGTGTCCTTCTGACAGCAGGAGCCCTGTTTGGGTTTTCGGTATCAGATTCCTTTTACCTATTATGCATTATGGCGATTCCCTATGGTCTTGGCGCCGGCGCAGTGGATGCGGCACTGAACAACTATGTGGCACTTCATTATTCCTCCAGGCATATGAGCTGGCTTCACTGCTTCTGGGGTGTCGGGGCAGCGGCAAGTCCATATATCATGGGCTTCTGCCTTGGAAAAGGGCTTGGCTGGAGCCGGGGGTACTTCAGTGTATCCATGATCCAGATCGTGATCATGTCGATCCTGTTTATCAGCCTGCCGCTCTGGAAATCCCGGACGGATGAAAAAGAGGGAGGAATAGAGCCGAAGGGTGCAGAAGCAGAGCAGATCCAGACAGATCAGACTAAAGCCGCATCCTCAAAGGCGCTGAGCTTCCGGGAGATCCTGCGGATCAAGGGTGCACCGTACATATTGATCACCTTCTTTGCCTATTCTGCCATGGAGACGACCACAGGACTCTGGGCCAGCAGCTATCTGGTGCAGTACCTTCTGATGGAACCGGAGAAGGCAGCAAAATTCGCTTCCTTCTTTTATCTGGGAATCACAGTAGGAAGATTCCTGTGCGGATTTGTGGCAGACAGGATGGGAGACAAAGCACTGATCAGACTGGGAGGTGGTATTGTCGGAGCCGGTATTCTGCTTGTGCTGATCCCGTTTCCGGTGACGACGCCGGCGCTCCTTGGACTGGTGATCATTGGATTTGGCTGTGCACCTGTCTATCCGGCGATCATCCACTCTACGCCGTTTTATTTTGGCAAGGAGAATTCTCAGGCGCTGATCGGCATTCAGATGGCCTGTGCCTATGTCGGAAGTACCTTTATGCCGCCGCTGTTCGGAACACTGGCAGCAAGGATCGGCATCTGGCTGTATCCGGTATTTCTGCTTGTGTTTGAGGTGCTGATGGTATTGACCTCAGAAAAATTAAACCGGATCCAAAATGGATCCGGCACGGAGTAGACAGAATAGAAATTGTTTTTGGGAAAGGACTGCATATTAAAAATGCAGCCGCCTTCTTACAGCTTCCCGGAGCCGCTGCCTTGACAGGATCGTCAGCAGTGTAATGGAGATCACAGCACACACAGTCAGGACGATAGCAGACCATGTAAGCCGCATGGGTTTTGTGAAAAAATGCTCGATCAGAAGCTCAAGCCCCATGCAAAGCAGAGCGGTCTCTACGAAAAAGTAAAGCGTTGTCGTCAGATAGGATACCCGGAAATGCTTCATCAGGATCGCAAATATTTCACAGAGGATCGTGCATAATCCAACAATGGGAACCGCAAGGGCAAAGAACCAGTGCTGATCCGTGGTCGTAAAGCTGATCAGATACAGGTAAAAGGCAATACCCGCACCATCAAGGGCAAGAGATAAGTACATGGGCAGATGCAGCGTGGTGATCGCCGGAAGCAGCACGATAAAGAGCAGCAGGCAGGCACCGATGATAAAAAGGGACCAGAGGCTGCCGGTAAAAACAAGGAGATTTAATAAAAGGCAGCTGGCACTGGTAGCTGTCAGGATAATGCCGATCAGAAGGGTAAAATCCCGGCGCTTTACAGTATCCACCTCTCCCCGCTGCTCCGGGAAGGGAGGAACGGCATCTGCGATCCTCTTAAGTTCATTTGGATTGATGACAGGGGTATTGCACAGGGGGCAATGATCCAGGGAACTGTCCAGCTCCACCCCGCAGTTTACACAGTATGACATGAAAAACTCCTTTCGTTTAAAAACGGTTACTTTCTATTTTTACATGGATTCCGTCCTGCACCAGCTTACGGAAAAAGTACCGTTCCACATCTGCTTCTACGATACAGCTTGCAAAGTTGATGGTAAGGGTATCCTCGAAGCTGACGATAGCACAGTTGGTTCTGGAGGAAAAGGGCTGTCCCATATAAATATCCATGCGGTCAATATAAGGCTCCATATTTTCAGGAACCCTGATAGCTCCCATGTTGGTAAGTCCGGCAGAGGAGCTTTTGTCCTGGATCCGGGAATAGAACTGCTTCACCACGTAATCCTTGATAAAAAGCGGTGTGATGCGGATCAGGGGATTGCGCTTGGTATTGGCATTTGTAGTGATATCACCACGCAGGAACTTTTCGTTAATATAATAGCGCATATAGTGATGCACCTGACTGACGATCTCATCAAAGCTGTACTCTCCAAGCCTTGGATCCACACCGGGATAGATCATGGTAATAAAGTTGCGCAGGGTCTTTGACGGAAAGAAGCGGCGCAGGTTTACCGGCATGGCGATCTTTACCGGCTTTAAGTGAAGCGGGTGGTCATCCTTCTGCTTCTGAAGCAGGGCATAAAGGAGTACAGCGTTCAGGTATTCTGTCAGGGATGCCTGATAGCTTTTGGCAACCTTCATGACTTCAGAAACGGACATGATGCCGTCAATGACATGGAAGGTATAAAAAGGCTCCTTGGTACCGCGTACACGGTAGGCCTTTGCACCGGTGCGCTTCGGGCAGAGCTTTGAATTGGCATAGCGCATATAGGCATCCTCGAACTCTTCGGCAGGCGGCGTTTCGTGGATATCCTTTACGAAGTAACCGCAGTCGATCTGGTGCCCGAGAAGCCGCAGATATTCGGCTGTGATGGTCTGCAGCACATACATGCCGCCGCTTCCATCGCCGAGACTGTGATGAGCCTCCAGTGAGATCCGGCAGTTATAATAGTAGATACGGATCAGATACCGGTTCCCGGCCTTGAAGGGCATGGGCATACAGAAATTCCGGATGTCCTCCCGGACAAAGGGACCTGGCCGCTTATTGGGTTCTAAGTACCGCCAGAAAAGCCCTTTACGGATGGCAGTCTTATAGGTAGGAAAGCGGACAAGGCTGGCATCCACAGCCTGCTGCAGGATATCCGGACGTATGGGCTCCTTCAGTACGACAGAAAGCCGGTAGACGGAAGAAAAGTCCCTGCGCTGCAGGGTCGGGTAGACGATAGCAGAAAGATCCAGCCGGTACCAGATCTTTTTGGCGGCACCTGCGGTATGCTTTCTTTCCTGTGATGGAGCTGTATGTGAAGCTGTAGTAGTTTCTTTGTTCAAAGGTATAGACTCCTGACTATTTTCATATTATGCTAATTCTACCACAAAAGCTTAAAAGAAGGAGAAAAATTTATGGCAGCAGGAGAAAAAAGAAAAAATATCAGATTATCTGAAGAAAATGTGAATTTCCGGATGATGAATCTGATCCGGAAGGTACATGGTATGATAGATGATCCTGATATAGAGAAGCACAGACATTCCCAGAACCAGGTGGGAGCACTTCTTGGCAATCAGAAGGATGTGCTGATCACACCGGTAAAGATAAAGGACATGGAAGCCGAGTGGGTATGTGCCAACCGCGTCCATATGAAAAAGTACGTGATCCTGTACTGCCATGGCGGCGGATATTCAACTGGCAGCAGGATCTATGCGAGGACACTGACAGACAAGCTCGCACAGTCTACCTCCATGGATGTGCTCTGCTTTGATTACCGGCTTTCTCCGGAAAATCCCTATCCGGCAGCTCTTGAGGATGCGCTGAAGGTATGGGATTACCTGATGCTGTATGGTTATGGGGCAAGAGATGTGATCATTGCAGGCGATTCAGCAGGCGGCAATCTGGCACTTTCCCTGACACTGAAGCTAAAGGAGGAAGGAAGACTCCTGCCAAGAGGACTGGTATTGCTTTCACCCTGGACAGACCTGACTTCCTCAGGTAAGAGCCATGAAAGCAGGAAGGAAGTAGATCCGGTACTGGATGAGGATTATTTAAACAGAATGATCCAGAATTATGCACCGGGCATGGAGCTGACAGATCCGCTGATCTCTCCGTTATTTGGAAATTTTGAAGGCTTTCCGCCTACGTACATCCAGGCAGGGGATAATGAGATCCTGCTCAGTGATTCTGTGTCACTGCATAAGAAGCTGGTTGCAGCAAATGTGTCTGTCAGGATGAATGTGTACAAAAGAATGTGGCACGTTTTCCAGATGTCACCCTTAAAGGTATCCTATGAGGCCATGGAAAAGTGCGCTGAATTTATTTATGACATCTGCCGTTAAAATAAAAAAGGAAATCAGAAGCTTTCGCAGAATAATCTATAGTAGACACAGGAAATACGAGGAAGCATATGAACATTCGAGAAAATCTGGAACAGCTGGAACAGGATAATTTAAGTCCCTACGCAGCACACAGCCGGGATTCCAGGGGACGGCTCCATCCGGAGGAGCAGTGCGATATCCGTCCTGTCTATCAGAGGGACAGGGACAGGATCCTTCATTGCAAGGCGTTCCGGAGACTGAAGGATAAAACACAGGTCTTTCTTTCACCGGAAGGTGATCATTACAGAACAAGACTTACCCATACATTGGAAGTATCGCAGAATGCCAGGACGATCGCCAAGGCTCTTCAGATGAATGAAGATCTGGTGGAGGCGATTGCCCTTGGCCATGATCTTGGACACACTCCCTTCGGACATGCTGGAGAGAGGGCGCTGAATGCGGTCTGCCCTTACGGCTTCAAGCACAATGAACAGAGTGTACGGACGGTAGACATTCTGGAAAAGGGCGGACAGGGCTTAAATCTTACCTATGAGGTACGGGACGGCATCCTGAACCACCAGACGGCAGGTATGCCCATGACGTTGGAAGGGCGTATTGTCAGACTGTCCGATAAGATTGCCTATATCCATCATGATATGGATGATGCGATCCGTGCCGGGATCCTGACAGAGGCAGATGTGCCGAGGGAGATTGGAGAAGTGATTGGCTTTACCACAGGGGAGAGGCTGGATCATTTCATCCATGATATCGTAAGCACCAGCTATGGGAAGGATGACATCATGATGTCATCGCCGGTAGCGGAAGCCATGAAAAAGCTGCGAGCTTTTATGTTTGAACGTGTCTATAAGAATAAAGAAGCAAAGAGCGAAGAGGGAAAGGCAGAGATGCTGGTGCAGACCCTTTACAGCTATTATCGTCATCATCTGGAACTCCTGTCGGAGGATATGATCGGACTGATCAACCGGGGAGAACCGGAAGAAAGAGTAGTGTGCGATTACATAGGAGCCATGACAGACCGTTTTGCCATAGCTAAATATGAGGAGATCTATATTCCCAGATCCTGGCATATCTGACAGGGACAGGAAGCAGTGTGATCGCAGAGAAGCAGGGATGGTTACATGTATTATCCGGAAGAAGTAATCGAAGAAATACGGATGAAAAATGATATAGTGGACGTGGTTTCCGGGTATGTGAAGCTGCAGAAAAAGGGGAGCAGTTATTTTGGACTGTGTCCCTTTCATAATGAGAAGTCACCTTCCTTTTCCGTGTCCCCAGGCAAGCAGATCTATTACTGCTTTGGCTGCGGGGCAGGAGGAAACGTGATCTCCTTTGTCATGCAGTATGAAAACTATACCTTTCAGGAGGCTGTGAAATTCCTGGCTAAGAAGGCAGGGATACAGCTTCCGGAAGCAGAATACAGTGAGGAAACCAGAAAGAAGGAGAACAAAAGGGCAAGGCTCCTGCAGGTAAACAAGGAAGCAGCGACCTACTTCTTTCATCAGCTCCGCAGTGAAAACGGCAGGGCAGGCTGGCAGTACCTGAAGAAAAGGGAGCTGTCAGATGAAACGATCCGGAAGTTCGGGCTTGGCTTTGCCAATATGACCAGTAATGATCTGGTGAAATTCCTGAAAAGCAAAGGCTATGAGGATGAGGTGATCCGGGATGCCGGGCTTGCCACCTTTGATGAGAAATTTGGCTTCCATGACAAGTTTTGGAACAGGGTCATGTTTCCTATCCAGGATATCAACCACAGGGTCATCGGCTTTGGCGGAAGAGTCATGGGGGATGGTAAGCCAAAGTACTTAAATTCACCGGAAACACCAGTGTTTGATAAGAGCCGGAACCTTTACGGACTGAATATCGCAAGAACGGCACGGAAGAACCAGATCATTCTCTGTGAGGGCTATATGGATGTCATTACCATGCACCAGGCGGGATTTTCCCAGGCAGTGGCATCCCTTGGAACGGCATTTACAGAAGGACAGGCTTCCCTGCTGAAGCGCTATACAGACGAGGTGATCCTTTCCTATGACAGTGACGGGGCTGGTGTGACAGCAGCACTGCGGGCCATCAGCATCCTGAAGGAAGCCGGGATGACGGGAAGGGTGCTGAACCTGGAGCCTTATAAGGATCCGGATGAATTTATCAAGAACTGCGGTCAGGAGGCCTTTCAGAAGCGGCTGGACGGGGCAGAGAATACCTTTTTCTTTGAGATCAGGATGCTGCAGAAGGATTATAACATGCAGGATCCGGAATCCAAGACGAAATTTTACCGGGAGATCGCAAGAAAGCTCTGCGGATTCTCAGAGGAGGTAGAGCGTGAAAATTACATTCAGGCGGTAGCACAGCGCTATCAGATCAGTGTGGAAAATCTGCGCAGACTGGTGCTTTCCTATGCCATGCAGACAGGCTATGCACAGCCGGTAGAAAGGCCAAAATCCGGAATACGGAAGAAGAATACAGCAGAAGAGGGCGTCAGAAGAAGCCAGAGGCTGCTTCTGACGTGGCTCACCGATATGCCCTCCCTTTATCCAAAGATAAAGAAATTTATTACACCAGAGGACTTTACCGAGGAACTTTACCGGAGGGTGGCAGAGAAATTATTTGATCAGCTTGAACAGAAGACAATGGATCCTGCCGGGATCATTGGCATGTTCGAGGAGGAAGAGGAGCAGCGTATGGCTGCCGAGGTGTTCAGCACGAAGCTCACGCAGCTTTCGAACAGACAGGAGAGAGAAAAAGCCTTCCATGATATTGTTCTTGCAGTGAAGGAAAACAGCTATGAACAGTATCTTGCTGGCTCAGGAAGTGATGTAAATGCGTTAAAGGGTGTGATCGAGGGCAAAAAAGCACTGGAAGAACTTGACAAAACGCATATTTCCATAGAGGAAAGCTAATACTTTTACTATATTTTCAGGAAGGATGGAAACCCATAATGGATGAAAACACACAGGCAAAATTTGATGAGAAACTGAAAGGCCTCTTAGCAGTTGCCAAAAAAAAGAAGAATGTTCTGGAGTATCAGGAGATCAATGATTATTTCGCAGACATGGCTCTGAATGAGGAGCAGTTTGACAAGATCATGGAAACCCTGGAGCAGAACGGTGTTGATGTACTGCGTATCACAGAGGATGATGATGTGGATGATGAAGAGATCATTCTCTCTGATGAGGATGAAGTGGATATGGAGAACCTCGATCTCTCTGTACCGGATGGTATCAGCATTGAGGATCCTGTCAGGATGTATCTGAAGGAGATTGGTAAGGTGCCGCTTCTTTCAGCCGAGGAGGAGATCGAGCTTGCCAAGAAGATGGAGCAGGGCGACCAGGAAGCAAAGAAACGTCTGGCTGAGGCAAACCTTCGTCTTGTTGTCAGTATTGCCAAGAGATATGTGGGAAGAGGAATGCTGTTCCTTGATCTGATCCAGGAAGGGAACCTTGGTCTGATCAAGGCTGTTGAAAAATTTGATTACCGGAAGGGATACAAGTTCTCCACCTATGCAACCTGGTGGATCCGTCAGGCTATTACGAGAGCAATCGCAGATCAGGCAAGAACGATCCGTATTCCCGTGCATATGGTAGAAACCATAAACAAGCTGATCCGGGTATCCAGACAGCTGCTGCAGGAGCTTGGGAGGGAACCTACCCCGGAAGAGATCGCAGAGGAGATGAACCTGCCTGTTGAGAGAGTCAGGGAGATCCTGAAGATCTCACAGGAGCCGGTTTCGCTGGAAACACCTATCGGTGAAGAAGAGGATTCCCATCTTGGTGACTTTATCCAGGATGATAACGTGCCCGTGCCGGCAGATGCCGCTGCCTTTACCCTGCTGAAGGAGCAGCTTGTAGAGGTACTCAGCACACTGACAGAAAGAGAGCAGAAGGTCTTACGACTCCGCTTCGGACTGGATGATGGACGTGCAAGAACCCTCGAGGAGGTTGGCAAGGAGTTCAATGTCACAAGGGAGCGTATCAGACAGATCGAGGCCAAAGCACTAAGAAAGCTCCGCCATCCCAGCAGAAGCCGCAAGCTGAAGGATTATCTGGATTAAGCCATGAATACTGGAAAAAACGGATTATCCAGGAGGCTGCAGGCGGTTGCTGATCTGGTTTCTCCCGGGAAAAGGGTCTGTGATGTCGGCTGTGACCATGGCTACGTCTCCATTTATCTGATAGAAAGTGGAAGGGCAGATGCCGTGCTTGCTATGGATGTCAACAGAGGACCTCTGGAGAGAGCCAGGATCAATGTGGAGAAGCATGGCCTTACCGGTTACATAACGCTGAGACTGTCAAACGGGCTGGATGCCTACAGGACAGGTGAGGCACAGAGCCTTGTTATTGCAGGAATGGGCGGCAGACTGATGCAGTCCATTCTGAAAAAGGATAAAGAAAAGACAGAGGATTTTGAGGAGCTGATCCTGCAGCCCCAATCGGAGCTTGCTCTTTTCCGGAAATTCCTGCGCACAGAAGGATATACGATCGTGCAGGAGGAGATGATCCTGGAGAGTGGGAAATTTTACCCCATGATGAAGGCACGAAAAAAGCCGGTATATGGAATATGCCGGGCAGAAGGATGTGTCAGTGCAGGAGATGGCAGCCGGCAGCAGAGTGGTCTTCCAGATGGCATTACAAAGGAGCTGGCCGATGCCTTTGGTTCCTGCCTGCTTGCCAAGAGAGATCCGGTGCTGTATGAATATATTTTCAGGCAGAAGGAGGATATCCTGAGACTGATCCATGCCATGGGAGGACAGGAAGAAAGTGAGCGGTGCAGGAAGCGGAGAGAGGAATTAAAGGCAGAGCTTTCACTGCTTACACAGGCAGAGCGCCTGTATCAATAAAAGGGAGGATTCTTTGAGATGGCAAAGATTACCATAGACGGGGTTACCGGAGAATACCCGGATGGAATGACCTATGAGGAGATTGCGGATGCCTATCAGGACAGGTATGAGAATACCATAGCACTTGTCCTGGAGGATGGTAAGATACGGGAGCTGATCAAAACAGTGCATAAGGACTGTACCCTTTCCTTTCTGACGCTGAAGGACAGCATTGGCCACAAGGCATATGTAAGAACGGCAGTCATGGTACTGCTTCGGGCGGCAGTAGATGTGATCCCGGAAGCAAATATCAAAGTGGAATTTGCCATTGGCCCCGGTTATTACTGTGATGTACGCATGGAAAAAAAGCTGACAGAGGATATGGTAAAGCAGATCCGGGCAAGAATGCAGGAACTGGTAGATGAGAAAATCCCGATCACCAAGAAGACCTATTCTATTGATGAAGCCAGGGAGATCTTCAAAAAACAGAAGATGGAGGACAAAGGGAAGCTGTTTAGGTATAAGAGAAGCTCCTTTGCCAATGTATACTGCCTGGATGGCTACTATGATTACTATTATGGCTTTATGCTGCCAGATACAGGCTACGTGAAATATTTTGACCTGATGCTGTATGAAAAAGGACTGCTGCTGCTTTTGCCGGGGATGGATGCTCCCTGCATGCTTGAAGTGTTTGGTCCCAGGGAAAAGCTGTTCCGGACGTTGAGAACAGCCTCACACTGGGGAGAAATGATGAATATTGATTCTGTAGGCGACCTGAACGATACGATCTGTGCAGGGGAAATGAATGATATGATCCTGGTACAGGAAGCACTGCTTGAGCGCAGGATTGGGGAGATCGCGGAGACTATTGTGAAAAAGGGCAATGTGAAGTTTGTCCTGATCGCAGGACCTTCCTCCTCCGGGAAAACTACCTTTTCCCACAGACTGTCCATACAGCTCCGTACCTATGGAAAAATCCCGCATCCGATCGCACTGGATGATTACTTCGTGAACCGTGAACTGACACCAAGGGATGAGAACGGAGATTATAATTTCGAATGTCTGGAAGCTATTGATGTAAAGCAGTTCAATGAGGATATGGAACGGCTTTTGCGCGGAGAAAGGGTTGAACTTCCCACATTCAATTTCAAGACAGGGAAGAGAGAGTACCACGGCAGATATAAGCAGCTTGGAGAAGAGGATATCCTGGTGATCGAGGGGATTCACGGGCTGAATCCGGAGACGACCTATTCCCTTCCGGATGAGAGTAAATTCAAAATTTATATCAGTGCCCTGACAAGCCTGAACCTGGATGAGCATAACCGCATTCCGACGACGGATGGGCGTCTTCTCCGCCGGATGGTGAGAGATGCCAGAACAAGGGGTGCCAGCGCCAGAAGAACTATCGAAATGTGGCCCTCTGTCCGAAGGGGTGAGGAAAACTATATTTTCCCGTTCCAGGAGGAAGCGGATGAAATGTTTAATTCTGTACTGATCTATGAGCTTTCTGTGCTGAAGCAGTACGCAGAACCGCTCCTTTACAGTATAGAGCCGGGAGAACCGGAATATTATGAGGCCAAGAGACTGCTGAAATTCCTGGAATATGTACAGGGAATTGACAGTCAGAATGTGCCGAGCAATTCGATCTGCCGTGAGTTTATCGGTGGGAGTTGCTTTCCGGTCTGAAATAAGTTATAGTAAATAAATGTATCAAGTAGGACAAATGGTCGCGGCTGTCTTTATGACAGGTGAGGAAAGTCCGGGCTTCACAGGGCAGGATGCCGGATAACGTCCGGTGGAGGCGACTCCAAGGAAAGTGCAACAGAAATGTACCACCGTCATGTCATGCATGACGGCCAGGGTGGAAGGGCAGTGTAAGAGACTACCGCCTGTCTGGTAACAGACAGGGCACATGTAAACCCCATCCGAAGCAAGACCAAACAGAAAGCGTTTGAACCGGCCCGGTGAGCTTTCAGGTAGGTTGCTTAAGACTGCTGGCAACAGCAGTATTAGATAGATGACCATTCGACGACATAACCCGGCTTATCGTCCTGCTTGATATTTTTATTCATTCAGGAAGCTTTTAAAAGAGGAACCCATGAGGAGATTATTTTCAGCTCTTTTTCCCTGTATTCTATTGCTGCTGGTACTGCTGGCGGCTTTTCAAGGCAGAAACTCATCTGCAGCACTCTCAGAAGCAGAACTGGAAAACAGAATATGGCAGCTTTCTGTGGTGCTGTGGGGTGAAAACGCAGAGGGAAGCGGCTGTATTTATGGATATGATGAAGAGAGACAGGTGCTTGTGATCATCACAGCAGGACATGTACTGAAGGAGCTGCAGGGCAGCATAGAGGTTAAGCTTGCGGATGGTACAGTGCTGCCGGCTGCTTCTTTTCTCACAGCGGAAGAATGTGACCTTGGATATGTGTATCTTCCTTATGAGAAATTGCCAGAAAAGGAAAAGGCATACTTTGAAAAAGAAGCAGACGGAAAATCCGGGGAATTTCTGCAGATCAGGGAGAGCAGCAGCCTTCAGAAAAATGATGCTTTCCATATGCCGGATAAAATCAGTACAGGAGAGTGTTCATTTGTTACCGGGTATGTGGTAGATCCGGACAGGTATCTTGAGGAGTTTGGCTGTGAAATGATCTATGCAGATGGAGGCGCTGTGCCTGGCATGAGCGGCAGCGGGATGTTTGATGATTCGGGCAGGCTTATAGGAATTCTGTGCGGTGCCACAGAACAGTATGAGCTGGCAGGTGTACCTGCAGAAAGGATAGAGAGATACAGGCAATAAAAAATCCGGCTCACATGACGGTATGAGCCGGATCGCTTATTATTCTATATGATATCCAAAGAACTAAGCCATCTTGTTGACAGCCTGAGCTAAACGGGATACTTTTCTGGAAGCTGTATTCTTGTGATATACGCCCTTGGAAGCAGCCTTGTCGATTGTGGTTGTTGCAGCAACAAGTGCGCTGGCAGCAGCAGCCTTATCGTTTGCTTCGATTGCAGCATTTACCTTCTTAACAGCAGTCTTAACACCAGACTTGATCGCCTTATTTCTTTCAGCCTTAGTTCTGTTGACTAAAATTCTTTTCTTAGCTGATTTAATGTTAGCCATGATTCTTACCTCCTATATAAAATCATCAGTTGCCATGATGTTTCATTAAAGCCGGAGACACGGACGTCTTAATGCAACACACACGCATATTATTGTAGCCGGAGAGGAGCAGTCTGTCAATAGATTTTTCAGAGAAATTGCATGAATCTGCATAAAAGTGCACATACTGAAGGCACAGAAAAGCCTGTATGAGAAAAACAGGATAAAACAGGCATAAAAAGGACGGATATTTAGATGGGCAGCTTTAAGATCAGAACCGATCTGGCACTGGAGGCCAGAGAGAATGCGGAGGAGGAAGCGGAATCACTTTCCGGTGTTTCAGTAGAAGAAGTTTACCATGAGGACAGTGAGGTGCGGATCACAAAAGTCAGCATCACATCGAAAAACAGTGCGAGGGCACTTGGAAAACCCATGGGAACCTATATCACATTGGAAGCGCCGGCCATGACACAGCAGGATGAGAATTACCATCAGGAAATTTCCGGTGAGCTTTCCATGCAGCTTAGAGAGATCATACCTGAGCTGGAAAAGGAAAGCTCGATCCTGGTGGTAGGGCTTGGAAACCGGGATGTGACGGCTGATGCTCTTGGACCTAATGTGGTGGATAATCTGACAGTGACAAGGCATATGGTAAAGGAATTCGGAAAGGCAGCCTATGGGAAGGAACGCATGCATGTGACCAGTGCCCTGATTCCGGGAGTTATGGCAAAAACGGGCATGGAATCTGCTGAGATCATAAAAGGTGTTGTGGAGAAGACAAAGCCGGATGCAGTGATTGTGATCGATGCGCTGGCAGCCAGATCCATAAGGAGGCTGAACCGGACAGTTCAGATTTCGGATGCCGGGATCCATCCGGGTTCAGGAGTGGGAAACAACAGAAATGTGATCACCAGGGAAAGTCTTGGTGTACCGGTGATCGCCATTGGCGTGCCGACGGTAGTAGATGCTGCCACGATCGTGAATGATGCATTTGCAAAGCTTTCTGGCGGGGAAGGCAGGGAATGGATGAGAATGCAGGATTTTCCGGAGGGATTTTCTGAATTGTATAATATGTATGTAACCGGCAAGGATGTGGATTATGAGATCAAGCAGATCAGTCATATTATCTGTGATGCCATAGAAGGAGCACTGGATATGCAGGCATGAATGTCCGTTTTCCGGCATATATTTCCCTGTGGAGAGAATCCGTATGTCAGGGAAATGGAAAAGGAAAGCACTGCTTACTGCAGGAATTATCATACTGGTTTTGGGACTGCTGATACAGGGAACTGCAAGGAAAAACGGAAAAGAAAAAAGTACTGGCGGCAGGATCATGGAAGGTCTGGCAGAGGCTGCTATGGAAAGGGCACTGGCGGACTCCTGTCTTCTGCCTTTTTTTCTGGAACAGGGGCAGGGGACACTGGAAGATGACAGTCCGGCAGGAAAGGCCGTGGAAGAGATGTTCCCTCTCTATACCTATACGTTTCATGAGGTGCAGGAAGGGGAGGATGAGGATCAGAAAAATATAGATGAAGAAAATCTGGATTATGGGGAAGGTGCATTACATATTGACAGTGATCTGATCGCCAGGATGCAGCAGGAAAATGATGGTTATCAGGAAAATATGGATCAGGCAGAAATATCAGAAGAGAATGATCAGGAAAATACAGACAAGGAAGAGGATACGGATACCGGATCACAGGGAGAATCTCAGCAGGATGATGGCATGGATGGAGAGAAAGCATTTGAACCTGCGGCATTTCCGGCGTATTCCTATGACTGGTCTGAGAAATGGGATTATGAGAAGCTGGTTTCGAACTTTTATGCCATAGACGGTACGACTGGTCTTGACAGCTCCTATGTGGGGCTGGATCAGCTTCTCTATCAGGATATGGCGATTACAAGGTCTCCAGAAGGGCCGGATATCCTGATCTATCATACCCATTCCCTGGAGGACTTTGCAGATTCTGTGCCGGGGGATCCGTCAACCACGATTGTCGGCGCAGGTGAGAGGCTTACGGAGATCCTGCAGGATACCTATGGCTTTTCCGTGATGCATGACATAGGAGGATATGATGTGGAGGCAAGAGATGAGGCCTATAATAAATCGCTGCCAGCCATCGAACAGATCCTTGCGGAAAATCCAACCATCCAGGTGGTGATCGACCTGCACAGGGATGAGATGAAGGAAGGAAAGAAGCTGGTCATGGAGCTGGATGGACGGCCGACAGCCAGGTTTATGCTTTTTAACGGCATGAGCTATCTGAGGAACAAGGGGAAGATCGCTTATCTGGAAAATCCGTATCTGCAGGAAAATCTGGCATTTTCCTTCCAGATGCAGGTGGCAGCCAATGAGTATTATCCGGGTCTTGCCAGAAAGATCTATCTGAAAGCTTATCGTTATAATCTGCACCTCTGCCCGAAGAGTCTTCTGGTCGAGCTGGGTGCGCAGACAAATACGGTAGAGGAGATCATGAATGCCTGTGATCCCCTGGCTCATATCATTTCCATTGTTTTGAACGGCCAGATGTGATATGCTGATAAATGTGCAGCCATGGCTAAAAAGAGGCTGCTGACGGCACAAGGAGGTACTTATGACGCATATCGACCAGAGTAAAATCAGAAATTTCTGTATCGTGGCACATATTGACCACGGTAAATCCACCCTGGCAGACAGAATTATAGAGAAAACAGGACTGCTGACCAGCAGGGAAATGCAGGCACAGGTTCTTGACAATATGGAGCTGGAACGGGAAAGAGGCATCACGATCAAGGCCCAGACCGTCAGGACCATTTATACAGCAAAGGACGGGGAAGAGTATATCTTCAACCTGATCGACACGCCAGGACATGTAGACTTTAACTACGAGGTGAGCAGGAGTCTGGCAGCCTGTGACGGTGCTATCCTTGTTGTGGATGCGGCGCAGGGAATCGAAGCACAGACCCTTGCCAATGTATATCTGGCACTGGATCATGATCTGGAGGTTTTTCCTGTTATCAACAAGATCGATCTGCCAAGTGCAGAGCCGGAGCGTGTGAAGGAGGAGATCGAGGACGTCATTGGCCTTGATGCTTCTGATGCACCGCTGATCTCTGCCAAGAACGGGATTGGGATCGATGAGGTACTGGAAGCAGTAGTGCACAAGATCCCGGCACCTACAGGCGATCCGGATGCACCGCTGAAGGCGCTGATCTTTGATTCCCTGTATGATTCCTACAAGGGAGTTATCATCTTCTGCAGGATCCGGGAAGGACGTGTGAAAAAAGGAACCAATATCCGCATGATGGCTACCGGCGCAACAGCAGAGGTAGTAGAGGTTGGCTATTTTGGGGCAGGACAGTTTATCCCCTGTGAGGAACTTAGTGCAGGCATGGTAGGCTATATCATGGCATCCATCAAAAATGTCAAGGATACCAGAGTCGGCGATACGGTTACTGATAATGACAGACCCTGCAGTGAACCGCTGCCCGGTTATAAAAAAGTAAATTCCATGGTGTACTGCGGCGTGTATCCGGCGGACAGCTCCAAATATCCGGATCTCCGGGATGCACTTGAAAAGCTGCAGCTCAATGATGCTTCCCTGAATTTTGAGCCTGAAACCTCCATTGCTCTTGGATTTGGTTTCCGATGCGGCTTCCTTGGACTTCTTCATCTGGAGATCATCCAGGAAAGACTGGAGAGAGAGTACAATCTGGATCTGGTGACCACAGCCCCCGGTGTTATCTACAAGGTGCATAAGACAGACGGGGAGGTGATCGAGCTGACCAACCCTTCCAATCTGCCGGATCCGGCATCCATTGAATATATGGAAGAGCCTATTGTTTCTGCTGAGATCATGGTAACGACTGAATTTATCGGATCCATCATGGAGCTGTGTCAGGAGAGAAGAGGCAGATATCTTGGCATGGAATATATTGAGGAGACAAGAGCACTGCTGAAATATGAGCTGCCTTTAAATGAGATCATTTATGACTTCTTTGATGCCCTGAAGTCCAGATCCAGAGGCTATGCGTCCTTTGACTATGAAATGAAGGGCTATGAGCAGTCTGATCTGGTGAAGCTGGATATTCTGATCAACAAGGAAGAGGTGGATGCCCTTTCCTTTATCGTACACAGTGACAGCGCTTATGAAAGAGGACGGAAGATGTGCGAGAAGCTGAAGGAGGAGATCCCAAGGCATCTCTTTGAAATCCCCATTCAGGCAGCAGTAGGCGGCAAGGTCATTGCAAGGGAAACAGTAAAGGCCATGCGTAAGGATGTTCTTGCCAAGTGTTATGGCGGCGATATTTCAAGAAAGAAGAAGCTCCTGGAGAAGCAGAAGGAGGGAAAGAAGCGTATGCGCCAGATCGGCAACGTGGAGATCCCTCAGAAGGCATTCATGAGCGTACTGAAGCTGGATGAAAACTAAGCGGCCATTAAGTATTTATATTCATATTCCATTCTGCGTACGGAAATGTCTTTACTGTGATTTTCTGTCAGCACCGGCATCCGGGGAAACGATGGAGGCTTATGCTTCCTGTCTTTGCCGGGAGATAGAGGCAGCAGGAAAGCTGTATCCGGATCATGAGGTGCGGACAGTATTCTTTGGCGGCGGCACACCGTCCATTCTGAAAAAGGAACGGATCTGCCAGATCATGGAAGCTCTGCGCAGAGCCTTCAGCCTGGCAGAGGATGCGGAGATCACGATAGAGGTGAATCCGGGAACTGTGGATGCAGACAAGCTGGCTGCGTATTATGCTGCCGGTATTAACAGGCTGAGCATCGGGGTGCAGTCCCTGCAGGAAAATGAGCTTCAGGCACTTGGCAGGATCCACAGTACAGAGGACTTCTTCCAGACATACAGCATGGCTATTAAATCAGGATTTAATAATATAAATGTAGATCTTATGTCTGCCATACCGGAGCAGACGCTGGAATCCTGTCAGGATACGTTAAGACAGCTCCTTTCCCTGGACAGACCGCCGTCACATATATCGGCATACAGTCTGATCATTGAGGAAGGAACGCCGTTTTACGAGAATACACCGGTATTGCCGGATGAAGAAATGGATCGGCTCTTCTATAAAATAACGAATGATATTTTAAAGGCCGCCGGATATCACAGGTATGAGATCTCCAATTATGCCAGGGAAGGCTGTGAATGCCGGCATAACCGGGTTTACTGGGAGCGGGGGGAATATCTTGGCTTTGGCATCGGGGCAGCGTCACTGATGCAGGAAACAAGATTTTCAAATATACGGGATCTGCAGACGTATCTGAAGCTCCTTTCTGGGGAAGCTGCAGATAGGCCTCTGACAGGACAGCTGACGGAACACCTCAGACAGGAGGTCAGTCATCTGACAGAGCGGGAGCAGATGGAAGAGTTTATGTTCCTTGGACTCCGCCTGACAGAAGGGGTTTCCAAAAAGCACTTCTTTAAGACCTTTGGAAAGAAATTTATGGACGTTTATCCGGGTATTTCGGAGAAGCTGATCAGGGAAGGACTTCTTGTGCAGGAAGGAGACAGATTAAAGCTTACAGAGCTCGGGCTGGATGTCAGCAACCGGGTGATGGCGGAGTTTCTGTTTGATTAAAAGACCAGGCAGTTGCAATCAGAAAGTGAAATTTGTATAATTAGTTTTGTGGAAAGGCACTGCAGCGCCTTGGAAGTCATAGAATAATAAAAATGACTTTGGGGGCGCCCTTTTTGAAAACATTCAGTCAGCCATTGACCGCTTCGGAAGAGGCCTATTATTTACGACTGTTAAAAGAGGGAAGCGGCGAAGAAGCTATGAGAGCAAGGAATATCCTGATTGAAAGGAATCTGCGCCTGGTGGCCCACATTGCCAAAAAATATCAGAATGTGGATGAGGACATGGAGGATCTGATCTCCATTGGGACGATCGGGCTGATCAAGGCAATTTCCTCCTTCGATGCCGTCAGGGGAAAGCTGAGTACCTACGCTTCACGCTGCATTGATAATGAGCTGCTTATGCTTCTCAGATCCAGAAAAAAAACGGCAAAGGAAGTTTCGCTCTATGATCCCATTGGTACAGATAAAGAAGGAAATGAAATCAATCTGCTGGACGTGATCGAACAGGAGCAGACAGATGTTACGGATCAGATGGAACTGTGTGAAAATACCGGACGGCTCCGTATTCTGCTTTCTACAGTTCTGAACGAGAGGGAAAGAGAGATCATTTATCTGAGGTATGGTCTTCTGAATGGAGAGGAAGTTACACAGCGTGAGATCGGAGAGATGCTTCATATATCCAGAAGCTATGTCTCACGAATAGAAAAACGTGCGTTATTGAAACTGAGGGAAGGGTTTGAACATGGCTACGATTAAAGAAATGCTTGCAATTGCAAAGGATGCGGGGGCATCCGATCTGCATATTACAGTAGGAGTACCGCCGAAAATGAGAGTGAACGGCCAGCTGATCACCATGGATTTTGAAAGGCTGCTGCCACCGGATACGGAAGCCCTGGCAGATGAGATCATGGATCCGGTCCAGCGGGCGAAATTCGAGGAAAAGGGAGAGCATGATATGTCTTTTTCTATTCCTGAGCTTGGAAGGTATCGTGTCAATGCCTATAAGCAGAGGGGGTCTGTGGCAATCGCCCTGAGACTGGTAGGAACAGAGGTACCTTCGCCGGAGGTCCTTGGTGTACCCGCCTCTGTCATTGACCTTTATCAGAGAAAAAGAGGACTTGTCCTGGTAACAGGCCCTACCGGAAGCGGTAAATCTACCACACTGGCGGCTATCATTGACAAGATCAACAATAACAGGGAGTGTCATGTGATCACGCTGGAAGATCCGATCGAGTATCTTCACCGTCATAAGATGTCCATGGTAAACCAGAGAGAGATCGGACTGGATTCCCAGAGCTATGCCAATGCCCTCAGGGCTGCACTCCGTGAAGATCCGGATGTCATTCTGGTAGGAGAGATGCGTGACTTTGAAACAATCAGTGTTGCCATTACGGCAGCGGAGACAGGACACCTTGTTCTGTCTACCTTACATACTATCGGGGCAGCCAGTACCGTAGACCGTGTGATCGACGTCTTCCCACCCCATCAGCAGCAACAGATCCGTGTACAGCTCGCCAATGTACTGGAAGCGGTTATTTCCCAGCAGCTGATCCCGAAAGCGGACGGCAGGGGACGTGTGGCAGCATTTGAGGTACTTCATGCCAACCATGCAGTGCGGAATCTGATCCGTGAAGGCAAATCCCACCAGCTTATGAGCGTCATGCAGACCAACCGGAAGGCAGGCATGATCGCTATGGATGAGGCCATTGCACAGCTTTATTATGAAGGCAAGATCGACAGAGAGATGGCGATCCAGTTTGCACAGGATCCTGACGGCATGGAAAATAAAATATTCTGATCCGTTGAAACCAGATACGGAAAGTGATTCTGGAAACAGGTTGTGAAAAGAACTGGATTTCCACTCTTGACAAATATTCGAAAATCAGATACAGTAAATGCAATCAATACAGTGATTACATTTACTGTATCTTTTTTATATCAAATAATACAGAAAGACTGACATGTGGCAGGCTTTTTGTATTCCTGACAGCAGAGAAGAGAACATTTTTGCAGATCTGCTGTTTCAAACCGGGATCTCCATTTCAGATCCTGAACATTTCAAATTTTCACAATCATTTTTATTCACAGAGCAGTACATCTATCTGAAGAAAAGGAGGTTTTTTTGTACAGTACAATTTTATCGGGAACGGTGCTTGGCATGGAAAGCTGTCTGGTACAGGTGGAGGTGGATCTTTCTGCGGGACTTCCGTGCTTTATCATGGTCGGGCACCTGTCGGGGGAAGTACGGGAATCCGCAGAACGTGTCAGGATCGCGCTGAAAAATAACGGGATACACCTTCCTGCCATGCATATTGCAGTGAACCTTTCACCTGCTGATGTCAGGAAGGAGGGAACGGGTTTTGATCTGCCGGTTGCCCTGGCTGTACTGACAGCAATGGAGAGGCTTACAGAGAAAGAGACAGAAGGAATGATGATCCTTGGAGAGCTTGGACTGAATGGGGAGATACGGAAGGTGCGAGGCATACTTCCCATGGTCGGGGAAGGTCTGCGGGCGGGGATCACAAGGTTTCTTGTGCCGCTTGAGAATCTGCAGGAGGCAAGGCTGATCGGAAAAGGACGGATCGCAGGTATAGGCAGTCTGACAGAAGCTGTTGAATATTTAAAAATGAGCGAAGCAGAACAGAAGGAATGGGAAAATAAATCTATCCGGGAACTTATGACAGAAAAACAGGATGATCTTCTGCAGGGAAATGAGACAGAAATGGATTTTTCGGAGGTATCTGGACAGGAAAGCGGCAAGAGAGCGGCAATGATCGCAGCAGCCGGATTTCATCATCTGCTTTTCTGCGGACCGCCGGGCTGTGGCAAAACCATGCTGGCAAGGAGGATCCCTACGATCCTGCCTCCTCTTTCGGAAGAGGAGAGACTGGAGGTTGCTTCTGTTTACAGCATAGCCGGACTTCTCGATGGAACGCGGGCATCCTCAAGAAGGCGTCCCTTTGTCAGTCCTCATCATTCCCTGACACCGCAGGCTCTTGCGGGCGGCGGTGTGCGTCCAAGCCCTGGCGTGGTCAGTCTGGCACACAGAGGGGTACTGTTTCTTGATGAATTGCCGGAGTTTTCCAGAAAGACACTGGATCTGCTCAGACAGCCACTGGAAGACAGGAAGATACAGATTACCAGAACCCGGGGGAATGTTACCTATCCTACAGAATTTATGCTGGTAGGGGCGATGAACCCCTGTCCCTGTGGCTACTTTCCGGACAGAAACAGGTGCCGCTGCACGCCGTATGAGATCCATCAGTACATTTCCCATCTTTCCGGGCCGATCCTGAACCGGATCGATCTGCAGATCCGGCTGAAGGAAACGGAATTTTCCATGCTGCGGGATCCGGAGAACAGAAAAAGAGGGGAAAGCAGTGAAGGTATGAGAAATATGGTGATGGAAGCAAGAAGCCGGCAGGACTTCCGGTACCGGGACACAGGGATAAGGTTCAATGCACAGCTTACAGCAGGAAATATCCGCAGCTTCTGTAAGCTTGGTAGAAAGGAAGAACAGGTACTGGAACAGATTTATACTTCCATGAAGCTGGGAGCAAGAGCCTGCCATAAGCTGCTGAAGGTGGCAAGAACAATTGCGGATCTTGCAGGCAGTGAGATCGTGAGGAAGGAGGATCTTCTGGAGGCAGCCTGCTACTGTCAGGGACAGGAGTGAAAAGGAATTAATACATATGAAAATAACGAAGAAGGAGGAGCCATATCTTTTCTGGCTCCACAATATACCGGAGCTTTCGGAAAAAGCGGCTGTGCTTTTGCTGGAGAACTGTGAAAGCCCGTCACAGATCTACCAGATGAGCAGGCAGGAGCTGAAGGAAAAGCTGATAGGCTGGGGCTGGCGGGATAAGGTGGCAGAAAGAAAGGCCGAGGCTTTTGAGCAGTTTCGGAAGGAGTGGAAGCTGGAACAGGCCTTTGAGGAGCTGCAGAAGAAACAGATCCGTATGATCACGGTTTTTCACAGGGAGTATCCAAGGAGGCTGTTTGCCATGGCAAGCCCGCCCATGGCACTTTACTGCATGGGAGAACTGCCGAGGGAAAGGGACTGTACGGTAGCGGTGATCGGTGCCAGAGACTGTTCTGAATATGGAAGCTATGCGGCTAGTGCATTTGGGGAACGGCTGGGAAGGGCTGGAATCCGGGTAGTCAGCGGCATGGCGAGAGGGATTGATGGTATTGCACAGAAGGCGGCACTTGATGGCGGTGGAAGAACCTATGCTGTACTTGGGTGCGGCGCAGATGTCTGCTATCCGGCGTCCCAACGGGGACTTTATGACAGGATCTGTGTACAGGGCGGTGTGATTTCCCCTTTTGTACCGGGAACACCGCCGAAAAAGCAGCTTTTTCCTTACAGGAACAGCATTGTGGCAGGTCTTTCAGATGCAGTCCTTGTGATAGAGGCCAGACAGAAAAGTGGTACCTTTATTACGGTAGATATGGCACTGGAACAGGGAAAGGATGTGTATGCAGTGCCGGGGAGACTGACTGACCGCCTCAGCGATGGCTGCAATCTTCTGATCCGGCAGGGCTGTGGTTTGGTACTGTCTCCGGAAGATCTGATCGCAGAGCTTGTGATGCTGAAAAACAGGGGGAATGGCAGTGACAGGACAAAAGACCTGCAGAAGAAACGAAGGCGGCAGGAGCAGGATAAGCAGATCAGCGGACAAATGAGCCTTGAACTGTCAGCGGAGGATGGGATACTGGGACTTCTTGATCTGGAACCAAAGTCAGCGGATGCCCTGTATGAGTCAGCAAGGCAAAAGGGAATGAAGCTGACCATGCAGGAACTGCTGACAGAGCTGATTGGCCTGTGCATAGAAGGAAAAGCCAGACAGGTATCCGGCAACTGGTTTGCCAGAGCAGTTGCGTATTCTGACTGAGATGGTATAATAGGGAAGAACATGGATTTACAGGAAAAAGTACAAAGAGTACAGAAATTTCGTCTGATAGACGATGTATTTTTTGAAGTGTTTGCAAAAGATATTCCGGCCTGTCAGGAAATTTTAAGGACAATACTGGAAGACGTAAACCTGACAGTACAGGACGTTATCGTACAGAGCAGTGAACGGAATCTGTATGGCAGATCAGTGAGACTAGATGCACTTTGTACCCTTGGAAGTGGTATAAGATGTAATATTGAAGTACAACGAATGGATAATGATGATCATCTGAAAAGGGCAAGGTTTAATGCATCCAGCATAACGGTCAGAGAGTCACAGACGGGAGAAAAGTATAAGGGTGTTGTTACTTTATATATCGTGTATATTTCAGAATTTGACTTTCTGAAAGAAGGACTGACGGTGTATCATGTTGACAAGACCATCCGGGAGACTGGAACAACAGTTGATGATGGACTGCATGAAATATTTGTCAATACAGCAGTTGATGATGGGAGCAATATTGCAGAATTGATGAAATGCTTTAAAGCGGAAATGGTTTCTAGCACTGCATTTCCGGCGGTGACAAGAAGATTTCAGGAACTGAAAAGCGAAAGGGGTGTATCAACTATGTGTAAAATAATGGAAGAGTGCCTTGAGGAAGAAAGAACTCGTGAAAGAATCAGTGCGATACAACGGTTGATAAAAAAAGGATTTGACAAGTCACTTATTCTGGAACTTGAGTATTCGGAAGATGAGTACAAGGAAGCAGAAAGCAAACTGATGACGTTGGTGTAGAGACAGCTCCTGCTTCATCTCCATGATTGCAGAAACTGTTCAGAAACGGTATAATAAGCAAAGTAAGAACAAAAGAAAAGACAGACAGGGGTATAGGTAGGTATGGCATTGTTTGGAAAAAGAGTACGAATCGGAGATCTGCTGCTTTCACAGGGGATGATCACACAGCAGCAGCTTGATACCGCACTCTCGGAGCAGAAGATCAGAAAGACGAAGCTTGGGGAAACACTGATCGCACTTGGATATGTGTCGCAGAAGGATTTTGCTGATGTCCTGAGCAGGCAGCTTGGCGTAGAATCAGTAGACCTCCGGAAGGAGGGATTGCAGGATGCTGCGATCCGTCTGGTGCCGGAGGATATCATGAAGAAATATGAACTGGTACCCTTTGCCATAGATGAGAATAATTCCAATATCCTTAAGATTGCCATGTCGGATCCCATGTATCTGCCGGCGATTGATGATGTCAGCCTGATCACAGGTATGGAGGTTGTGCCTTATTTTGCACCGACCGCCCAGATCGCCATGCAGATTGACCGTATGTTTGGTAAGAAGCAGGCGATGGAGGCTGCAGCCCAGTATCAGCTGGAGCATGCGGATGAACTGAGAGAGGAAGAAGAGAGTGCATCCAACGCAGAAGTAGACAATGCACCGATTGTAAAGATCGTAAGGACTATGCTGGAGCAGGCGATCCGTCAGGGAGCCAGTGATATCCATATTGAACCACTGGAGAGAAACCTGCGGATCCGTTACCGTATTGACGGTGCCCTGCGTGAAGTGATGGATTACAACACCACACTCCTGCCGGCTATGGTAGCCAGGGTCAAGATCATGTCAGGACTTGATATTTCCGAGAAGAGAAAGCCACAGGACGGCCGGCTGACCCTGCAGGTAGATAACCGGGAATATGATGTCCGTGTTTCCGTGCTTCCTACTGTATTTGGAGAAAAGACGGTTATGCGTCTTACCGCCAAGGATGGTCTTTCCAGAGAAAAGAAATATCTCGGCCTTACACCGGAGGATGAGGAAAGACTGGATGGTATCCTGAAAAATCCTCATGGAATCATTCTGGTAACGGGACCTACCGGAAGTGGTAAATCAACGACCTGTTATACTGTTCTGAGCGAACTGAACCGTGAAGAGGTTAATATTATCACCGTAGAAGATCCTGTGGAAGCCAATGTGGATGGTGTAAACCAGGTGCAGGTAAATGTCAAGGCAGACCTGACCTTTGCCAATGCCCTGCGTTCCATTCTCCGTCAGGATCCGGATATCATAATGATCGGAGAAATCCGAGACGGAGAAACAGCCGGCATCGCCGTTAAGGCTTCCATTACCGGACACCTTGTTATTTCCACACTGCATACAAATTCAACAGCAGCATCCATTACCCGTCTGATCGATATGGGTGTGGAGCCCTACCTGATCGGTGATTCTGTGGTGGGTATTATTGCACAGCGTCTGGTTAGAAAGCTCTGTCCAAAGTGCCGCAAGGCAAGAGAGGCTACAGATCAGGAAAAGAAGCTTCTGATGGTGCCTGCAAGCATGCCTCAGACGGTATATGAACCGGTAGGCTGTGAAGACTGTGGAGGCATTGGTTACAGAGGACGTACTGCGATCTATGAGATCATGCCGGTTACTGCAAAGCTCCGTAACCGGATCCATGATAAAGTGACAGCAGATGAACTGCAGGAAATTGCTGTTTCCGAAGGAATGAGTACACTTCGTATGGCAGCAGCCAAAAAAGTCAAAGAAGGTATTACAAGCTGTGCTGAAATGATCAAGGTTGCCTATGATTATGAAGCAGATTAAAGAGAAAAGGACAGGGGAGCAGAAGCAAAATGGCTGAATTTCAGTACCGGGTGATCACCCCGGAAGGAAAAGAAAAAAAGGGCACCATGGAGGGGAAAAGTATAGAGCAGGTTACCGGTGTCCTGAAAGCACAAAAAAATGTTATCTTAAGTGTATCGGAAGCCAGTCTGATGAACAGAGATATCAATTTTTCTCTGGGAGGCAGGGTAAGTGCCAGGGATTACAGTATTTTCTGCCGGCAGTTTGTCAGTATCATCAGTGCCGGTGTCAGCATCATCAATGCGCTGGAAATGATGAGGGATCAGACTGAAAACAGAACGCTGAAAAAAGCTCTGGGTGAAGTATATGAAGATGTGTCAAAGGGTGAATCCATGGCAGGAGCCATGAAGAAGCATTCCAAGGTATTTCCAAGCATGCTCTGCAATATGGTAGAGGCAGGAGAGGCTTCCGGAAGCATGGAGGTTGCCTTTGAGCGTATGGCGGTACAGTTCGAAAAAGAAAACAAACTGAAACAGTCAGTAAAAAAAGCCATGATCTACCCGATTGTACTGTTAGTAGTTATGGTTGGCGTTCTTTTCCTTATGATGATCTGGGTTATCCCGAATTTCATGGGAATGTTTGCGGAGCTGGATACAGAGCTGCCACCGATCACGCAGGCAGTTGTAAATATGAGTGATTTTGTAATAGCCAAATGGTGGCTGATCCTTTTGGTAGTGGCAGCAGCGATTGCTTTATTTAAGGCTTATGCGGCAAGCCCGTCGGGTAAATTTGTACTTGGCGGCATTGCACTGAAAATCCCCGTTTTTGGAAAGCTCCAGACAAAGAGTGAGTGTGCCAGACTGGGAAGAACCTTATGTACACTGCTTGGTGCCGGAGTGCCAATGATGGATGCGATCGAGATCACAGGAAGATCCATGGAAAATGTCCACTATAAAAAGGCCATGATGGATGCCAAAGATCAGGTTATGAGAGGTATGGCACTGTCAAGACCACTAAAGACCTGTGGACTTTTTCCTCCGATGGTAGTACATATGGTATCTATTGGTGAAGAAACCGGTAATATTGAAACCATGCTGGAAAATGTAGCCAATTACTACGAAGATGATGTACAGGTGGCCACAGAGCAGGTTATGGCACTGATGGAGCCCATGATCATTGTTGTCATGGCAATCGTAGTAGGTGTCCTGATCATGGCGATCATGCAGCCTATGCTTACCTTATATGAATCGATCGGTTAAGCCGTCAGGCGTTCCGGATACTGTGTGACCAGGGAGGGAAAATGGAGACTTTTTATTATGAAGTAGTCAGTATAGATGGTGACTATGCCAATTTGAAACGTACCGATATTGAAAGTGATGAGCTGAAGCTGGTGGCAAGGGCACTGCTTCCACCTGAGATCCAGGAGGGCAGCAGGCTTAAGTATGAGTGGCTCAGCTATCAGATGATCTGAAATTAGAAATAAAACATAACAAACAGATAGAATAAACGAAATAACGTTTATTGACAAATGAAAACTTCTATGATATTTTGAAATCAAAGCATAGAAGTTTTCTTTTTTTACAGCTTGTTTTAATGACATTTGTAAAGGATGTCAGAGACGGTTTCATGCTGATGCTGGAAACAGGCTGGTCTACAGGGAATCTTCCCTTCTGAATGATCTGTCAGAAATCAGAAAAGTCCGTGCTTTTATTCCAAACATGAAAAGCAGAGGATCCTGTCTGATACTGATGGACTGTATATTTTTGAAGGACAGTCCTGCATCCATTTTATACCTGGTGGATCTTCTGGAGAAAAGGAGGAGATCTATGGGGAAGGATGCAATATGTATGGAGGAATTCCTGCAGGATAAGGAGCGGTTTGCAGATCTTTTTAACGGGAGCCTGTTTCTGGGAAAGCGGGTGATACTTCCGGAGGAGCTGCTGTCAGCCTCTGAAAAATATGCAGAGCAGAGAGAAAAAGAAAGTCCCCTGCAGAAGAAAAGAAGAGAACGGGATGTGAAGATGTATTTATCCTGCGGCACACAGCTCCGGATCCTGGCAGTGGAAGCACAGAAATATGTGGATTACAGCATGCCGGTGCGCTGTATGAACTATGATGCACAGGAATATATGAAGCAGCTCCGGGAGCTTCAGCAGAAGAACAGCAGGCTGATCCTGGAAAAGAAGGTAATGCCGACTACGGCAGAAAGACTTTGCAGGGTGATGAAAACAGACCGTCTGCATCCGGTTTATACCATGTGCCTGTATTATGGAAGGGAGCCATGGGATGGACCGAGAGATCTCTGGCATATGATGAACTTTGAAGCTGCAGGGAGAGGACGTGAGGACAGTCTGCTGTTCAGGGATTATCCGATGTGGCTTGTCTGTGTCAATGAACAGACAGATCTGAGCCACTATCATACGGATATCAGGGAAGTGTTTCAGATCCTGAACTGTCGTGGAAACAAACAGGGAATTCTGAATCTGCTGCAGGATAAAGCCTATGGAAACCTGACGGAAGAAACATGGGAGACGATAGCGACACTGACAGACTGGCCGGAACTATTAAAGAAAAAGAAGAGGTATCAGAAAACGGAAGAGGAAGGAGAAGGATACGATATGGACAGTGCATGGAAAGAGATACTGGCAGACGAGAGAGCCAGAGGGAGAGAGGAAGGAAGAGAAGAAGGAAGAGAAGAAGGAAAGACCTCAATAATCCAAAATATGATCAACCGGAATTTTTCGGATAAAGATATCAGGGCAGCAGTGGAGTGCAGACAGAAAACAATCGACGAGATAAGAGAGAAAAATGCCTGCCGGGCGGAGAGATAAGCCGGGAGTACTGGATCAGATATAAGAAGCCTATGGAAACCTGACGGAAGAAACATGGGAGACGATAGCGACACTGACAGACTGGCCGGAACTATTAAAGAAAAAGAAGAGGTATCAGAAAACGGAAGAGGAAGGAGAAGGATACGATATGGACAGTGCATGGAAAGAGATACTGGCAGACGAGAGAGCCAGAGGGAGAGAAGAAGGAAAGACCTTAATAATCCAGAATATGATCAACCGGAATTTTACAGATAAAGATATCAGGGCAGCAGTGAAGTGCAGACAGAAAACAATCGATGAGGTAAGAGAGAAAAATGCCTGCCAGGCAGCGAGATAAGCCGGGAGCACTGGATCAGATATAAGAAAGCCTATGGAAACCTGACGGAAGAAACATGGGAGACGATAGTGACACTGACAGACTGGCCGGAACTATTAAAGAAAAAGAAGAGGTATCAGAAAACGGAAGAGGAAGGAGAAGGATACGATATGGACAGTGCATGGAAAGAGATACTGGCAGACGAGAGAGCCAGAGGGAGAGAAGAAGGAAAGACCTCAATAATCCAGAATATGATCAACCGGAATTTTACGGATAAAGATATCAGGGCAGCAGTGAAGTGCAGACAGAAAACAATCGACGAGATAAGGGAAAAAATGCCTGTAAAATAGCAGAATAGGAAAAATGATACAGCAGAATGTAAAAAAATCGAAGAAAATGCTAAATCAATCTGTACATTATGACGATAAAGTGATAGAATGAAAAAGAATTAAGCGGAATTATGCGATAAATAACATGTTCTGCTAAAAAGGAAAAAGGAGAGATAGTTGTTATGAAGAAACAAAAGAGTATGGGAAACAAGGGATTTTCCTTAGTGGAGCTGATTATTGTAATTGCCATTATGGCAATTTTGGTTGGTGTATTGGCACCCCAGTTACTGAAGTATGTTGAGAGAAGTAGAGTTTCAGCTGACACACAGGTAGCAGATACAGTAAGAACAGCAATCGTTACAGCCATGCTTGATCCTACAGTAGATGATGGAAGTGCTCCTTCAACAATGAGTACTGCAGAAGATATTACATCAATTGATACAAGTAAGAAGTTTGGTGCATTAGTAGAAGAAATTATGGGTGACACAGCAGCTAATGTTGAAGCAAAACTGAAATCCAAGGCATATAAGGGTCAGGGAATTAAGTATCAGGTAACCAGCAATAGTGCTGTTACAGTTTCAATTCCCACAGCAGATGCGTCAGTGGCAGCTAATCTGGAAATTAAGTAATAAATGGTAATGATCAACCTAATCTTATTTCTCATGGTGTTCCTTTTCGGGATCACCATTGGAAGCTTTTTGAATGTATGTATATACAGGATTCCAAGGAAAGAAGATATCGTTTTAGAACGTTCCCACTGCATGAGCTGTGGGAACGTTTTGAAGTGGTATGAGCTGATCCCGGTGATCAGCTTCCTGATACAGGGTGGGAAATGCAGAAGCTGTAAGACAAAGCTTTCCCTGCAGTATCCGCTTATTGAACTGGCAAACGGACTGATTTATATCTGGATCTTTGCTGTAAAGGGTTTTGAACTGGAAAGTGTACTGTTTTGTGCATGTGCATCTACTCTGATAGTGATCAGCATGATCGATTTCAGAACCTACGAGATACCTTTTGGATGTAATCTGGTTATTCTGGCTCTTGGTGCTGTCCGGCTTATATTAGACCTGCCACATTGGTATAGCTATGTGATAGGTTTTTTTACTGTCAGTGGGATTTTTATGATTATTTACTGGATCACCAGAGGCAATGGAATCGGCGGCGGTGATATCAAGCTGATGGCGGCAGCAGGACTTCTGCTTGGGTGGAAGGAGATCCTGCTTGCACTGGTGATCGGATCCGTAGCAGGATCTGTCATTCATTTGATATTGATGAAGGTACAGAAAAAAGACAGAGTGCTGGCATTTGGACCATATCTTGCACTGGGAATTTTCTTTGCAATGTTATATGGGAATGCTATAATAACATGGTACTTACGTCTGTTTTTTTAGAACAAAGACGGGAAATGATGGACGGTTGAATGCCCGGATGCCCGTAAAGATATTTATATGTAGGAGAAACAGCTCAAAACACAGAAGAAGGGAGAAGAGTTATTCATGGGAAATATACTCTCCGTATTAATAGAAAACAGTGATATGAGGATCTGCGAAATTGCCAAAAGCGGTGCTGCGATCACTGTGAAAAATGCTTTTCAGGTGGAGCTGCCATCCGGCACAGTAGATGATGGTGTTATTGTAGACGTGGAAGCTGTCGCAAAGGTACTGTATGCTGCACTGAAGAATAATAACATTAAACGTGGAAAGATCGCTTTTGTCATTACTTCAAGAAAAATCGCAAATAAGGAAGTAATCCTTCCTTATGTAAAGAGCGAAGCCAAGATTGAAGAAATGATCAAAGCTAACATAGAAGACTACTTCCCGATGAATAATCTGGAAGATTATATTATCCGGCATACGGTACTGGAAACGGTAGAGAATGCCGAAGGAAAGAATAATAACATTCTGGTAACAGCGGTGCAGAAGCAGATGGTAGAGGAATATTACCGCCTGGCTTCCATGCTGAAAATGCCGGTGGAAACAGTCGATTATTATAATAACTCTCTGTACCAGCTTCTGAGAAAGCAGCTGACGCAGGGTGTTGTACTGGCTATCCAGATGGACGAAAATGCAACCATGGTCAGCATCATGCGGGACAAGGTGCAGCTTTTCAAAAGATCCATACCTTATGGAAAGCAGACTATTATCAGAAACCTGGCTGAATTTAAGAGCATAGACGAGGAAGAGGCAGAAGCGATTCTGTCAGATCCAAGAAAACTGGGTCAGGAGCTGACACCGGAGGAATACAGTGAAGTGATCCGCGATTTCTCATCTTCCGTAACAAGAATGGCAGAATTCCATACCAGCAGGAATCCTGGTACTGTGATCGAACAGATCCGGCTGATGGGAACCGGAATCAATCTGATCGGCTTTACTGAGATCCTTGGCAAGGAGCTGGGACTTGAGGTAGTGACCATCAAGGAGCTGAATGGGGTAAAGATTGCCAAGAAGAATCTGCACGGACTGAATTATGAGCTGCTGGCTGACTATCTGCCGCTTCTTGGAAGCATGATGCAGTCCCTGAATTTAAAGGCAGGGGAACAGAAGAAAGGTACGGACTGGCATAGGATCGCTTACCTGCTGATCGCAGTTGCACTGCTTGCCAATGCAGCCATGGCTGGATTCTTTATCTGGCAATACTTTACTATGAAGGAAGTAAAGGCTAATCTGGAAACACAGATCGCAGCAGAAGAACCGGCAGAGGCAGTCTATAATGCATATAATAACGCACAGTCGGATTATACACAGATAAAAGAATATTATGACAGTACGAAGAACAGTAATGAGATGTTGTATACGATGATTCTTGATCTGGAAGAGGTGATGCCGGAAAGCGTCGGAATTACAAACCTGACTGCAGAAAATGGAGCGGTAGATATTACTGGTGTTGCAGGAGGGAAAAGCGCACTGAGCAAGTTTGTGATTGAACTGAAGAAGCTTTCCTATGTATCCAATGTAAGGGTGGAAAATGTAGCAGATACGTATGATGAATTTGGAAATAGTACATCTGCTTATAATCTTAACCTTCAATTGAATTTTCCTGAGGAAAATAGTGAGGAAGTGACGGAAGAGGAAAATACAGAACAAAGTACAGGGGAGGACAGTGAGTCATGAAACTAACGGAAAAGGATAAAAACCTGTTATTGATTCTTGCTGTAATTGCAGCTTTTTGTCTGCCTCTTGTATTGCTGGTACAGCCGGCAATGAATAAATGTGAAGCTCTTACGCGTGAGATCAGTGAACTGCAGAGCAGAAAAAGCTACCTGGATCAGATTGTAGCAGCAGGCAGTACTTATCAGGAGGAAGCCGAAAATATTGCAGTGAAAAAAGAAGAGCTGATGAACCGTTTCCCTTCAGATATTCCGCAGGAAGCCAGTCTGCTTTTTATGGATAATACAGAGAAAAAATTACCGATCTCATTATATCAGGTGGGATTTGGTGAAGATGTAGCAATGCAGATGACATCGGCGCCAACGCAGGAAGCAATTGATCAGGTAGAGGCAGATACTGGGGATGTGACGGATGATTCTGTCTATGCAGATACAACCAGTCAGACAGCAGTTACGTCGGGACTGACCGGAATATCAACAAGTACAGATTTTTCATATACGGCTGGATATGAGGAATTCAAAGAGTTCCTGGATTATATAGAGAATTATAATGACAGAATGGTTATTACCTCACTTACAGCAAGCTATGCAATGGATATGAATCAGGTAAACGGTAATTTTACACTGATCCAGTATGCATTAAAGGGAGAAGACCGGAATCCTGTCAGCTTTTTGGAACCTGAGATGATTCAGGGAACCAATAATATATTTACGCAGGCAAGCGGGGTGTTTAATGAGGAAACTAATCAGAGTGCTCAGTTTTTCCTGATGCTGAATCAGCCGGACGCAGATGATGAAGCCTTTATCATGGGGCAGATGTCAGATGTGGCAGAGAAAACCTATCTTGTAAATGATGAAAACAAATTACAGAAGGCTGCGATCGAATTTGAAGGTACGGATGGCGAGTATACAGCATATTACAGCGTGGGAAAAGAGAAAACAGTAAAAGAAGGAATTCCTTTTACTGCAGATGGACAGATCGGATTTGAAATTTTAAGTTCTGAAAGGGCAGATGATAAGGACAAGGTATCTGTTCAGGTAGATATTGTTAACAACACAGATACGATCGTATATCTTTCTGTACAGAATGATGATGAAGAAAATCCCAGAGTAACGATCAAGGGAAAGACGGGGGATATTTTTACAAAGTAGCAAGAGATAAAAGGAAGCGATTCCATGAAGGCAATGAAATTTAACAGCAGAAATGGTAAAAACGCAAATGAGGGCTTTAGCTTGGTTGAAGTCCTTGTTTGCGTTGCTATTATTTCTATTATCAGTATCCCTATTCTTCAGGGAATGAGAACAGCAGCGACACTGAATTTCAAAGCAAATAAAACCCAGAAGGCTACTGCATATGCACAGGAGGAAATCGAAAAGATCAAAGCACTGACAGTTCAGCAGTACACGGACAAAATGAGTGCGGAGGGAGTAGCAAGGACAGACATTGTCAATGGAGATCTGTTCCCGGACGTTTATAATAATGCAGAAAGCATTAAGGCGGCATTCAGTGGTACAGTTGATGCAGAGAAACAGAAGGAACTCTTTACGCCCTTTTATTTCCAGAAGGATGATGTGACGATATCTGGCAGGACATATACCATGAGGACAATTTTTGAGCCTGCTGTGTACAGTCAGGAAAATGCAGCGGGAATGGCATCAGATATAAATGTATCAGCACTGGTGAACGTGACGGATGCAGATGCGTCCAGATATCCTGTGATCTCAGATGAAATCAACAGCTATGAGGCTGCTTCCGGCTCAGTCAGTGCAGTAGTAAGGAATCTTCAGAACCGATTGTCTGCCAAAGGGATTTCCATGACTGCAGATGAGATCAGCAGGCAGATTGAGAAAGACATTAATATAGAAATTAAAACAGATGATTCCGGCAGTGCCACGATCAGTGTGAACTGTGATGTAACGTACCGGTGCGGCGGAGAAGAACTGAATTACAGAGTATATACGGGAACCTATCCGTATTCCCCGACGAAAAGTGAAAAAAATGCTGATTCTTCCATTTCAGAGGAATGCGGTGAAGGAAGCGGAGGAAATGTATTTATTTTTGCCAGAGCTTTTCAGCCGGAGGGAATTACACCAACAACATCAGAGCATTGCAAAAATACGATTACAATTACTGGTGGCGGGACGGAGAATATGCCTGTAAATGTATACCTGATCAGAGGATATACGAAAAATGGTAAAAACAAGACGGATTACAATTTTGATGAGATTACAGTATTTGGCATCAGTTATTTCAGCAGTGAATCTTATTATAAAAATGGCGAAGTTGAAAATGGAGATGTCGGCACATTTTATACTAATATCAAAAGCAATCTGTGGGATAGAAGCGGGGAAATTGATGATGAGTCTTCAGAATTGGAGAAGCTGATCGGCAAAGGGAATTATGAAGCACGCTGTTATAAGATAACGGTGGAACTATTGGATGAGGATGGAAAAGCTGCAGTCAGGGTAGAGTCTACCAAGATAGAGAAGAAATAGGAAATCTGATAAAGACAAGGGGATTGTTAATGTCGGGATATGGCGTGATAGTTAAAGAAAAAAGTAAAGGTAAGTACCGGAAAAATGACGGCTCAACATTGATCACAGTACTGGTTGGAGTCAGCTTTATGGTGGTATTGGCATCAATTATTCTGTCAGTCAGCTTTTCCAATCTGAAGATGAAGCAGCTGGAGTATCGGAATAAAAGAAACTTTTATGAGGATGAACAGGTGCTGGATGATGTGTATAACGGACTTGGAAGAGATATTTCAGAATATCTGGCCAAGGCGTATAACGATACCCTTGCTATGGTAACGATGGCAGACGGGACTTCACAATATGGAAGTCAGACAGCAGCTTATCAGCAGTTTGTAAACCTGTTTGGGGGCAGGCTGGAAAGTAAATTCGGAGCTGATGGGGAGCACAGGGACGAAACCCTTGCTATTCTGCAAAGCTATCTGACGGTAGCTGCAACAGGGCAGAATGCGGATGGCAGTACGGCAAAGCAGGCAGAGGTATTGGATTATATACAGACGAAAGTGGAAAATGACGCTGCTGGCAGCATGGCAAGATATACTTTTGAAGGTGTGACAGTCAGGTACCGGGAAGTGGCAAGTAATGCAACAACGGGGTTTGAAGCAACCGTGACGACAGATATCGTGGTTGAGGTGCCTTATATCAGCTTTTTTCAGGATTATTCCAGAGTACTTGATTATGTTCTGATTGGAAATCAGGGTATTTACTTCAAAAATGCGGATGCAAGGATTGAAGGAAATGTTTATGCCGGAACGGATTCCAAAGATAAGAATGCTGCGTATCAGGGATATCATTATTCTGAAGGCAAGGTATATGATGGCATGAACCTTTATCAAAGTAAGATTACCTTTGCAAATACCAATTATGTGATCACGAAAGGAGATCTGAACCTGTGCGAGTCAGATCTGACGATATCTTCTCCAAGTGGGAAAAAAGCGGTTACAAATCTGTGGGCGGAAAATATCAGAACAGTTGAAAATAATCATCCCGGAGCACTGGTAACAGGAAAAGATGCACCTGCAAGTACAAGTACATTATCAGCAGATGCTAATTTCTATCTTGCTGACGATCTGGAACTGAATGCAAGAGGGAGCTCAGCATCTCTTCGTGGCAATTATTATGGTTACAATAATAATAAAATTGTCAGTGGTGTGAATTCTGCTTATGAGACATCAGGGAAAAGTGAGATTCGTGATCAATATAAGAGAGATTCAGAAGGCAATGGTGCAGCGCATGCCAGTAGCTCATCAATTATCCTGAATGCCAATGATACAACCTTAGATCTGACCGGACTTGACAGCCTTATTGTTACAGGGCTTGCTTATGTGGATCTCAAAGATCCGGAAGCTTCCTATGCAGATACAGAAGGCACAGGAGATAAGCTGGATGAGTATCAGACGGGAGAATCCTTGGCGCTTCGCTATAATCAGCTTTTATATCTGGCACCACAGGAAATTCTGTATGAAACCAATCCGGTGGAGGGACAGACGAAAAACGCAGGTGCAGCAGATTATATTAATGTGAAAGAGGCGTGCCCACCAGTGGGGGATGAAAAATCAAAGCTGACAGAATGGTTTGGAAGTGGAGAACTCAATTCTGCTGATCCCGTTACGGCAGTGGAATATAAGGTGAATGGAAAGAATTATGTTTATTTTTACCTGAATTTCCAAAGTGAATCAAATAAAGCCAAATATGTGGAAGAGGTCATGAAGGCTACAGAGCCTGTAGAAACTTCGGCAGAATATACAAAAGAAAGACAGAAGTGGGAATTAAAACAGAGTGTTTTAAAAAGAGCAGAAAAAACAGGAATTGAATCTGACATTCAGATCGATGGCAGTGGCTGCAAGATCTATACTAAGGGTGCAGTGACAAGTACAACAGATGGAAGTGTTATAGATAATACGGCTCCGAAACCGGAAGTATATACAGAAAGCCTGAATATGGCAAAGCATTTTGTATATTTCACGAAAAGGCTGGATCCGGCAGAGGCGTATGGGATGGTAGACGATACGCTGGTTCTGGATAGCCTGAATTCTGATATTTCAGCGAAAGGATTATCGGAAGCAGAATTACCGGCAGGTTATTTTATTAAATTTGATAATATCGTGAATGATAAAGACAGAAAATTGAAAGGATATGATATTAAAATTAGAACAATTAATGGTTCTGATCCTTCTAAAATTGATGGCAATGTTAAAGGGATTATCATCTGTAAAGGTGATGTTATCATTAACGGCAGCGTAGAGGGTCTTGTCATTGCCGGTGGAAAGATCACGGTATCTACTTCGGGAACGATTAAGGCAAACAGGGGAATTGTACAGGCGATTCTGGAGGCTGAGCAGAAAGAGCTTTCCGGGATCAAAGAGGATAAGGTAGACAGAGATTTTCTTGCAGGCTATGCAAGCTATTACTTCAGGCAGGCACAGGAAAAAGATACCCTTGTAAGCGATAAAAACCATAAATATAATGATACATCACAGCGGATAACCAGTACGGAGTATACGGATTTTATGTATTATGAGAACTGGCAAAAGGGAGAAAGACACTGATCAAATTTTCGGGAAACAGATGATGGAACTTAGGCAATGGACAAAACAACAGAAT
>NZ_JAXXXI010000057.1:0-64198 GCF_037359455.1 Suilimivivens sp.
AGTTGAGGGTATTTTGGCAGCAGTTTATCAGAGTGTGTTTGGTGGAGATGTATATCCGTCATTAGAGGAAAAAGCTGCTAATTTATTATATTTTATGATTAAGGATCATCCATATGCAGATGGATGTAAGCGAATAGCAGCATCGTTATTTTTGGAATTCCTTGCTCGGAATAATGCTTTATATAGAGATGATAATAAGATAATCAGTGATGGAGCATTGGTTGCGATTACGCTTATGATTGCAGAGTCAAGACCAGAAGAAAAAGATATAATGGTGAATCTTGTAATGAATTTTTTGACAATGTAGTTAGTTCATGAAATTTATTATTTAATGAAATTGGTAAATCGGTATTTAAGGAGCATATATGAAGAAACAACAACTTTCAGCGGAACAAAAAAGATTAGAAACAGATCTTTGGATTATAGCTTTGGTAACATTGGGAGTTTTCCTATTTTACGCTGCAACAGGTAAACAACTAATGAGTTTTGTTGCGAACAGCAATATTTCAGTTATTCCAAGATTATTACTTAATGCGGGAGTACAATTTGGCGTAGCTGGATTGGGAATTACAATCGTTTGCATTTTGCGAAAAGAAAGTTTCACGCATTTTGGATTGATACGAAAAAATATTTTCAAAGCAATCATCGGGACGATTATATGCTTTGTCCCGTCCATCTGTTATATTTTTTTATCAGGTCAATTCAATGGCTACCAATCTTTCAGTATTTTAATCACAGATGATGTAATTGCAAGTGGTATTCCATTTTCAATATTAGGAATGGCTCTTATCGTTCTTGTGTGGGGCTTTTTTGAAGGATTTAATTATGTTGTTATTTGTGACAAAATCAATAGAAGATACCCTACTACAAACGAATGGTTAGATTATGGAGCTATTACTTGTGCAATCGTGTGTATACTTTTCCACCCATTTAGCACTTCTTTTTGGGGGATTGTAGAAATAATTACCACAGTTATTGCAATTTACGGAATGTTAATGGTAAAGAAGAAAACTGGCAACGCATGGGGGTGCGTATTTGCCTTTTGTTTTATTTGGAATGCCATATAAATTCAAGCTTGTTGTACAGAGATGAGCCTCTGGAGATTAAAAAATGAAATTGGAGCTTGAAGCGAGAAAGGGGATAGGTATGCGGTTAGCGTTAGTTCAAATGCCGAATTACGGCAGTAAGGATGAAAATTTATATAAAAGTTTGCAGGCAATTGAGATTGCGTCAAAGCAAGGGGCAGACCTTGTACTGTTCCCAGAAGTACAGCTGACAGAATTTTTTCCACAGTATCCAGGTCAGGATGCACATAAGTATGCAGTAACAATTGAGGGAGAGACTGTAAAAAAATTTTGCGACATATGCAGGAACAATAAGATTTCGGCAGTACCTAATCTATATCTTCTTGAAAATGACAGGACATATGATGCAAGTATTTTCATTGATAAAAACGGTGAAGTAAAAGGCACGCAGAAAATGGTGCATATAGCACAGGCAGAGCAATTTTACGAGCAGGATTATTATACGCCATCTGATGAGGGCTTTAAGGTTTTCGATACGGAATTTGGAAAAATAGGTCTTGTTGTATGCTTTGACAGACACTATCCTGAGAGCATACGGACAGAAGTACTGCGTGGAGCAGATTTGATTCTGATACCGACCGTTAATACAAAAGCAGAGCCATCGCTGATGTTTGAGTGGGAACTTCGGGTACAGGCATTTCAAAACAGTGTTATATTGGCAATGTGTAATCGTGTTGGCACAGAAGGAAATATGTGTTTTTCGGGAGAATCCATAGTCGTAGATGCAAAGGGAGATGTTCTTGCAAAAGCAGACGATACGGAACAGATTTTATATGTGGATATAGATATGCAGGAATCCTTAAAAATACGAAATGCAAAACCGTATACACAGCTTAGAAGACCGGATTTTTATTTATAAGAGCCTTGGGGTCAGCTCCTAATAGACGTATGTCTGGCAATTTGATGCAAATGCTGAAGAGTGGGGTGATACAGTGAAAGCAGAAAATCAGCTGTTGAAACTGAAATCCAGGAACTTCAAAAAACTCTCTCCCTCTTAAAATTCAAGTGCTGGTATTATGAAACGGCAATGAAAGATGGTAACGAAGATGGTATAAATGCCATGTTACCTGACAAGCTTCCAAAAAATATACAGAAACTATATGACGAAGGAACAAAAGAGAGGATACTGTAATGGATATATTAGAGCTTATGAAAGAAAGACACAGCGTAAGGCAATATAAAAATCAGACTATCGAATCATCTAAAAGAGAAGAAATCAACTCCCTGATAAATGCTGTCAATGCAGAGAGTAAATTATCAATTCAGGTTTTTTATGACGAACCAAAATGTTTTAATTCTTTTATGGCTCATTATGGGAAGTTTGAAAATGTAAAAAACTATATTGCTATTGTCGGAAATAAAAATGATCAGGAAAAGGCAGGATATTATGGTGAGAAGATTGTGCTGAAGTGTCAGGAACTTGGCCTTAATACCTGCTGGGTAGCAATGACGCATGGTAAATCAAAAGCAGAAATAAACAGAGGACAGAAACTGCTGATCATTATTTCTCTGGGATATGGGGAAACACAGGGAGTTCCACATAAAGGCAAGAGAATAGCAGAACTTGGAAAGGCAGACCAGAGTACAGAATGGTTTGACAGAGGTATGGAAGCAGTAAGTCTGGCACCTACTGCTGTAAATCAGCAGAAGTTCCTTTTTGAACTGAAAAATGGAAAAGTCACAGCCAAAAATCTTGGAGGATTTTATTCTAAGATTGATCTTGGAATTGCCAAATATCATTTTGAGGCAGTAACCGGGCATGAAGTAAAATGATGTAGACAAAGAAAGATATAGATAAACCGACAGCAGATTTTGAGCGGTATCAGAAAATACTGTTTGCTGAAGCTGCATGGGTTTAAGCTTGAACATAATGTGATAAAAAAGAAAATGATAAGAAAGAGAGGTTATTAATAAATGAATTTTATGAAGAAAAACGGGAGTGGCATTCTTGTCTGCCTTGTGATAGCAATTCCGTCGTGGCTGCTTGGAAAGGCTTTTCCGGTGGCAGGAGGACCGGTGATCGCTATTATAGCAGGAATGATCGTTACCATGTTCTGGAAAAATAAAGGGAAAGCAGAATCAGGAATTAAATGGACTTCAAAGGTGATTCTTCAGACTGCAGTTGTTCTGCTTGGGTTTGGAATGAATCTTGGGGTTATCTTCCAGACTGGAAAGCAGTCACTGCCAATTATTATCTGCACGATCACAGCATCTCTTGTCATCGCGTGGATATTACAAAGAGTTCTTAAGGTGCCAGCGAATACATCTGTACTGGTAGGTGTCGGCTCATCTATCTGTGGAGGCTCTGCGATCGCGGCGACTGCTCCTGTCATAGGTGCAGATGATGATGAGATCGCACAGTCCATAGCAGTGATTTTCTTTTTTAATGTGCTTGCAGCCATTTTCTTCCCTATGCTTGGAAAAGCAATTGGGTTCGATACTATGCACGGTGATGCATTTGGTATTTTTGCAGGGACAGCGATTAATGATACCTCATCCGTAACTGCTGCAGCATCAACCTGGGACAGTATGTGGAACCTTGGAAGTGAGACACTGAATAAAGCAGTGACTGTGAAGCTTACGAGAACGCTTGCTATCATACCGATCACGCTTGGATTATCATTCATACAGGCGAAAAAGAGTGTACGGGAAGGAAAGCAGGCCGCAAAGTTCAGCTTAAAACGTGCATTTCCAATGTTTATACTTTACTTTGTGATAGCAGCGATCATCACGACAGTCTGTGTACATATGGGAGTCAATGCGGAAGTATTTAAGCCAATGAAGGAGCTGTCTAAATTTATGATCATCATGGCTATGGCTGCGATCGGCTTGAACAGTAATATGGTACAGCTCATCAAAACAGGTGGCAAACCCATTATTGTTGGTGCTTCCTGCTGGTGTGGAATAACGGTCGTAAGTCTGATCATGCAGCATGTGATGAAGATCTGGTAGGTAAAAAAATATGGTATACACATGTGGATATAGGTCACCGTTAGGTGATATTTTGATGGCTGCGGATGAAAACGGACTTATCGGTTTGTGGTTTGAAGGGCAGAAATATTTTGCGGATACACTTCCGGATGAGCATGTTTCACAGGAAACGCCCGTCCTCACGAAAGCAAAAAAGTGGCTGGATATATATTTCTCCGGTGATGAGCCTGACTTTACGCCACCGCTTCATCCCTCCGGCTCATCATTCAGACAGGAGGTGTGGAAGATTTTATCAGAGATCCCCTATGGACAGACAGTTACATATGGAGAAATAGCGCGCAGAATGGGAGAATTAAAAAATATTTCTCATATGTCCGCACAGGCAGTTGGCGGTGCAGTGGGACATAATAAAATTTCCATTATCATCCCATGTCATCGTGTAGTGGGTGTAAAGGGGAGTCTGACAGGATATGCTGCAGGAATTGACAAAAAAATTTTCCTGCTTGAGCTGGAACATGCTAAAAACTACACTGATCAACTGCCGTATATGGTATTGGCAACAGGTCTGAAAAAAGCATATATCTGTCACTATGGCGAATTACTTTAGCGAGGCACGAGGATGGTAGAGAAATATAAATATTTCCTTAATTATGGAGAGATACTATTTACATAGATCAAATAGTAGAGTAATCTTTTTAAAAATTATTCAGAGAATGCTGATAACAGGAAAGAGGTATGTTGATAATGAAGAAACTGATGACGATTGTAATTAGTACAATGCTTTGTGTAGCATTATTTGCAGGCTGTGGACAGGCGGAAGAAAAGGAATTGACGGGAACGATCGATGAGATAAAGGATTTCATGTTTGTCATTACAGATGAAAATGATACGCCATATAGCTTTACCTTTGAGGAGAAGCCGGAAGGTCTGGAGAATGTAAGCGAAGGGGATACTGTAATCGTAAAATATACAGGAACAATATCTGAGGTGGATCCGTTTGAGGGAGAGGTAATATCTGTTGAAAAAACAGAATAAAACCGTTTAAAGGAGATGTTAAATATTTCACAGAAAAAATCAACAGCTTTGACTGTGCTGCTTGTTCTCACGTTTATTATTGAGGGACTTTTTATAAAAGGCTGTAAAGCGGAAACATTAGGAAAAAGGGATTATGGAGTTTTTTTAAATGTAGATGACTCATCTCTGGAACGGCTTGAAATGTATGAAACGATAGTGATCGATGCGCAGTATTTTACAAAGAAGGACATTGAACAGCTGCATGAAAATGGAACGACCGTATATACTTATCTTAATATTGGTTCTATCGAGAACTTCAGGGAATATTATACGGCCTATGAGGAACTGGCAATTGGCAGTTATGAACATTGGGATGAGGAAAAATGGGTGGATGCAGCAAGCCCGGACTGGCAGAGGTTTATAATGCAGCTGGCACGGGAGCTATATGAAAAAGATGTTGATGGTTTTTTTATTGATAATTGTGACGTATATTATTATGCTCCGCGAAAGGATATTTTTGATGGTCTTACAGTCATCCTGCAGTACATCATGACATTGGGAAAAGAAGTCATCATCAATGGTGGTGATACTTATGTGACGGAATATAAGGAACGTTATGGGACTATTGATCCTATTATGACAGGTGTAAACCAGGAGACTGTATGGAGCCATATTGATTTTGCTAAGGGAACCTTTAACGAGCAGAACAGGGAGGAGAGGGAGTATTTCTGCGGATATCTGGAATCATGTAAGGCAGATGGAATGGAAGTGTATCTGTTGGAATATACAGCCAACCGGAAGCTGATCCGGAAAATAGAAAAATACTGCAGGAAACAAGGCTTTCATTTTTATATTTCAGATTCTCTTGAGCTAGAGTAAACGTTAAGTATATATTTATCAAAAATATATGTATGTTTCCACAGAATAACTGGTGTACAGATGAAGGAAATATGAAATTATCCATTATCAGAAATGCAGTCTTCGCAGTAACCGGTATAGGGGTAATCTGTCTGTATGCTATTTTAGGAAATCAAAGACCTGTGCATATATGTGGATCATTGTAATGGGACTTCAGCTTTTATTTTAAAGCTGAAGCGTAACGGAAAGGAAGGACAATATAATGAAAATAGAAAAATTTGTAAAGCTCATGACAGGCCATTTTGATAATAAAGAACAGTTTACCGCGATGAAAGAAGCCGGGAAGATCTATCCGTATGCACAGCATGTGAATACAGTCTGTAATGATAAGGTAAAAAATATTCCTGAAGATTTCGCGGGAATATTCATAGTAGAAGAAAGCTATTATGAGACGGATGGAAGAGAGCATGCGTCACCACATTTATTTCTAATTACAGAGAGTTGCGATGGGATCCTGCTTTCCTCCTATGAATTACCGGCAGGAGAAGACAAGAATACGTTCTCTTATGCTTCTATGAAGACCGTAGACTATAATGAGCTGAAAAAATCTGAGAAGTTTACACCGGCATTATATAAGGAAACAGATGGCGGCTGGGAAGGTGGCAGTGTGAGTCACTTTTCTCCGGTTATGACCTTCAGGTTATGGGAGAGGTTTTCTGAAACATGCCTGGAGGTTTCCGAAAGTATGGAAGTGAACGGAAAGAGAACCTTCGGATATGATGCTCCGATTATATACAAAAGGGTATCAGCTCAACAATAAGCATATTTGATGTGGCAGGAAGAAATTTTTTAATTGAAGGGTGAGAGTTTTCTTAATTTTTTGTACCTATATTTATAGAATCATATTAACCAATACTACCAGTGTAAAGGAGGACACTTTATGAGAAGAAAATTTCTTGCACCGGCTCTGGTTTTTATCATGTGTATAGGTATCACCATGACGGCTTATGCCTCTCCACAGGCGGATCAGCTGCAGAGCCAGCCACAATTTACAACCAATGCAACTGCTGAAGAACTATCCATTATCAAAACATTATTTTCTGCTGAGGAATATGCTGAATTATATCCTGATGTGGTAAAAGCCCACGGGAATGAAGAAGCTGCTCTTTGGGATCACTTTGTAACATATGGGTTATCGGAGGGAAGAGCTTTAAGCAAAAGCTTTCACGTGTTTGCATACCGTGACGCATATGAAGATCTTCAGGAAGCATTCGGGAACAATCTTATTGCTTATTATATCCATTATGCCACTCATGGAATGCAGGAAAACAGATCAATTACAACAGTTCCTCAGGCTGTAAAAGCCGGCATAACGGTAACAGGACTACGCGGACAGGTAATTGCCAGACCGGTACCCGTTGTGATCACTCCGACTGAAGAAACAAATCAGGAAGAAACAAATCACGAAGAAACAAATCACGAAGAAACCGGTAACCCTGTTGTCATACCGGAAACTCCTTCTCCAGAGCCTGTTCCTGTCCCTTCTGCTACTGTATGTACCCATCAATATATAACAAAACAACTGGAGAATACAAGATCACACGCACCGGTGTGTGAAAGCTGTGGATACATAGACGAACAAAAGCAGGAGCTTTGCGAAGCAGAGGACAGATACATAATAGATACGATGTACCACATGCATAAATGCAAGGGGTGTGACAGGCTTATGGATTCCGATAAGCATCAGTATCCTACTAACGATTACATATGCTCGGTATGCGGATATCGGCATGAGCATGACTACTATGTATTAAACTTTGATGATAAATATCATATAAAAAGATGCACCTTATGCAACTTCGCCTCTTCGGAACCACATACAACACCGGGAGTCTGTAAATGCGGATATAGTTCTTAACAGCCTTTATTATCTATAATACACCATGAGCAGCTGCAAAATCACTGTGGAAAATTTTGAACTCAACGGGAGTGCATTTTAACTGATGCACTCCCGTTTTTTAAATTGTGTACAAAGCAGGAACGCTTTTGGAACGCGCCGGTTTCTTTGGAGGAACGGAAGCTCTGTATAATAAATAACAACAGGCAGCAGAAAATTGCCTGAAATAATTATTCTGGAGGCATTTAACCATGTACTTTGACATTATCGCAAAAATCGTTTCAGAACGCACAGGCTGTGATGTTTCTGTTGTAAAACCGGAAAGCAGATTTTCTGAGCTTGGCATCGACTCGCTTGATACGGTAGAGCTCCTGATGAATCTGGAGGATGAGCTTGGTATTGAGATCGAATTGGATCAGAAGGTAGAAACTGTTGATGACCTGGATAGGTTTATCCAAAGTAAAAAGGGCTAGTATTATGATCAGGTCAACAATTTGTGAAATGCTTGGTATCGAATATCCAGTGTTTCAAGGCGGTATGGCTTGGATCGCTGACGGAAAACTGGCCGCTGCTGTTTCTTGCGGTGGCGGCCTTGGTATTATTGCAGCAGGAAATGCTAAAGGCGATTATGTCAGACAGCAGATCCAGGCTGCCAGGAGTATTACTGATAAACCTATTGGCGTTAATATTATGCTGCTTAGTCCCTTTGCGGATGAGGTAGCAAAGGTTGTCATAGAAGAAAAGATTGAGGTTGTGACCACAGGTGCAGGTAATCCCTCCAAATATATTAAGGAATGGCTGAATGCAGGAATCAGGGTAATTCCTGTAGTAGCCTCTGTTGCGATGGCAAAGCTGATGACTCGTCTTGGTGCCTCTGCCCTTATTGCAGAGGGCGGTGAAAGCGGTGGTCATGTAGGCGAGCTTACTACAATAGTACTGATCCCGCAGATTTGTGATGCAACTACTTTACCTGTTATTGCTGCCGGTGGTATTGCCGATGGCAGGGGTGTAGCAGCAGCATTTATGCTTGGCGCACAGGGCGTGCAGATGGGAACCCGTTTTCTCAGTGCAAATGAGTGTACCATCCATCCTGTATATAAAGAAAAAATACTTAAAGCAACTGACCTTTGTACGATGGTAACCGGTAAGCGTTTGGGACATCCGGTCCGGAGTCTGAGAACACCCTTTGCAAGAGAATATTCCAAGGCTGAATATGGTGGAATGCCGGATGAGGAGCTGGAAAAGCTGGCAACAGGGGCATTAAGACTTGCTGTGCAGGAGGGCGACGATAAAAAGGGTTGTTTTCTGTCCGGCCAGATAGCGGCAATGGTAAAAAAAGAGCAGCCGGCAGCAGAAATAGTTAAGGAGGTAATGGAGGAAGCTGAGGCTGTCCTTCTGAAGGCATCACAATGGATAAAATAGCATTTGTTTTTTCGGGTCAGGGCGATCAGTTTCCTGGGATGGGGAAAGATCTGTACGAAGAATATCCGGTTGCTCAAAGGATTTATGATCTTTGCGATAGCATACGGCCTGGAACATCCACCCAGTGCTTCAATAGTACAGAAGAGGAACTAAGGGAAACAAGGAATACACAGCCCTGCCTCTTTGCAATGGAGTTAGCTGCAGCAAGCATTCTGATCGAAAAGGGTGTTGTCCCGGATGCATTAGCAGGATTTTCTCTCGGTGAGGTTGTTGCGGCAACGGTCAGTGGAATATTTGACGATAAAACAGGTTTTCGTCTTGTCTGCAAGCGTGGAGAACTGATGCAGGGCGAGGCTGAGAAGTTCGACACAGCTATGGCTGCTGTTGTGAAGCTGACGTCAGAACAGGTGCAGGATATATGCAGAAGATATCCTGATGTTTATCCTGTAAACTTTAACTGTCCCGGGCAGATCACAGTATCCGGTATTTCCTCTCAAATGACAGATTTCCTTGCAGATGTAAAAGCAGCCGGTGGCAGAGCAATCCCGCTTAAAGTAAAGGGAGCGTTTCATTCACCTTTTATGAAGGCGGCAGCAGAGGCTTTTGAAAGAGAGCTGAACAAGGCGGCTATTAAGGAAAGAAACATAGTACTTTATTCGGATGTGACCGCTGAAGTCTATACCAATGATGTGGCAGGACTGCTTTCCAAGCAGATATGCAGTCCGGTACAGTGGGAAAAGATTATCTGCAATATGATCACAGATGGAATTGATACCTTCATTGAAATAGGTCCTGGTAAAACGCTTACTAACATGATTAAGAAAATAAGTACAGACATAAAGGCTGTAAATGTTATCGAATATCTTGCGGAGGTGGAAGGATGTTGAACGGAAAAACCGCAGTTGTGACAGGAGGCTCCCGTGGCATTGGTGAAGCGATCGTATATAAACTGGCTTCAATGGGTGCTAATATAGCCGTTATTTATGCAGGTAATGCTGCCGCCGCAGAGAAGGTGTGTAAAAAATGCGGCCAGAGGTACAGTGTAGAAGCGCGGGCTTATCAATGCAATGTTGCTGATTTTTCGGCTGTCAAGGAAGCTGTGGTAAAGATCAGGGCTGATTTTGGTGCGGCACAGTTCCTTGTGAATAATGCGGGAATTACGCATGACGGACTTCTTGCCATGATGAAAGAAGAAGATTTTGATGCGGTTCTGGACACCAATCTTAAAGGTGCTTTCAATATGATCCGCCATATGGCAGGACTGTTCATCCGGGCACGCGAAGGCTGTATTATCAATATCACATCCGTTTCGGGCATGATGGGCAATGCAGGACAATGCAATTATTCTGCATCAAAGGCTGGTCTGATCGGACTTACAAAGTCTGTAGCGAAGGAGCTTGCACCAAAAGGTATCCGTTGTAATGCGGTTGCTCCCGGATTTATCGCAACAGATATGACAGGAAATCAGACAGACAATCCTCTTTTGGATATGATCCCACTCGGTAAGATGGGTGAACCAGAGGATGTGGCAGACGCAGTTGCATATCTTGCAGCTGCAAAATATGTAACCGGCGAGGTGCTCCGTGTCGACGGAGGCATTGCTATGTAAGGAGAAAAACTATGAGTGAAAACAGACGAGTTGTTGTTACCGGTATCGGTGCAATTACCCCTTTGGGAAACAGTGTTTCTGATACCTGGGAGAATATGAAGAACGGTAAAAACGGCATTGGATCCATTACGCTTTTCGATACAGAAAAATTCAAAGCAAAGCTGGGAGCTGAAGTCAGGGGCTTTGATCCCAAGGAGTACCTGGAGGTTAATGAGGTCCTCCGTACTGACCGCTATGCACAGTTTGCTGTTGCAGCCGCACAGCAGGCAGTAGATGATAGCGGTGTTGAAGGCAATGTTGAGCCAGAACGCTTCGCAGTTATCTTTGGTTCAGGCATTGGTGGTATCAGCACCTTTGAAACAGAGCATACAAAGCTGATAGAGAAAGGACCGCGTCGGGTTTCTCCTTTATTTGTGCCCATGATGATCGGTAATATGGCAGCCGGTACGATTGCTATCCGTCATGATTGCCGGGGATCTGTCATGCCTGCCGTTACTGCGTGTGCTTCTGGTTCCAACGCCATCGGTGAAGCAATGCGCCTTATTCGTCACGGTTATGCTGATGCTGTGATCACCGGCGGTGCTGAAGCTGCTATTGTTCCTTCTGCTATCGCAGGCTTTGTCAATATGCAGGCACTCTCCACAGCTGAAGATCCAGATGCGGCATCTCTGCCTTTTGATAAACGCAGATGCGGCTTTGTTATCGGTGAAGGAGCTGTTGCGCTTATTCTTGAAGAGTATGGGCATGCAAAGGAACGCGGTGCAAAAATTTATGGCGAGGTATGTGGCTATGGTTCTACCTGCGATGCCTGTCATATCACTGCCCCTCATCCAGATGCGCGCGGAGGTGCACAGGCAATGAAGGATGCTATGAAAGAAGCCGGATACACAGATAAAGATACTGTTTATATCAATGCACATGGAACAGGTACACCGATGAATGATGTAATTGAGACATCTGCTATCAAGAAAGCCCTTGGAGAAGATAATGCAAAGAAGGCTTATGTAAGCTCCACAAAATCCATGACAGGACATATGCTTGGGGCAGCGGGCGCTATTGAAGCACTGGCTTGTCTTTTTGCACTGAATGAGAGTATTATTCCGCCCACGATCAATTTGGATGAACAGGATGAAAATTGTGATCTGAACTGTGTCCCGAAAATTGCTGTAAAAGCAGATATCACGCTGGCACTTTCCAACTCCCTTGGATTTGGTGGTCATAATGCATGCCTTGCTTTCAGAAAGGTGTAATAAGATGAAAGAAACAAATATCCGCAAATATGCCGAGCTGATGAAGGAGCTTGGGCTGACAGGACTTGAAATTACAGAGGAAAACAGTAAGGTCCGTCTGGAGCGTTCCCTTGCAGCGCCTGCAGGAGAAACTTTATATTCTGTTCCCGGTGCTGCTGCCAATATGCAGACAGCAGCTGGGTCAAAGGATTATATCAGCGTAAAATCACCTATCGTTGGTATATTTTATACGGCACCGGCAGAAAATGCCGATCCCTATGTTTCTATTGGTGATACAGTGAAAAAGGGACAAACTCTCTGCATTGTGGAAGCAATGAAGCTGATGAATGAGATTGCTTCCAATGAAGATGGTATCATCTCGGAGATCTGTGTTACTGACGGGCAGGTTGTTGAATATGGAACAGAGCTTTTCCGTATCAGGAGATAAGAATATGAACAGAGAAGAAATAATGACTATATTACCTCACAGAGATAATATGCTGCTTCTTGACGATGCAGAAAATAAGGAGAGTACAGCTGTCGGGCATTATACTGTTCGTGGCGATGAATTTTTCCTTAAGGGACATTTCCCGGATAATCCTGTTGTGCCCGGAGTTATTCTCTGCGAGATACTGGCTCAGTCTGCATGTGTACTGATGAAGGATAAAATGAGCGAAGGGAAACTGCCCGTTTATACAGGGCTTAACAATGTGAAATTCCGTTCTCCTGTTAAGCCAGGGGATACAGTCGAAGCACAGTGCCGTATTAAACGCGCAAAGCATCCTTTCTACTTTGCAGAGGGTACTGTTACGGTGGATGGAAGACTTTGCGCTTCAGCTGAATTTTCCTTTGCAATCACAGGAGTGTAAACTATGTTTTCAAAAATACTGATCGCCAACCGCGGCGAAATTGCTGTCCGTATCATCCGTGCCTGCAAGGAAATGGGTGTGGCTACGGTTGCTGTATATTCTGAGGCGGATAAAAATGCCCTTCACGTGGCTCTTGCTGATCAAAGCTATTGCATCGGTGGTCCCGAGGCTTCGGAAAGTTATCTGAACGAAAATCAAATTATAAGCACCGCTATTTTGGCGGGAGCGCAGGCAATTCATCCTGGCTATGGTTTTCTTTCTGAAAATGCACACTTTGCCCGTGCCTGCAGAAAGAACGGATTGGTATTTATCGGCCCGGATCCCGAAAGCATGGAGCGTATTGGTAATAAAGCACTGTTGAAGGAACTGATTCGAAGCACGTGCCTGACGGTCATTCCCGGAACAAAAACAGTAGCTTCTGCCGCAGAAGCAAGGCAGGCAGCTGACGGAATCGGATATCCTGTTATGCTCAAAGCCTGTGCAGGTGGAGGCGGAAGGGGAATCCGTCTGATTCATTCGGAGGATGAACTGGAGGATGCCTACTATCAGGCAACCAGTGAAGCGGTCAGTGCATTTGGCGACGGCAGTGTGTATCTTGAAAAATATATTTTTCCTGCAAGACATGTTGAATTGCAGATTCTTGCTGATGAACACGGAAATGCAGTGTGCCTTGGTGACAGGGACTGCTCTCTCCAAAGAAGAAACCAAAAGCTGCTGGAAGAAACTCCTTCTCCTGCCGTTAATGACGGGCAGCGTCAGGGGATTATAGAGCTGGCAGTGGATGCTGTAAAAAAAATTGGCTATGTAGGTGCGGGTACGCTTGAATTCCTGCTTGACCGGGAGGGAAACTTCTGGTTTATGGAAATGAATGTGCGGCTGCAGGTTGAGCATTGTGTAACAGAAATGCTGACAGGTTTTGATCTTGTAAAATGGCAGATCCGCATTGCGGCTGGTATACCGCTGAATTTTATACAAAAGGATGTTAGAATAAAAGGCTCTGCCATTGAATGCCGTATCAATGCAGGCAGCTGTGGAGCGCTGGAAATGCTTCATGTTCCGGGCGGACCGTCTGTACGGTTTGATACCTGTCTGGTCACAGGCACTGTCGTATCCCCGTATTATGATTCATTGCTTGGCAAGCTGATCGTATATGCTAAAACACGGGAAGAAGCCCTCCGCAAAATGAGGGCGGCACTTTGCGAATTGGTAATTGGCGGCATATCGACTAACATTGAGGAACAACTGCGGATCGTAGAGGATGAGCGCTTTATATCCGGTAATTATGATTTAGCGTTTATGGGAAACAGGTGATGAAATGGCATTACTTAATTTTTTAAAACCTAAAAATCAATTAGAAGAAGGCGGACGTTCTTCTGCTCCTGTCCAGCGTGATGCCGGTGAGCCTGAAAAGAAATGTCCGAATTGTCACAAGGATATTCCGCTGAGCCGCCTTTGGGCAAATGATCTTGTCTGTTCCTGTGGTTATCATTTTCGTATGAAAGCACGTCAGCGTATACAGATGATCACGGATAAGGGAAGCTTTCATGAGCTATATCCTAATATGAAAGCTGATAATCCGTTAAATTTTCCCGGATACAAGGAGAAGCTTGAAACTGTCCGTGTAGCAAGCAGCGAAAAGGAGGCCGTGGTCTGCGGTACGGCTGCTATTGGGAAACAAAAATGCTGTCTGTTTGTTATGGAACCGTACTTTATGATGGGTAGCATGGGTAGTGCTGTTGGTGAAAAAGTAACGATACTATTTGAGTATGCCGTGCAGCACCGCCTGCCGGTTATCGGCTTTACTGTATCTGGCGGTGCCCGTATGCAGGAAGGCTTATTGTCTCTGATGCAGATGGCCAAAATAAGCGCAGCGGTAAAACGGCATAGTGATGCAGGTCTTTTGTATATTGCTGTTCTTACTGATCCGACAACGGGTGGTGTGACGGCGAGCTTCGCTATGGAAGCAGATATTATTCTTGCTGAACCCGGTGCAACTGTCGGGTTTGCAGGGGCAAGAGTGATTGAACAGACGACAAGGAAGACTCTGCCGGAAGGATTTCAAAAGTCTGAATTTGTACTGAAGCATGGATTTATTGACAGCATTATTCAACGCTCCAGCCAGAAAAAGTATCTGAATGAGCTGTTGAAAATGCATGGTGGAGGATTATGATATGAGCCTGGCTGCTTATGAACGGGTGAAGCTTGCCCGTGATAGTAAAAGACCGACAGGGCTTGACTACATTAAAAATGTTTTCGGCGGCTTTATTGAATTTCATGGTGATCGCCGTTTTGCAGATGATCCCGCTGTTGTGGGTGGCATTGCAAAGCTTTGTAATATTCCCGTGACGGTAATTGCAATTGAAAAAGGTCATACGGCAAAGGAGCGTTCCTATCGGAATTTTGGTATGCCTCAGCCTGAAGGCTATCGCAAAGCCCTGCGGCTTATGAGACAGGCTGAAAAATTCGGCAGACCAGTTATTTGTTTTGTCGATACATCCGGTGCATACTGTGGAGTCGGGGCTGAGGAACGGGGACAGGGACAGGCGATCGCTGAAAATCTGCTGGAAATGTCCACGCTTTGTGTTCCGATCATTTCTATTTTAATTGGTGAAGGCGGCAGTGGAGGTGCTCTTGGTCTTGCAGTTGCCGACAGAGTCTGGATGCTGCAAAATGCCGTATATTCTGTCATTTCCCCAGAAGGCTGCGCAAGTATTCTCTGGAAAGATGCTGCCAAAGCAGAAATGGCAGCAGCAAGCTTGAAATTAGCGGCTGAAGATGCAAAAAGTATCGGTGTGATTGAACGCATCCTTTCCGAAAATGATATCGGGAAAAAGGAATTCTATGACCGTATCCGCACCCTACTGATGGAAGAGCTAAAAGTATTGTCTGAGGAAGCTGACCTGATTCAGAGCCGCTATGACAGATTCCGTAAGCTGGGTGTAAGCGCAGTTGTTAAGGAGTGAAAATGAGTATATATAAACAATACTGTAGTGAAATTGTTGATGAAAACGGCAGGTTACAAAAAATAACACTCGAATATCCGGATAACTTTAATTTCGGTTATGATGTTGTTGATAAAATTGCAGATGAAACACCGCAAAAACGTGCGCTGGTCTGGTGCAACGTAGAAGGTGAAGAACATATTTTTTCATTTGCAGATATAAAAAAGTACAGCAATCAGATGGCGAATGTGTTTCAAAGTGCAGGAATAGGCCACGGAGACCGTGTTATGCTGATCCTGAAGCGGCATTACGAATACTGGTTTGCTGCAGTGGCACTGCACAAGCTGGGTGCAGTGATGATACCGGTAACGCATATGCTGACGGTCAGCGATCTTGTATATCGCATGAAAGCTTCTAAGGCAAAGGCATTTGTATGCACTACCCAGAACGAGGTCCCGGGAAAAATTACCGAAGCGCTGGAAGAGGCTGGCATGACAGCAAAGCTCTGGTGTGTACAGGGGGATGCAGACGGCTTTGAAAATATGACAGAAGCTATGAAAGAAGCTTCTGAAGAATTTGAACGTGTGCAGACCCTGGCGGCGGATCCTATGATGCTGTATTTTACATCCGGCACTACAGGATATCCTAAAGGTGTAATTCATGATCACAGTTATCCGCTTGCACATATCGTCACGGCAAAGTACTGGCATCAGGCAGAGGAAGACGGCCTGCATTTTACTGTTGCGGAAACAGGATGGGCAAAAGCATCCTGGGGTAAGCTTTATGGACAATGGCTGGTTGGCTGTGCGGTTATGGTGTATGATTTTGATAATTTTGAGCCAAAGCAGCTGACTGCAGTTATCAACCATTATGGTGTAACCTCCTTCTGTGCACCTCCCACAGTTTATCGTTACCTTGTGCGTAAAGGCATTCCTGACATGCCAACGCTCAGACATGCGACCACAGCAGGTGAAATGTTAGCCCCTGAGGTGTTTCATAAGTTTACAGAACGTACCGGGCTTCAACTCTGTGAGGGCTACGGACAGACTGAGACAACATTATTAATGGCAAATTTCAAAGGCTATGATGCCGTGGAGGGTTCCATGGGAACACCGTCCCCCTTTTACAATCTTGAGCTTCGGGGAAAGGACGGAAAACCTGCAGGGATTGGCGAAATAGGGGAGGTTGTTATTATTCCCGAAAAGGCTGGTAAACAGCCGGGTGTATTTACTACATATCTAGACGATGATGAACAGTACGGATATGTCTGGCGTGATGGGGTATATCATACGGGTGATGCGGCATATATGGATGAACATGGCCATTACTGGTTCCATGGACGTTTTGATGATATCATCAAGACAGGCGGCTTCAGGGTTGGACCTTATGAAGTGGAAAATGTGCTGATGGAGCATCCTGCCGTTGTAGAATGCAGTGTGATCGGCGTACCGGATTCTCTGCGGGGTCAGGCGATCAAGGCAGTTGTTGTTCCTGGGGCAGGATATGAGCCGTCACAGGAGCTTGAGCTGGAAATTAAAAATTTTTGCAATCAGAAGCTTTCAGAATACAAATGGATCCGTTTCGTGGAATTCATAACTGAAATGCCTAAAACCATCAGCGGTAAGATACAAAAGACGGTGCTTCGTGGTCAGAAATAGCAGGTACCGCATTAGTTGTAATATAACATGGATTGATTTATAATACCGTTGGCAGAGGAGGAAACTCTGTAAAAGGAGATAGTATGAATAACGCATTGAATAACATGGAGAAAATACTTGACCATCAAATATGTGGTTTTCATCAGTATATATTGACATCTCCTGTACACCTGAATTATGTCAGCTGTAATCTGTGTGCAATGCTTGGGATCCAGCAAAATGAACTGTTGGATGACAGAACAGATCTTTATGCAAAAATGGTACATCCTGCAGATCTTGAAAAGTATCTTGATTTTATCCAGAATATAATTCTGAAAGAACAGACGCTTACAGGTGAGTACCGTCTTATAAAAAAAGATGGTACAGTTATCTGGGTAAGAGATACCGTTACACCCGGGAGACTGGATGATGGAACACTCATCGGGCATTCTGTTTTAACAGATATCACCGATATGAAAAACAGGAATACTGATCTGGTATTTTTGAATGAAACTGTTCCTTGCGGAATTTTAAGATATACCTGTGAAAAACAGCCGAGAATTACATATATCAATTCAAAGATGCTTGAAATCCTGCGTTTTCCAGAAGCAAAAGAGGGGGAAATTGATTATCTGGAAATGTATAAAAGCAATATCTTCCTGATGATCCCCATGGAGGAACGACGCAGATTTTCAAAATATCTGAACCGTGTTTTTTCTGCGGATGCTCCAATCGCTGGAGATATGACATTGCTTTGCTGTGACGGATACCGTGCACATGTTTTCGGGTGGGTTACGAAGTGTGTCAATGAACATGGGGAAGCAGAGTTTCAAAGTGTTTGTATGGATATTACGGAGCGTTATCAGGCACGGAAGGCGAATGAAAGCAAACGCTATCTGCGGGCTCTTACTGATGTTTATGATAAGATTTTTGAATTTAATTTTGATGCCGGCACCGTGAAATGCCTGTATTGTGAAGAGACATCTTATTTTAAGAGATTTGAAAATATAGCGATGCAAATTGAGGATGCACTGGAAAAGTGGCTGATCGCATCCGTAAATATAGAACAGCAGGATATTGTGCGGCATTTTTTCAGGGATTATTGTCAAAAGAGGCTGGATGGAATTGACGGCAGACCGCCGCAAGTCATCTATAAGGCCCGTTCTACCAATAACAGCATCAGGCAATATACGGGTATATTTATCAAAGTTGATGAATCGGTCAGTCTCTATTGCTGTCGAGAGACAAAAGAGACGGGGAATTCTGCTGCACTGAAGGAAGAAAACAATCAGCTGAAAGAAAAAATGCGAAATTTAGTCACAAAATTTTCGGATGGCATTGCAGCTTTTGAAGTTACAGCAAAGGGTCTGGTAAAGCCGCTGTATGCAACTGAAAATGTCTGTGAATTTTTTGGCTATACGGAGGAAGAATGGCTTCCACTGATGGAATGCTTCACTCCCTTAGAAAGGTTTGTTGCATACAGCGAAGTTCCTTATGAAAAATATATGGAATTACTAAGAGCCGGGGAAGCAGAGTTTGCTTATTTTGATTATCAGTCTGAGAAAGAATGTAAGATCAAGGCAATTTGTTCCGAAAAAGAGCCAAACACAAATTTTTCCCGTTATGTTATGCTTTATTCAGTAGATGGAGGTCTGGAACCGGACAGATCGACCTTGGCGGAGAAACGTACGGTGTCCATCCGCACCTTTGGTTACTTTGATGTGTTTGTAGGAGACACGCCTATTGCATTCCGCAACAAAAAATCCAAGGAGCTTTTTGCACTGCTTGTTGACCGTAAAGGGGGATATGTTACTTCTGAAGAGGCTGTCAGTTTCCTGTGGGAGGATGAGCCGGCAAATACGCTGACTCTTTCGAGATACCGGAAAGTTGCGCTGCGTTTGAAAAGCACACTGGAGGAATATGGAATTTCCGGTATTGTGGAAGCTGTCGATGGAAAACGACGTATTGTCATGGATAAGGTCGAGTGTGATCTGTATAATTATCTTTCAGGGAAAGAGGAATATTCACAGCTATTTAAGGGAAGCTACCTGACGAACTATAGCTGGGGTGAAACAACGTTGGGAGAATTGATGAATGACGAAAGGTGAAAGCTTTTGTGGGCAGAAGCAGCCCAAGTATTATCAGCTTATGACAGATCTGAAGGAGAAGGTGACAAAGGGCGAGATCCGACCAGGCGATAAGCTTCCCTCTGAAAATGAACTGTCAGCGGCTTACCAGATCAGCCGTCAGACGGTCAGGAAAGCGCTGGCAGTACTTGATAGTGAAGGCTATATTTATGCCGAGCATGGCAGGGGAACATTTTGCCGGGAAAGAGTGATGCACACAGGAAATTCCAGAAATATTGCTGTTGTCACTACTTATCTGTCGGACTATATTTTTCCTCGGGTCATTCAGGGGATCGATGAGGTACTGACCAGAGAGGGGTACAGTATTATCCTGAAAAATACAAAGAACTCCAGAAGCCAGGAGGCGAAGTGCCTGGAGGAGCTTTTACAGAAGGACATTGAGGGGATCATCATAGAGCCAAGCAAGAGCCATATTTACTGTCGTCATACGGAGCTTTATGGGAAGCTGGAGGAATACGGGATTCCTTATGTGTTTATCCAGGGGTGCTTTGATCAGCTCAGTGAAAAGCCAAAGGTGCTGATGGACGACTGCCTTGGTGGCTATCTGATCACGAAATATCTGATCGAGACCGGGCACAGGAATATCATTGGCGTGTTCAAGTCAGATGATATGCAGGGACAGAACAGGCACCGTGGCTATGTACAGGCGCTGCAGGAGGCCGGACTTGTCTATGATCCGGACAGGGTGATCTGGTTTTATACGGAGGACAGAAGGGTGCACCCTTATGATGGGATATGCAGGCTGGTACAGAAGCAGGCTGCCATGGACAGCGTCGTATGCTACAATGACCAGATTGCCATGAAGGTGATACAGGCACTGCAGGATATGGGAAAAAGGGTGCCGGAGGACATTTCTGTTACCGGCTACGACAATTCCTTTATGGCTGCAGGTGACGGCTTTCACCTGACGACCATTGTTCACCCGCAGGAAAAGCTGGGAGAGATGGCGGCAGAGCTTCTGCTTGATCTGATCCACCACAGGGAAGGTCTGGAGAGCGAACAGATCCTGATTGAGCCGGAGCTGGTGATCGGAAATTCCTGTCTTGACAGACGCTGACAAGGATGGCGGCTGCGAAAAAACAACTTGTAAAGATAAGCATACAAGTTATACCATTACAGTATAAAAGACGATTATTTCATGTATTGTAAGGAGGTATCTTGTATGTTACAGAAAAAGAATTATGTATTTTGGTTTTGCACCGGTTCCCAGGATCTTTATGGAGAGGAGTGCCTTGCAAAGGTAGCAGAGCATTCCCATAAGATCGTAGATGCACTGAATGCATCCGGACTTCTTCCCTATGAGGTGGTCTGGAAGCCTACGCTGATCACTAATGAACTGATCCGCAGAACCTTTAATGAGGCAAATCTTGATGAAAGCTGTGCCGGTGTGATCACATGGATGCATACCTTTTCACCGGCAAAATCCTGGATCCTGGGTCTGCAGGAGTATCGTAAGCCCCTGCTGCATTTCCATACCCAGTTCAATGAAGAAATTCCCTATGACAGCATTGATATGGACTTTATGAACGAAAACCAGTCTGCCCACGGTGACAGGGAATATGGTCATATTGTCAGCAGAATGCGGATCGAGAGAAAGGTTGTTGTTGGCCACTGGTCTGATCCTGTGGTAGTCGGCAGAATCGCATCCTTTATGAGAACAGCGGTAGGTATCGTGGAGAGCAGCCATATCCGTGTCATGCGTGTGGCAGACAATATGAGAAATGTAGCGGTTACCGAAGGTGACAAGGTAGAAGCACAGATCAAATTTGGCTGGGAAGTAGATGCATACCCTGTCAATGAGATCGCAGAAAGTGTGGATGCGGTTTCTGCTTCTGATGTCAATGCGCTGGTGGATGAGTATTATGAGAAATACAATATTCTTCTGGAGGGAAGAGATCCGGAGGAATTTAAGAAGCATGTGGCTGTCCAGGCACAGATCGAGATCGGTTTTGAGCGTTTCCTGGAGGAAAAGAACTATCAGGCGATCGTAACGCACTTTGGTGATCTTGGGAAATTGAAGCAGCTTCCCGGGCTTGCCATCCAGAGACTGATGGAAAAGGGCTATGGCTTTGGTGCAGAGGGTGACTGGAAGGTGGCAGCCATGGTCAGACTGATGAAGATCATGACCGGTGACATGAAGAACCCGAAGGGAACTTCCATGCTGGAGGACTATACCTACAATCTGGTGAAGGGAAAGGAAGGCATTTTGGAAGCCCATATGTTGGAGATCTGCCCTTCTATCGCAGATGGCCCTATCAGTATCAAGTGTCAGCCCTTAAGCATGGGTGACAGAGAGGATCCGGCAAGACTGGTATTTACCTCCAAGGAAGGAAGCGGTATAGCAGTATCCCTTATAGATCTCGGCAACCGGTTCCGTATGATCATCAATGATGTAGAGTGCAAGAAGGTGGAAAAGCCTATGCCAAAGCTTCCTGTTGCAACCAGCTTCTGGACACCACAGCCGGATATGTATACCGGAGCAGAAGCATGGATCCTGGCAGGCGGCGCCCATCATACGGCATTCACCTATGATCTGACAGCAGAGCAGATTGGTGATTTTGCAGCTGCTATGGGTGTAGAGGCTGTTTATATTGACAAGGACACAAAAATCCGTGATTTTAAGAGAGATTTGATGCTCGGAGAGGTGTTTTACCGCTAAATTTTGTGGTATGGTAATAAGAGAAGCAAAAGGAGGTTACTTGTGAAATGGAAGCAAAAAAATTAATTGAAGAGGGAAAATCTTTCCTCGGAATAGAATTTGGTTCTACCAGGATCAAAGCAGTTGTGATTGATGAGGAAGGAAAGCCCCTTGCCAGTGGAAGCCATGAGTGGGAGAACCGCTTTGATAATGGGATCTGGACCTATACCCTTGAGGATATCTGGGGCGGGCTTCAGGACTGCTATCAGGATCTTCTGAAGGATATTGACAAAACCTACGGCGTTTCTGTCAGTAGATTTGAGGGCATCGGATTTTCAGCCATGATGCACGGCTATCTGGCATTTGATGCAAAGGATGAGCTGCTGGTACCGTTCCGTACCTGGAGAAATACCATTACAGAGGAAGCGGCAGAGAAGCTGACAAAGGAATTCTCCTTTAATATTCCACAGAGATGGAGTATTGCCCATCTGTATCAGGCGATCCTGAATCAGGAAGCACATGTAAAGGATATCGCATTTTTGACCACACTGGCAGGCTATGTGCATTATAAGCTGACAGGGGAAAAGGTGCTTGGTGTAGGTGATGCATCCGGTATGTTCCCGATTGACAGCACAACCGGCACCTATGATGCGGAAATGGTGGATAAGTTTGATAAACTCATCGCATCCTGTGGATTTTCCTGGAAGCTGACAGAGATCCTGCCGGGTGTCCTGACAGCCGGAGAAAAGGCTGGCGTCCTGACAAAGGAGGGAGCAGCACTTCTGGATGTCAGCGGCAGACTGGAGGCGGGAATTCCGCTCTGTCCTCCGGAGGGAGATGCAGGAACCGGCATGGCAGCAACCAACAGTGTCGGGGTCAGAACCGGTAATGTATCTGCAGGAACCAGTATCTTTGCCATGATCGTACTGGAAAAGGCTCTGTCTTCTGTTTATCCGCAGATCGATATGGTAACTACACCGGATGGGGCACCCGTTGCCATGGTACACTGCAACAACTGTACCTCTGATATCAACGCATGGGTCAATATTTTTGATGAATTTGCAGAGAGCATTGGCCACAAGGTAGACAAGAATACCTTATATACAACCCTGTTCCAGAAAGCACTGGAAGGAGATGCAGACTGCGGCGGTCTTGTTTCCTACAATTATTTCTCAGGAGAGCCGGTTACCGGTTTTGAAGAAGGGGCTCCTCTCTTTATGAGAAAGGCTGAGGATCACTTTACCCTGGCAAACTTTATGAGAACCCATATTTATTCTTCCCTGGCAGCATTAAAATCAGGACTTGATCTGCTGTTTGAGAAGGAGGATGTGAAGGTTGACAGGATGTTTGGCCACGGCGGTCTGTTTAAGACCAAAGAAGTCGGACAGAGGATCGCGGCAGCAGCCATGAATACACCAGTTTCTGTCATGGAGACAGCAGGAGAAGGCGGTGCATGGGGAATCGCTCTCCTTGCAGCTTATATGCAGGAAAAGGAGCAGAATGAAGAGCTGCAGGCATTTCTAAACAGAGAGGTCTTTGCCGGAGAAAGCGGCAGCAGTATTTCACCGGATCCTGTTGAGGTGAAGGGCTTTGAAAGCTTCATGGAGCGTTATATGAAGGGGCTTTCCGCAGAGAGAGCAGCTGTGGAGGCATTGAAGGGCTGAGCTGTTTCAGGGCAGTCGGCCCTGCAGAGGAAAAGAAGAATCCGGAGGACAGAAGAATGTTAGAAGATTTAAAGCAAAAAGTATACGAAGCGAATATGCTGCTTCCAAAGTATGGACTGGTTACCTTTACCTGGGGAAATGTCAGCGCCATTGATACCGAGAGCGGATTGTTTGTTATCAAGCCAAGCGGTGTGGATTATGAGAAGATGACACCGGCTGATATGGTTGTCATGGATCTGCAGGGAAATAAAGTAGAAGGAGATTTGAGACCTTCATCAGATACTCCTACCCACCTGGAGCTATATAAGGCATTCCCGGAGATCGGAGGGATCGTACATACTCACTCTTCCTATGCGACAAGCTGGGCGCAGGCAGGCAGAAGTATTCCCTGCTATGGAACGACCCATGCAGATTATATTTACGGCGAGGTTCCGTGTCTGCGATGCCTGACAAAGGAAGAAATCGATGAGGCTTATGAAGAGAATACCGGTCATCTGATCGTCAATGAATTCCAGAGAATGAATAAGGAGGTCATGGCAGTACCGGCAGTTCTGTGCAAGAACCATGGTCCCTTTGCCTGGGGTAAGGATGCCATGGATGCGGTACACAATGCTGTCGTCCTCGAAGAAGTTGCTAAAATGGCGTACCGGACAGAAACCATCAATCCTAAGGTTGCACCGGCACCGCAGGAGCTGCAGGATAAGCACTATTACAGAAAGCATGGTGCAAATGCCTATTATGGGCAGAACTAAAAGCTTTTGTCTGACAGGGGAAGAGAATATGCTGAAGGTATTTTTAGCTGAGGATGAATTTATCATCCGGGAAGGGATCAAAAACAATATAGACTGGCAGGCTCATGGCTATGAGTTTTGTGGAGAGGCAAGCGATGGAGAGCTTGCCTTTCCTTTGATTCAGAAGACAAGACCGGATATCCTGATCACAGATATTAAAATGCCCTTTGTAGACGGACTCGCATTAAGCCGTCTCGTAAAAAAGGAGCTTCCGGAAACAGAGATCATCATTCTTTCCGGGTATGAGGAATTTGATTATGCCAAAGAGGCGATCCAAATCGGAGTAGCCAGATATCTGCTGAAGCCTGTTAATGGCGAGACGCTGCTGCAGGAGATTGATTCAGTAGCTGAAATCATCCTGGATAAACAGAAGGAAAAGGAAATCCGTGAAAAGTATCAGAAGGAAATGGAAGAAAATTCCCTGCGGGATCAGATGGATCTGTTCCAGCATCTGGTAACGGGGGACTGTTCCATGGAGGAGCTTCTTTCTGTAGCGGATAAGCTTGATCTGAAGATCATGGCTCCCTGGTACAGCATCGTCCTTTTGAAGATACAGTCTATGAAGCATGATTATGAGGAGTATTCCGGAAGCATTGTTGTCGTGGATGAAAGAATTGCAAAGCTGGCAGAGCCTGAGCATGTGCTTATTTTCGACAGGGCGCTGGAGGGCAGAGCATTTCTTTTTAAGGCAGATTCTGAAGATGAGCTGCTTGCTTACCAGAAGGAATATCTGGGCGATGTGAAAGAGGTGCTCTCCAGTTATGTGAATCTGCGTTATTTTGGTGGAATCGGCACTCCGGTCAACAGGCTGCGGGAGATCCCTGCGTCCTTTGAGGATGCCAGTCATGCCTTTGCGCACAGGTACCTGGTAGCAGAAAGCTGTATCCTGGACAGCAGTCTGCTTATGCAGGAAGGTGCTGCAGAGCATGAGGACTTTAGGATCAGCGCTGTGAATCCGGAACAGATCGACCGTACGAAAATGCAGGAGTTTCTGCGGACAGGAGATCTGGATGAGGTTGTTTATTTTGTAGATGAATTTTTCGGCAAGCTGGACGGAGGTGCCATGAAATCCAGGATCTTCCGTCAGTATATCACCATGGATGCGTATTTCAGTATTGTGGATTTCCTAAAGGGGCTTGGATTGCAGAAAGACGAGATCGAGGCACCGGATCAGGACAGTTCCATTCTGCAGGATGAAAAAAGTGCCATGGATTATATTGTCAGGATTATGGAAAAGGCACTTGTGCTGCGTGAGAAAAAGGCGAGCAGCCGCTATGAGGATGTGGTGAGCGAAGTCATCCATTACATTGAAGATAATTATGCGCAGGAAGAGCTGTCATTGAATCTTCTGGCGTCCCATGTGAATTTTTCCCCTAATCATCTGAGTATGATCTTCAGTCAGCAGACAGGACAGACATTGATCAGGTATCTGACCGATTACCGGATGAACCGGGCGAAGGAGCTGCTTAGGTGCAGCAGTAAGAAGAGCAGTGTGATCAGTATGGAGGTAGGGTATAAGGATCCCCATTATTTTTCTTATCTCTTTAAGAAAACACAGGGAATGACACCAACTCAGTACAGAGGAGGCAGGGCAGCAGAGGGAGAGGATTTATGATCAGAAGACTGAAGGATATTTATTACAGATCTTCTCTTGCCACCAAGATCCGGTATTCCTATCTGTTTCTGCTGATTCCGCTTCTGATCTTTCTGGTATTTACTTTTTATAATCTGTGGGACATGAACCATAATTATGAGGATATGGTCAATTCTACTGTAGTTGCCAGTGAATTCAGCCTGGACTTCAAGAAGGATTTCGACTATGAAACCTATCTTCTTATCGTAGGAAATAAGACTGTGGAGGAATCTGAACTGGATTCCATGATAGAAGAGGCTGAAAGAATCGTAGTCGGACTGGAAGAGATAACAGAGGCAGAGGATAATATAGCCAGGCTCGACAGTGTGAATAAATATCTGAGCAATCTGCGGATTTATGTAGACAGGATCGAGGAAAATCTCCAGAAGGAAAGCCGTTATGAGGACAATATGGAAATCTGGGAAAATGATGTCCAGATCGTCACCTCATTGGTTGGAGATACGATGTCCCAGTACATATACTATGAGGTCAGGGGGATTCAGCAGTCGAGGGCGGCATATCAGACATTTTTCATGAATCTGGTTCGTTTTTCCCTGCTGGGAATGGGTCTGCTCCTGCTCCTTGTCATTATCCTTTCTTATTATATCCCCAGAAGTATTACCATGCCGATCACCAGGATCAGCAGGGTAACAAATCAGGTGGCAAAAGGAAATCTGAGTGTCAGGGCTGCAGCGGAAAGCGGTGCAGAGGCGCGGATGCTCAGTGATTCCCTGAATGCCATGATAGATAAGATCAATGAACTCCTGGATCAGGTGACAACGGAACAGATAAGGCTGCGGAAGGCAGAATTTGAACTGCTGCAGGCACAGATCAATCCACATTTTCTGTATAATACACTGGATACGATCGTCTGGCTGGCAGAGGCAGGGGATCAGAAGCGGGTCGTCAGCATGGTGGGCAATCTTTCAGATTTCTTCCGGACAAGTCTGAATCAGGGCAAGGATATTATCCCTATCCGGGAGGAGCTTGCCCATGTCAGAAGCTATCTGGAGATCCAGCAGGTCAGATATCAGGACATCCTGCGTTATGAAATTACTGTACCTGAGGATCTTTATGAATATAAAATTCCTAAGATCACGATCCAGCCCCTTGTGGAGAATGCCCTTTATCACGGGATCAAGAATAAAAGAGGGCAGGGAACGATCACCATTACCGGAGAGAGGAGTGAAAATGGATTTGTCCTGTATGTAAGGGATAACGGTATCGGGATGATACAGGAGCGGCTTAATGAGGTACGTGCCGGGATACAGAAGCTTTCCTATACCGGTAAGGAGATCTATGGTCTTTATAATGTGAATGAAAGGATCCGGCTGAACTTTGGAGAGACGTATGGAATTTCCATTGAAAGTACTTACGGAGAAGGAACATGTGTAAGCATAAGCCTGCCGGATCAGTGGAAATAAAAAATCAAACCGAATTCGGAAAAAAATCAACCCCGGGTCTGAGCTGAATAGAATATTGAACCTTCGTAAGAAGTATGTGCATGGAATTTACTGTGTTTTGAGGATAAGATAATATCATCAAAACACAGTAAAACTTTTTTAAGGGAGGGTTTTCCATGAAGAAGAAATTTTTAGCAGCTATTTTAACCGCAGCCATGGTACTTGGACTTACCGCATGCGGAGGTTCAGCAGATACCGCAGCATCTTCTGATGCAGCCGCTGCTGACACAACAGAAACAACAGAAACAACAGAGACAGCAGAGGTGGCAGATACATCTGCAGCAGGTGAGCTGATCAAGGTTGGCATCATCAATAATGATCCTAATGAATCCGGTTATCGTACAGCAAATGACAAGGATATGAAGAACATGTTCACAGAGGCAAACGGATATGAAGCATCCTTTGCATACAGCCTTAAGAATGATGAGCAGATCACAGCAGCCCAGAAGTTTATCCAGGACGGTGTTGATTATCTTCTTCTTTCTGCAGCTGATACAGCTGGATGGGATTCTGTATTAAAGGATGCACAGGATGCAGGAATCAGAGTTATCCTCTTTGACCGTACCATTGACGCGGATGAGAGTCTTTATGAAGCTTCTATCGTTTCCGATATGGCAAAGGAAGGACAGACGGCAGTTGACTGGTTAAAGGGACAGAATTTAAGCGAGTATAAGATCATCCACTTACAGGGCGTTATGGGTTCAGCTGCACAGCAGGGACGTACCGGTGCTCTGAATGATGCAGCAGCAAATGACGGCTGGACACTGGTTACCCAGCAGACAGCAGAGTGGAACGCAGAGAAGGCACAGCAGATCGTACAGTCAGTCATTGACTCCGGTGAAAGCTTCAACGTAATTTATGCAGAGAATGACGATATGGCAAAGGGTGCTGTTGCAGCACTGGATAAGGCAAACATTCCTCACGGTGTAGGCAAGGATGTCATCGTAATGGGCTTTGACTGTAACAAGTGGGCTCTGGAAGAGCTGCTGAACCAGAACTGGAACTATGATGGACAGTGCAATCCTTTCCAGGCTTCCTATATTGACGATATCATCAAGAAGATTGAAGCAGGCGAGACAATCTCCGAGAAGACAATCATCATGGATGAGAAGGGATTCGATGCTTCTACCATTACCCAGGCAGATGTAGATCAGTACGGTATCTAAAACGGACTGAAGAAAGACGACAGAAAGTAAGCGCAGCGCGGCGTAGTAAATGAAGGTGGTACGCATGCACTGCGCTTTTTTTCTCCAGGAAGAGCCAAAAATAAATGGTTCTGCGGATCATTTGGAAATCAGAAATAAGGGGTGAACAGACAGTGAAAGACAATGCGGTATTAGAAGTAAAGAACATACATAAAAGCTTTCCCGGTGTACGTGCCCTGCAGGGAGTGGACTTTACTCTCCGGGAGGGAGAAATCCATGCACTGATGGGAGAGAACGGTGCCGGAAAGTCTACCCTGATCAAGGTACTGACCGGTGTTTATACCAAGGATGAAGGGGAGATTTTCATCAAAGGAAAAGAGAAAGCAATATCCATTCATTCTCCACAGGAAGCGCAGAAGCTCGGAATCAGTACAGTGTATCAGGAGATCACACTCTGTCCGAATCTTTCCGTGGCTGAGAATATGTATATCGGCCGGGAGAGCAGTGCCCTGACCAACTGGAAAAAGATGAATGCAGATGCAGATAAGATCCTGAAAAATCTGGATATTCCTGCAAAGGCAACCCAGCAGCTTGCAAGCTGCTCGATCGCAGTACAGCAGATGGTAGCGATTGCAAGGGCTGTAGATATGAACTGTAAGGTGCTGATCCTGGATGAGCCTACCTCATCCCTGGATGAGCAGGAGGTGGAAAAGCTTTTTGGACTCATGAGGGATCTGAAGTCCAGAGGGGTAGGAATTGTGTTCGTTACCCATTTCCTGGATCAGGTTTATGAGGTCTGTGACCGGATCACCGTACTTCGTGACGGTAAGCTGGTAGGAGAATATGAAATCAAAGATCTTCCAAGAGTACAGCTTGTTTCCAAAATGCTTGGCAAGGAGCTGGATGATCTTTCTGATATTAAGGGTGAGAGTAAAGCAGAAGCTTCAGATGACTCTGTACCGGTGCTGGAAGCGAAAGGGCTGTACAGCAATGCCGGGATCAAGCCCTTTGACTTCTATATTAAGAAGGGAGAAGTCAATGGCTTCACTGGACTTCTGGGATCTGGACGGAGTGAATGCGTCCGTGCTATTTTTGGAGCCGACAAGGTGCTTGGCGGCATAGTAAAGAAGAATGGAAAAGAAGTGAAGATCACCAGTCCGCTGGCAGCCATGAAAAATGGAATCGCTTATCTGCCTGAAGATCGTAAGAGAGATGGTATCGTAGGTGATCTTTCCGTAAAGGAAAATATCATTCTGGCGGCGCAGGTGCTTCGTGGATTCTTTAAGCCTTTTTCAAAAGCAGAAAAAGAAAAGTTTGCAGAAGAATATATCAAGCTGCTGGATATTAAGACTGCATCTCCTGAGACACCGATCAAATCTCTGTCTGGAGGAAACCAGCAAAAGGTTATCCTGGCAAGGTGGCTTATGACCCATCCGGAATATCTGATCCTGGATGAGCCGACCAGAGGAATTGACGTAGGAACCAAGGTGGATATCCAGAAGCTGGTATTAAAGCTTGCCGGTGAAGGAATGAGCGTTACCTTTATTTCTTCGGAAACAGATGAAATGCTCCGTACCTGTTCAAGACTGATCGTTATGAGGGATCGCAAGGTGGTAGGAGAGCTTTCCGGAGAGGATCTGACACAGAATAAGATTATGAGCACGATTGCCGGAGGTGAAAAATGATGACAACGAAAGTAAGAAAAAAATCCGGGGCGGCTGATTTCTTTGGCAGTCTGCTGCGTAAACAGATATTTATCCCCATTGCAGCGCTGTTGCTTCTGGCAGTTTTCAATCTGATCGCTGATCCGTCCTTTTATAAGATCTCATTGGGATATAACAGTGCAGGAGATCCGGTTCTTTCAGGATATCTGATGACGATCCTGGACTATGGATCAGAGCTTGCAATCCTGGCGATCGGTATGACACTGGTTACAGCGGCATCTGGTGGACAGGACATCAGTGTGGGTGCAACGATCGCTATCAGCGGCAGTGTGATACTACGAGTTCTCTGTGGAACAAATTCAAGACCGGATACTCTGCAGGCACCGATCATCGTGGCATTTCTGGTAGCCTGTGTGGCAGCAATGCTCTGTGGAGCCTTTAATGGGATCCTGGTAGCCTATTTCAAGATCCAGCCGATGGTTGCCACGCTGATCCTGTTTACGGCAGGGCGTTCCATTGCAGCATGGGTCAACAACAATGAACTGCCGATCATCAGTGATCCGACATTTTCCTATTTTGGAGGATTTATTCCGGGAATCCCGATCCCTACACCGTTCTTTATTGCAGCAGCCTGTGTGGCAGTGATCATGCTGGTGATGAAGTTCACCAATCTGGGATTGTATACTCAGGCAGTGGGAATCAATGAAAACTCTTCAAGACTAAATGGTCTGAACCCGGCGTTTATCAAGTTCCTGACCTTCGTTATTCTTGGGGTATGTGTAGCAGTAGCCGGTCTGATCAAGGTAAGCCGTCTGTCCTCCATTAACTATTCCGTTATTGCAAAGGATATTGAAATGGATGCCATTCTGGCAGTTGCACTTGGCGGCAACTCCTTAAGTGGTGGCAAATTCAATATGACAGCATCTATTCTTGGTGCTTATGTTATTCAGTTCCTGACAACTACACTGTACAAGTTCAATGTACAGTCAGATGCCCTTTCTGCCTATAAAGCAGTAGTGGTAATCGTACTGGTGGTACTCAGTACACCGGTAGTACGTGACTGGTTCACTGCCACCTTTAAGAAGATCAAAGCAGGAGCAGGAAGAAGGGAGGCAGCATAATGAAAAAGAAAATATCCAATATGTCAGACACCAATCTGCTTCTGACGATCACTGTTGTTGTATTCTTTGCCATGTATATTGGAGCGATCCTGTTTCAGGGAAAGGGCTTTTTAAAGCCGCAGACATTTTTTAATATTTTAAATGCTAATGCTTCTCTTATCATACTTTCCTGTGGAATGAGCATTGTTATGATCACAGGAGGAATTGATATTTCCGTGGGTGGTGTGACAGCCCTTGTCAGCATGTGCTGTGCGGTATATCTGGATTATCACCAGGGAAATGTATTCGTATCCATGCTGATCGCACTGGCTATCGGCCTTGCCTTCGGCGCGGTACAGGGTTATCTGGTAGCGTATCTGGATATCCAGCCGTTTATCGTAACACTGGCGGGCATGTTTTTTGCAAGAGGCATGACAACTATCGTAAACAGTGCTCCCTTCAACGTAGCCAACGAGGCTTTTGTCGCACTGAAGGAAACCCGCGTGATCGTACCAGGTATGGGATCGGTAAACAAGCTTGGCAAGTATGTAAATGCTTACGTGGAAATAGGTGTGGTAGCTGCCCTGATCATTGTGATCGTTCTGTTCTGTGTCCTCCGCTGGACAAAGCTTGGACGAAGCTTTTATGCAGTAGGCGGCAACAGACAGAGTGCCCTGATGCTTGGTATCAATGTAAAGAGAACGAGATTCCTTTCTCATCTGATCTGCGGACTGTTGGCAGGAATCGGTGGATTCGTATATTTCCTGCATGTAGGCTCCGGCTCCGCTTCCCATGCGAGCGGTATGGAAATGAATGCCATTGCTTCTTCCATTATCGGTGGAACCATGCTGACAGGCGGTGTTGGAAATATCATCGGTACATTCTTTGGTGTTCTTTCCTTAAGCACCATTCAGAACATTGTATCTTCTGCAGGTCTTGACCAGGCGTGGTGGACAGGAATTACCATTGCAGCAATGCTCTGTCTCTTCCTTGTTGTACAGAGTGTGGTAATTGCCAAGAAGAAAAAAGCGCTGAAATCAGAATAAGGAAACAGACAGCAGAGGTAACTGCAGGGACAGATGTCTTTTTTGCCTGATGGCGGAAAAGTTCTACCGGCAGCTGCCTCTTTTTGTTTCCAGATCCCGGTGAATCAGGTATAATAGCATGTATAAGTTTACAGAAAGACGGGAAAAAGAAATGCGTTTACAGAACAGAATCTTAAAGGCAGGTATCTGTCTGCTGGCAGCAGTTTCTCTTCTTACAGGCTGTGACAAAAAGAGCGAAATGGTTCCAGCAGAAACCTCTCCGGCGCCGAAGCCGGTCGTGATCGGATTTTCCCAGCTTGGAGCAGAATCAGACTGGAGAAGTGCCAATACACAGTCCATGAAAACGACCTTTACAGCTGAAAATGGGTACCAGCTTATTTTTGAAGACGGACAGCAGAAGCAGTCAAATCAGATCCGGGCGATCCGGACATTTATCCAGCAGGATGTGGATTATATTGTGCTGGCACCGGTGACAGAGACCGGATGGGATACGGTGCTCCAGGAAGCAAAGGATGCCGGGATTCCCGTGATCCTTCTGGACAGACAGGTAGATGCTACGGATGATTCCCTGTTTACCTGCTGGGTCGGTTCAGATTTTGAACTGGAGGGACGGAAGGTCACAGAATGGCTCAGACAGTATACGATCCGGAAGGGCATTGATCCATCTGAAATCCACATTGTCAATATCCAGGGGACGATCGGAGCATCTGCACAGATCGGAAGAACAAAGGGACTGGCCAGGGCAGCAGAGGAGAACGGCTGGGAGCTTCTGGCAGAGGTGCCAGGAGACTTTACCCAGACTAAAGGCCGGGAAGTGATGGCGGAACTTCTTAACATGTATGAAGATCTGAATGTTGTTTACTGTGAAAATGACAATGAGGCTTTTGGAGCCATTGAAGCGATTGAAGCAGCGGGAAAGAAAGCAGGTTCGGATCTTCAGGCGGGTGAGATCATGGTGATATCCTTTGACGGTGTGAAAAAGGAAGCCATGGAGTATGTATATGAGGATAAGATATCGTGCATCGGAGAGTGTAATCCAGAGCAGGGAGCCATGGTACAGGAGGTGATCGGAAAGCTGGAGCGGGGAGAGACACCAGAGAAGTTTTCCTATGTCCAGGAGGGGATGCTGACCCATGATGATACGGTTCCTGAAGTGATGGTCGGTGGCAAAAAATACCCGGTTACTGTAGTAACCGGGGAGATGATACAGGAATAAGAATCTTGTCAGCTGTTGCCTCTGTAAAGAAAATGTTAAAAAATAGTCTGAATAATTAAAATTCTGTAAATCCGCTTAATGTGAGCAATTTCTTATGTTATACTGAAAATCAACAAAGGAAAGAGCATAACAGAAAGGCGACGATTATTATTGAGAATTAACAGATCGAAATTCAAAGAAAAATTTGTAGAAACCCTAAAGGCAGTATTTCCTATCATAGCGATTGTACTTCTGCTTTGCTTTACCATTGCGCCGATCTCACCAAGTATTGTGATGGCGTTTCTTATAGGCGGAGTGCTTCTGATCGTGGGAATGCTGCTTTTTTCTATTGGTGTGGATCTTTCCATGACACCTATGGGAGAGAGGGTTGGAACAACAATGACAAAGAGTAAAAAGCTGAGCATTGTGATTCTGGTTGGCTTTATCATGGGATTTGTGATAACGCTTTCAGAACCGGATCTGCAGGTGCTGGCACAGCAGGTTCCTTCTGTTCCCAATATGGTACTGATCCTGGCGGTAGCGGCAGGGGTCGGCTTCTTTCTGGTAGCAGCATTACTCCGTATGCTGCTTTCTATTTCACTTCCTAAAATGCTGGTGATCTGTTATCTGATCGTTTTTGGGCTGGCGGTGTTTGTACCGGCAGATTTTCTGTCAGTTGCTTTCGACTCCGGAGGTGTGACGACAGGACCTATGACAGTTCCCTTTATTATGGCTCTTGGTATTGGTATCAGTGCGATCCGAAGTGATAAGCATGCCTCAGATGACAGCTTTGGCCTGGTGGCACTCTGTTCTGTCGGACCGATCATCGCTGTATTGATCCTTGGACTTATTTATCATCCGGACAGTATGGATTATGTACCGCAGGCTATTCCGGAAATCCAGGACTCTGTAGCGCTCTGGCATATGTTCGCGACAGAAATTCCGGAGTATATGAAAGAAATGGTGGTCTCTCTTCTGCCGATCATTGTTTTCTTTGGCATTTTTCAGCTGATCGCAAGGGATATCAAGAAAAAGACTCTGATCAAGATCGGGATTGGTCTTGTTTATACATATGTAGGTCTGGTATTGTTTTTAACAGGAGTCAATGTAGGATTTATGCCGGCCGGCAATTATCTGGGACAGGTGATCGCAGGACTGCCCTACCGGTTTATTATCGTACCGATCGGTATGATCATCGGTTATTTCATTGTACAGGCGGAGCCGGCAGTATTTGTCCTGACCAAACAGGTAGAGGAGCTGACGGATGGGGCAATTTCGGCAGGAGCCATGGGAACCAGTCTTTCTGTTGGTGTGTCAGTTTCCATAGGCCTTGCAATGATCCGGGTACTGACAGGGATTTCTATTATGTGGTTTCTCATTCCCGGTTATGCCGTAGCATTGATACTGACCTTTTTTGTACCGAAGATCTTTACAGCGATTGCCTTTGACTCCGGTGGTGTGGCAAGCGGACCTATGACGGCAACCTTCCTGCTGCCCTTTGCCATGGGTGCCTGCAGCAGTGTGGGTGGTAATATCATTACGGATGCCTTTGGTGTAGTGGCCATGGTAGCCATGACACCGCTGATCACGATCCAGATCCTTGGTGTGATCTACAGAATTAAGGCAGAGAATCTGAAGAAGCATGCAGCAGGTATGGCAGCGACACTGGAAGCCTATGGAGATATGGAGATTATTGAATTATGAGTAAACTAAATCTGATGACAACGATCGTGGACAGGAACCAGGTCAGAAAATACCTTCATCTTTATGAGGAGGAGGGGCTGCAGATCATGCTTGTCACCCTGGGAGATGGAACTGCCTCAGGAGATGTGCTTGATTATCTGGGACTGGAAGCGACAGAAAAGGCAGTGATCTTTTCTGCACTGACAGATGAGAATTTTTATAAGACGAAGAAGAGTCTGCAGAAAAAGCTGCAGATCGATGCACCGGGAGGCGGTATTGCCTTTATCGTGCCCTTCAGCAGTATCGGGGGGAAGAAAGCACTACAGTTTTTCACAGTGGGTCAGGATTTTCAGAAAGAGGAGGAATCAGCCTTGAAGGATACTACATATGAACTTGTGATTGTGATCGCCAATCAGGGATATATTGAAATGGTTATGGACGCAGCAAGAGGAGCCGGAGCTTATGGCGGCACGGTGATCCATGCCAAGGGCACCGGTATGGAGCAGGCCGAGAAATTTATGGGCGTGTCTCTGGCGGCCGAGAAGGAAATGATCTTTATCGTGGCAAAGAAGGAGCAGAAGAATGATATCATGAAGGCTGTGATGGAACAGGCAGGACTGGATACCAAGGCAAAATCCATCGTATTTTCCCTGCCTGTTACTGATACCGCAGGCCTGCGACTGCTGGAGGACTAAGCAGGTTTTCGGTCAGAAGTGGCAGGCTCTCATATCAGTCATAAATATCCACTTTGATCCTGTCCTCATAGGGCTTTATCAGCTCGTTAACGGCCTGATAAGCCAGAGAGCGGGAATCTTCTATGATCTCATGGCAGTTTGCCTCTGTGACTTTGTGATCATTCCTGATCATACTGTCACAGATGTACTGGTTGATCTCCGGGGAGAAGTGAAGCAGATCCATATAGTTGTCCAGATCTGTTACGATCTCTCTGTCATTCAGGAAATAATACAGTTCCACATTCTCATAAGTAAGAAGTTTTTCCATGGCCTGCTCCATGTTGTACAGGTAGCTTTCCGTTTCTCCGTTCCGGTAGATATTGTCCCACCAGAGCATGGAATATGGTGGAATGGAAATTTTAAATTGTGTTTCAGGGTGGGCCTCGATCTCTGCACAGAGCAGGGCAAGATTTCCGTCAAGCTTATCCTGATAGCAGGTTTCCGGCTTCATGTCTTCAATGTTCATTTTCCGGATATAAAGTCCCAGGATCATATCCTCATTAAAGGATTTCCACTGAGCCCAGTTGTAGGAGTTCCCCTCGTCGTAGTCACCGGTCAGTGACTGGGCGATCATGTAGGGGATCTTTTCAAAAAGCACATCCTTATTCAGGAGATATTCAATGTCGTTCAGATGATTGTCATCATAGAGGTACATAGGACAGCCGGTGCTTTCAAAGGTAGTGACCGGGTCGGCGCAGAGGGCGGAGGGGTCCAGGTTATAAAAAACATAATTTATCGAATGATCCTGGAAAGCGATATCCAGCAGATAGCAGAGATCTGCGGTAGCGCCATAAGACCGGATCGCCTTGATGGAGGTGCAGTTAAAACCTTCGTCGAACCAGTGATTATTGTAGTTTTCAGATACAGAAGAACCGGCGATCACGGCATCGTAGTCAAAGTTCTTCAACGAGCCTGCGCACTGGTATTCCTTGTCTGTCAGAACTGCCTTCAGTCCCGGCAGGGGCTTGTGATACTGATAAAAGGGATCAAATGTCACAACCAGAAGGATACACAATAAAAGTAAAACTGCAGTTCCTGTAAAAAAATATTTCAAAAATCTTTTTGCCATCATAAAAATCCTTTTAAAAATTAAAGTAAATAAAGGTGCTGACCTGAGAGAAGGAAATGATGCACCAGCAGAAGAGAACAACGATCACCAGAGAGAATTTTCCGGTCAGGGATTTCTCCTCTACGAGCTGCAGGGCATTTTTCCGGCTGATCAGAACAGCACTGATCACAAGCAGCAGAACAAACAGGATCAGGTAGGCAGTGTTCAGCAGGGAAGGCTGGAACAGATTGATCGCCTGTTTGATCAGGTAAAACTCAGGGATATCAAGCTGAGCTGCAATCTTTGTCAGGTATCCGGTAGAACGGAAGGAGAAAAGATTACGGAACATAGTAAAGGCGTTTGTCATGCTGTCGCTGCGGAAAAAGAACAGGGACAGATTGAAAAAGGTAAAGGTGAAGAAAACACCAAGCCATTTTGGAATATAAAATCTGGCTTTTTCTTTTTCGTTGCTGCCTCTGACACCGATCAGATGCAGATTGTCAAATACCACAAGAAGTCCCTGCATGGAACCCCATGCCACATAGGTCCAGTTGGCGCCATGCCACAGACCGCTTAAGAAAAACACGAGGAAGGTATTGATCAGGGTCCGCACCTTTCCCTTACGGCTTCCACCAAGGGGAATATACACATACTGGATAAAGAAACGGGATAGGGTGATATGCCATCTCTGCCACAGTTCCTTGACCGTACAGGCCTTGTAAGGGGAATTGAAGTTCACCGGCAGCTTGATATTGAACAGAAGACCAAGGCCCATGGCCATATCACTGTAGCCGCTGAAATCAAAATAAATTTCGAAGGTATATGCCAGGATCACAAGGAGTGTAGAGGGCGAATCCAGAAAAGCAGTGTTGGTAAAACCGTAATTTACAGGGAGAGCAAGAACGTCTGCCAGCAGTACCTTTTTGGAAAGTCCGAGAGTAAAGAGGGCGATGCCTTTTGCAAAATTCTCCCGATTGAAGCTCCGAAGATGTTTATCGGCAAACTGCGGCATCATTTCTTTGTAAAGAACAATAGGACCGGCAACAAGCTGTGGGAAAAAGGTAACAAAGGTGACGTAATCAATGAAAGGATAATGTTCAGCCTTATGCTGGCATCTGTCTACGATGAAGGAAACCTGCTGGAAGGTAAAAAAGCTGATACCAAGAGGCAGCAGGATATTATGCATGGCCACATTTGTATGGAAAACGGTATTGATGTTTTCAAAGAAGAAATCATAATACTTGAAATAAAATAAAAAGCCCAGATTAAAGGCAAGTCCTGCCAGAAGAAAAATGCGGTCGGACAGCTTTGTCCTGGAAAACCTGAGCAGGAAGCTGAGCAGATAATTGCCGAGTATGCTGACCAGTATGATACCCAGATAATACGGGTTAAAATAGCCGTAGAACCAGAGTGACATGGCGGCAAGAAAACAGGTGGCGGTCTGATAGAAGCCTCTGCTATTCAGGAAGTACCAGCCAGCCAGTACGAGCGGCAAAAATATAAAGATAAATATATAGGAATTAAAAAGCATAAAATATCCTCCAGAACCTTCGCTATAGTATAGCATGGACCGGCATAATTTGTCTAATGCATGGAAATACTGTGAACGGAAAGAAATAAGAAAAGAGGGTACACAAAATGGGTAAATACTGGTTCATGGTACTTTTGTTTTTGGGTGTTACGGCAATAGGCTGTCAGAGGGATCATACCGGAGAGGACAGCCGGGCCTATGCAGAGGATGAAGCCGGGAGTGAAGCGGTAAATACACTGGTTTCAGGCAGTAAATACAGGATCGTCACAGATGTCATGGAGCTGCGTGACAGTGTGGAAGGGATCCTTTTGCAGGATTACTGGCCAGATACAATGCTTACGGAGGAAGAATTCGCGGAACGGACCGGCATATCAGAAAGTATGTACGACTGCTTTCTGGCAGAATACCAGCGTTCTGAAGCAGGAGTGGATATGCTTATACTGGTGAAGGCAAAGGAAGACTATGTGGAGGATGTGGAAACGTATCTGAATGATTACAGGGAGGTTCTGCTGAACATTTATGAAAAACAGCCCATGGATGAGGCAAAGATCTTTGCCTCCCGAATTGAAACTATTGGAAATTATGTCTGCTTTGTGCAGCTTGGAGCAAATATCAGTGATCTGAAGGATTCCGGACGGGAGGAAATGGTACGCCGCTGTCAGGAAGAAAATGAGAGAGCGATCGATATGATGGAGAGAAAAATTGCCCTGTTCGAGGATTAGCCGCTTTTCAGCGGTTAACGGTTTCCTCGATCAGGTCAGTAATGGCTTTTATGGCATGGAGCTGATTGCTTCTGCTCATGGCCTCAATATAGGTCTGTCTTGTAAAGTAGAGCTCTGTTATTTTTTCTGTAAGAAGGGCAGGAGAAAGATCATCATCATTCATGACCATGCTGTACCCCTGGGCTTCAAAGGATCTGGCATTGAGGATCTGGTCACCTCTGCTGCTGGCTGCAGGAAGGGGGATCAGGAGGTTCGGTTTCCTTAGGGCAAGCAGCTCACAGATGGAATTGGCGCCGGCTCTGGAAATGACTACGTCTGCAAGGGCAAAGAGATCCTTCAGCTCTGCCTTTACATATTCAAACTGCACATAGCCTTCTGTATGAAGCAGCATATTATCAATTTTATCCTTGCCGCAGATATGGACGATCTGGAAATCCTTTAACAGCTCCGGGAGTGCGTCCCGTACGGTTTTGTTGATGGAAGCGGCGCCAAGACTTCCGCCTATTACAAGGATGACAGGCTTGTTGGCTGTAAAGCCGCAGATATCAAGAGCAGCAACCTTATCACCCTTCAGCAGTTCCTCACGGATCGGGGAGCCGGTCAGGACAGCTTTGCTTTCAGGAAGGGCAGATACCGTCTCCGGGAAGTTGCAGCATACCTTTTTGGCAACCGGGATACACAGCTTATTGGCAAGGCCCGGTGTCATATCGGATTCATGGATGATACAGGGAATGTGCAGAGTTGCAGCTGCCCTTACGACAGGTACGCTGACGAAACCGCCTTTGGAAAAGACAATGTCGGGACGGATCCTCTTCAGATGATCTCTGGCCTGTACAAAGCCCTTGATGACACGGAAGGGGTCAGTCAGATTTTTCATATCCAGATAGCGCCTGAACTTGCCGGTCGCAATTCCATAGTAAGGGATATTAAAATCTGTGATCAGCTTCTTCTCAATTCCGTCATAGGAGCCAATATAGGATATTTCATAACCCAGCTCCTTCAGATGGGGAATCAGCGCAATATTGGGGGTAACGTGCCCGGCGGTTCCACCGCCTGTCAGCACGATTTTTTTGATTTCTGTATCGCTCATGAGAGCCTCCTGTTTATTGATTGCCGTTTTTGATCTCTTCCAGTGCCCTGGCGAGCTGGTCAGGACAGGAGGTTGGTTTGAAACCACAGCGGATTCCCTTCAGCTTACTGATGGCATCATCAATCTTCATACCTTCTACAAGGTGGGAAATTCCCTGAAGATTTCCGTTGCAGCCGCCATAGAACTGTACAAATTTAATAATTCCGTCCTCTACCTCTACATCAATAGAAGTGGAACAGGTTCCTTTTGTCTGATATTTCATAATAAGTACCACCTTTCTGATAAAGTATTATACCCAATGATCTGCAATTTTTAAAGTAGCATGTAAGAATTTGTCGAGAAATGGTGATGCATTTATGCACCGCTTTGCAGACAGCAATTATATAATAGAAGAAGAATTTTTAAGGAGGAATGTTATGTTGTACTCATTATGGAAATATAAACTGTTACTGTTTCTGATCATCTTATTCTTTGTCTGTAGTATTATATGCCAGATCGTTCCGGGAGTGATCCTTTCCCATCTCCTTGAGGAAACAGAGAATATGGCAGCTACTAAGAACCGACCGTTGAAACAGTGCAGGCTGAAATATATCAATTGTTGTCAGTTAAACGGAAGGGTAGTCAATACTGGCGTTTTTGTGGACAGGTTTATTAGAAAGCTCACCTTTTCAGGGATTTCTCTGAACAGGATAAGCAATATGGCAGGACAGATGATGATGCTTTCCATACTGGTCACAGGGATCTGTGTCTGCCGGTGTCTTTCAGCGGGTGGGACTCTGTTTCAGATTATTCCCTATTATGTGATCAGTATACTGGAGCTTTATCTCTATTTTACACTTTCTGGAGCGGTAGATATAGCAGGACGGAAGGAAGCCCTGAAAATAGAGCTTACGGATTATCTGGAGAATCATCTGATGCCAAGACTGCAGGAAACGATGGAGGAAGAAAGCAGGGAAAAAGAGAAGCGGCCAGCAGATACAGAAGAATTTGTACAGGAGGAGAACAGGCTTGATCTGTCACAGATACGTAGGGATGAACTGGAGGAGCTTCTACGGGAACTGATAGGATAGAAGTGCTGACATATATTTTATATGCAGAAGCAGCAGACCGGGTGTTTGACTTTTGGGGCAGGATTTTATACTATTAGAGCAGAGTACAAAAGAAAAGGCGGCTCATCACATGTCTGTAAAATGTATTGCCCTGGATATGGACAGAACGACATTAAATGCACAGGGAATGTTGTCGGAAGAAAATAGAAAAGCGATATGCTTTGCTATTGAAAAGGGGGTTCACGTGGTCATAGCAAGTGGACGTGCTTTTTCCTCTCTGCCCGGGGAAGTGACAGGGATTCCCGGAATTGAATATGCGGTCACCTGTAACGGGGCAGAGGTTTATGAAATTTCCACAGGGAAATGTCTGAAGAGCTCCTGTCTTTCACCGGAAAGTGTGGAAAGGATTCTTTCACTGACAGAGAAAGGTGACGTGACATATGAAGGCTTTATCCGGGGAAAAGCCTTTGCCGGAGAGAAATATGTGAAGGATCCGGTACGCTTTGGAGCGACCAGACAGGCGGTTGATTATGTTCAGAGAACCAGACAGATGGAGCCGGATATCAGGGCATTTCTGCTTTCCCATAAAGAAGAGCTGAACAGCATGGATATTATCGTGAAAAATGAGGATGTCAAGGAAGCCATCTGGGCGCTTCTGGAAAAAGAGGTTCCAGATATTTACATTACATCCTCAATAGTACAGCTTATAGAAATCTCTTCATTATACAGTGGAAAGCACAATGGAGTCAGATTTATTGCAGATCAGCTTGGCCTGTCCATCGAGGAAGTGGCAGCCTTTGGCGATGCGGACAATGACGCGGATATGCTGAAAGAGGCAGGCGTTGGAATTGCCGTAGGGAATGCTTCTGGGCTGGCTATGGAAGCGGCAGATATGGTCGTGCCCCATCATGACAGAGATGGTGTGGCAGCAGGGATCTATCAGCTGCTTGGTAAATGAAGGAGGAACGGATATATGGCAGCAAAAGGGATGGCAGACAGAAAAATGACAGCTTCCTTTCTGGAGGAAGTAAAAGAGGAAGCCGGCAGGGCAACAGAGCAGCTGCTCCTGCAGGCGAAAACAGAGCCGGGTGATATTCTGATCGTTGGCTGTTCTTCCAGTGAGATTGTGGGAGAGCGGATCGGAACCTTTTCCAGCGTGGAGACGGCACAGGCGGTTTTTGAAGGAATCTATGAGGTAACGCAGGCACATGGGCTGTTTCTGGCAGCACAGTGCTGTGAGCATCTGAACCGTGCAGTGATCGTGGAAAAGGAACTGATGAAACGGGATCATCTGACCAGAGTAAATGTCGTACCAAAGCCCAAGGCCGGCGGATCCTTTGGAACTACTGCCTATCAACGGTTTAAGGAGCCTGTAGCAGTAGAAAAGATCACAGCACAGGCAGGTATGGATATCGGGGATACCCTGATCGGTATGCATCTGCAGCCTGTGGCAGTACCCGTAAGAATAGAAGTGAAACAGATCGGAAATGCTCATCTGGTATGTGCCAGAACACGGGCAAAGTTCGTAGGTGGCAGCAGGGCAGTATATGATGAGGCGCTTTTGTAAGCGCCTCTATTTTTCTGCAAGCAGCTTCTTTAATGCAGCGATTTCAGCATCCTTTTGAGCAAGCAATTCTTCCTGTGCCTCAATCTTCTCCTGAATGCCCTTCATTCTCCGGTAGTAATCTTCTCTGGCCTGGCACTGCAGGCGTACCTTTTCCTCCTGTGTCAGATGATAGACAGTTTCTGAAGCTTCTTTTAAATATTCATTGTTTTGAGAAAGCATATGCAGTTCCTCCCAGGTTCTGGCTTTGAAGAGGGAAGCCCAGAAGTCGATATGACAGGCCTTATCCTCATCAGTTGCTAAGTGTATCTGCGTTAAGTCTAACACAGACAGCTGCAGTTTGTCACTATAAACAGTATGATTTTTTACATTCAAAAGTTTATAGGTGGCATAAAATTCCGGATGTTCTGGAAACAGTGTGAAATTCAGAAGACCGATCTGGATGGCAGGCTTCACCGATTCGTAGCTCTGTCCAGCAGAAAGCTGATCAAATTCCCGGCAGAGGTAGCTTAAGGAGCGCTCCGGCCAGTTATGTTCATTAATGACCTGCATTTCCAGGTTGATCAGGGTATTCTGGTTAAGAACTACCCGGATATCAAGGAAAAAGGTCTTATCACTGGTGGATTCGCCAAGTACGATAGGATTCGTAATCTCCACGGAAGAAATTTCTGATGGAGAAAGGTGGAGCAGCGAGGCAATGAGGCCGGTAAGTACCCTGTTGTTTCGCTGCAGGAGAGCACGGAACAGGTAGTCATTGGTCATAGGGATGGTGAGAGCACCACGTTCCGGGAGCTGGAAGTTGTTTTGATTGTCAGACATGAAAATAAGATCCTCCTTAGAATGGTGTGAAAAGTAATAAGCGAAAATATCCGGTGAAAACCGGAAGGATGTTCCAAAAGGAACAAGAGTGAAATTGAAATAATTCTTCTGTGTTGAATGCAGTATATCAGCCAGCTCTATATCGTGCAAGTAGAAAAAAATTGCTGCACCGGGAAGCATAAACAGTCAGATATACAGTTTTTATACAAGAGGATGTAGGAAAGAACGGAAGGAGATCAAGATTTTGTATTGTGCAATCTGCCAGTCCGGTAAAAATGCAGAAATCTTGAAAAAATCGATATTCTCTGATACACTAGAAAAGATTTAAAGGGAAAGTTTTATCAATATAATAATAAAAGGAGTGTATATTATGAGCAAAGTAACATTTGACTATTCCAAAGCGGCTCCCTTCATTAAGGATCATGAAGTTGATTCCATGAAGAAACTGGCAGAAGATGCAAAGGAACTGCTTGTATCAAAGACAGGTGCAGGCAATGATTTCCTTGGATGGATCGATCTGCCGGTAGATTATGACAAGGATGAGTTTGCAAGAATCAAGAAGGCAGCAGCCAAGATCCAGAGCGATTCCGAGGTACTGCTTGTGATCGGTATTGGCGGATCCTACCTGGGTGCCAGAGCAGCCGTTGAGTTCTTACGTCACAGCTTCTATAACGTGGTAAGCAAAGAGATCAGAAAGACTCCTGAAATCTATTTCGTAGGAAATTCTATCAGCTCTACTTATATCAGACATCTGATGGATGTGATCGGAGACAGGGATTTTTCCATCAACATGATCAGTAAGTCAGGTACAACAACTGAGCCAGCCATTGCATTCCGTGTATTCAAGGAAATGATGGAGAAGAAGTATGGCAAGGAAGAGGCTGCCAGGAGAATTTATGCAACCACTGACAGAGTAAAGGGATCCTTAAAGCACCTTGCAACAGAGGAGGGCTATGAGACCTTCGTTGTTCCGGATGATATCGGTGGACGTTTCTCTGTACTTACCGCAGTGGGTCTTCTTCCGATCGCAGTCAGCGGTGCTGATATCGACAAGCTGATGGAGGGTGCCAGAGCAGGACGTGAAACAGCATTAAATGCGCCTTTTGAAGAGAACGATTCCCTGAAATATGCAGCAATCCGTAATATTCTGTTAAGAAAGGGTAAGGAGATCGAAATCCTTGCAAACTATGAACCCAGCGTTCACTATGTATCTGAGTGGTGGAAGCAGCTTTACGGTGAGAGCGAAGGCAAGGATCAGAAGGGTATTTTCCCGGCAAGTGTAGACCTTACCACAGACCTTCACTCCATGGGGCAGTTCATTCAGGATGGTTCCAGAAATATGTTTGAGACCGTGATCAATATTGAAACAAGCAGAGAAGAGCTCGTACTGCAGGAAGAGCCTGTTGATCTGGATGGACTTAACTATCTGGCAGGAAAGAGCGTTGACTTTGTAAACAAGAGCGCTATGAACGGAACCATTCTTGCACATACAGACGGACAGGTTCCCAACCTTATGGTAAAGGTTCCTGAAGTAAATGAGTTCTATCTTGGTGAGCTGTTCTACTTCTTTGAGTTTGCCTGCGGTGTCAGCGGATATCTGCTTGGCGTAAATCCTTTCAACCAGCCTGGTGTGGAAAGCTATAAGAAGAATATGTTTGCTCTTCTTGGCAAGCCCGGCTATGAGGCACAGAGAGAAGAACTGTTAAAGAGACTGTAATAACAGATAAAGGAACAGAAAAATTATGAAGATTGTAGTACTGGAAAGAAACAGCGTTGGGACTGACATTTCCATCGAGAGGATCACTTCCCTTGGAGAAGCAGTGGTTTATCCAAATACCGTAGCGGATGAAGTCGTAGAGCGTATCCATGACGCAGAGATCATTGTAGCTAATAAAGTACCCTTAAATGAAGGCACCCTGAAGGATGCACCGAATGTAAAGCTGATCTGTGAATTTGCCACAGGCTTTGACAATGTGGATATTGCATACTGCAGGAGCAGAGGGATCAAGGTTGCCAATATCGTAGGATATTCTACCGATTCTGTTGCACAGCACACCTTTGCACTCTGCCTGTATGTACTGGAGAAATTAAAACGTTATGATGACTATGTAAAGTCAGGAACCTATGCAGCCCAGAGCCGTTTTTCCAACTTTGATCTTCCGTTCTTTGAGCTTGCAGGAAAGACATGGGGTATTGTCGGCATGGGAAATATCGGCAGAAAGGTAGCCCAGATCGCAGCCGCTTTTGGATGCAGGGTAATCTTTTACTCTGTAACCGGAAAGAGCAGCTGTACCGATTATGAGAGAGTGGATTTTGATACTCTTCTTACAGAATCTGATGTTCTTTCCCTGCACTGCCCGTTAAGTGATCTGACAAGACATCTGATCAACAAAGAGGCACTGAAAAAGATGAAATCATCTGCAGTTCTGGTTAATGTGGCAAGAGGCCCCGTCATCTGTGATGAGGATCTTTACGAAGCGCTGGTGGAGGGTGAGATTGCAGGAGCCGGACTTGATGTAACAAGTACCGAGCCTATGAAGGAATCTAATCCTTTAAGCAGGATTCAGGACAGCAGCCGTCTGATCATTACGCCGCATATGGCATGGGCCAGTGTAGAAGCACGGATCAGATGTGTCAACGAGACTGCAGAAAACATCAAAGCTTTCTTAAGCGGCGAGAACAGAAATATTGTGAATTTGTAATTGACAATTTCATACAGAAGCAGTATGATAAAGAAAATTTAAGAACACCGAAACCGTTGAAGCGGAGATAACGGTGATGATGCTCCTACAGAGAGCCTGTGATTGCTGAGAGCAGGTGGAAAACAAGTCATCAAATGGACCGCTGAGGGTGCAGGGAAAGGCATATATTTAAGAGCCGAGTATTCTGCAACGTGAGACATACGTCAGTTGTCAGGGATATGTTAGTATCTCGTAAGAGTACAGCGCAGGCTGTAAATCAAGGTGGCACCGCGGATAGTAGTAAAGCTTATTCGTCCTTGACAGAATCATAGATTCTGTCAGGGATTTTTTTATTGCCATAAGGAAGAAGCAGGAGGACATATGATCACACCATCTCTCAATGACTTACAGGAAATCAGAAAACAGGGAATCTACAGAACAGCACCAGTCAGCATGGAGATTCTTTCCGATATCAAAACACCCATAGAGGTACTTAAGATCCTGAAAAATGTTTCAGATCACTGTTATCTGCTGGAATCTGTTGCAGACAACGAGAAGTGGGGCCGATATACCTTCCTTGGATATGATCCGAGTCTTGAGATCACCTGCCTGAACGGACAGATGAAGATTGGATCCCTTACCTTTGAAACAACGGATCCGGGAAGCTATATCAGACAGGTTGTTGCAGATCACAAGAGTCCGAGGTTTGACTACCTTCCTTCCTTTACCGGCGGACTGGTAGGCTACTTCTCCTATGATTATCTAAAGTATGCAGAGCCGACACTGCGACTGGATGCTGAGGATACGGAAGGCTTTAAGGATGTGGATCTGATGCTGTTTGACAAGGTGATCGCCTTTGACAACTTCAGACAGAAGATCATCCTGATGGTCAACATTGATCTGGAGCATCTGGAAACAGAATATAACAGAGCTTCTTTGGAGCTTTGCAGTATGGCAGATCTGATCAAGAACGGTGAGCCAAAGGAAGATATCCCGGGACACTGCACTACACCGGTAACTCCGCTTTTCCAGAAAGAGGAATACTGCGAAATGGTGGAAAACGCAAAGCACCATATCAAGGAAGGAGATATCTTCCAGATCGTATTATCCAACCGATTGGAAGCTGGATTTGAAGGCAGTCTCTTAAATACCTATCGGATCCTGCGTACGTTAAATCCTTCACCGTATATGTTTTATTTTTCCAGCAGCGATATGGAGGTAGCAGGAGCTTCACCGGAAACTCTGGTCAAGCTGGAGGATGGTGTACTGCATACCTTCCCGCTTGCAGGCACGAGGCCAAGAGGAAAGACAGAGGAAGAGGATCTCCGACTGGAGAAGGAGCTGCTTGCCGATGAAAAGGAACTGGCAGAGCACAATATGCTGGTAGATCTTGGAAGAAATGATATTGGAAAGATCAGCAGGTTCGGATCCGTTGAAGTAGAGAAATATCACTGTATTGAAAGATATTCCCACGTTATGCACATCGGATCAACGGTACGGGGAGAGATCAGGGATGACTGCGATGCCCTGTCAGCGATCGATTCCATTCTTCCGGCAGGAACACTTTCCGGGGCGCCGAAGCTTCGGGCATGCCAGCTCATCAATGATCTGGAAAACAATAAAAGAGGCATTTATGGCGGAGCCATTGGTTATATAGATTTCACTGGCAACCTGGATACCTGTATCGCTATCCGGATTGCCTACAAGAAAAATAATAAGGTATTTATCCGGAGCGGAGCCGGCATTGTAGCCGATTCTGTTCCGGAAAAGGAGTATCAGGAATGTCTGAATAAGGCAACGGCTGTGGTAAGGGCACTGGAGCTGGCAAAGGAGGTAACGGAATGATCCTTTTAATTGATAATTATGACAGCTTTTCCTATAACCTGTTTCAGCTCGTGGGATCCATTGATCCGGATATCCAGGTGATCCGGAATGATGTATCCACACCGGGAGAAATCCGGAGGTTGAAGCCTTCCTCCATCATCATTTCACCGGGACCGGGAAGTCCGGAGGATGCAGGGATCTGTATTGATGTGGTAAAGGAACTGGCTGGGGAGATCCCGATCCTTGGAGTGTGTCTTGGACACCAGGCGATCTGCAAGGCATTTGGAGCTACAGTTTCCTATGCAAAGGAGCTGATGCACGGAAAGCAGTCACTGGCAGAGCTGGATCTCACATCGCCTGTTTTTAAGGGGCTTTATGAGAAGATCCCGGTAGCCAGATATCATTCCCTTGCAGCAGTCAGAGATACGATCCCGGACTGCCTTAAGGTGATCGCAGAAACAGAGGATGGCGAAGTCATGGCAGTCCAGCATAGGGAAAAAGCTGTGTACGGACTGCAGTTTCATCCGGAATCAATCCTGACGCCGGATGGCAGAGTGATTCTTCAGAACTTTTTAAACCTTCAGAAATAAAAATACAGGAAAGAGAAAGGACGAAAAACATGATTAAAGAAGCGATTATCAAAATTGTTGACAAACAGGATCTGACTTATGACGAAGCCTATGCAGTTATGAACGAGGTCATGAGCGGAAAGACTTCCCCCACACAGAATGCTGCTTTTCTGGCAGCACTTTCTACCAAGAGTACCAAGGCAGAGACGATCGATGAGATCGCAGGCTGTGCAGCAGCTATGAGAGAGCATGCGTTAAAGGTTGAGCACGATATGGATGTGCTGGAGATCGTAGGAACCGGTGGTGATAATGCACACAGCTTCAATATTTCCACAACCTCTGCCCTTGTGATCGCAGCAGGCGGCGTGAAGGTTGCCAAGCATGGAAACCGTGCAGCTTCCTCCCTCTGCGGAACAGCAGACTGCCTGGAAGCACTGGGTGTAAATATTGACCAGACTCCGGAGAAATGTGTGGAGCTTCTTAAGAAGGTGGGTATCTGCTTCTTCTTTGCACAGAAGTACCACACTTCCATGAAGTATGTTGGTGCAATCCGTAAGGAGCTTGGAATCCGTACCGTATTCAATATCCTTGGCCCCCTGACCAACCCGGCAACACCCAATATGCAGCTTCTTGGTGTTTATGATGAGTCACTGGTGGAGCCTCTTGCCAGAGTACTGACAAGCCTTGGTGTAAAGAGAGGCATGGTAGTATATGGAACCGACAAGCTGGATGAGATTTCTGCAAGCTCCCCTACTCTGATCTGCGAGTTTAAAGACGGAGAATACCAGACTTATACCATTACACCTGAAGAATTTGGCATGAAAACATGCAAAAAGGATGATCTGCTTGGCGGCACACCGGCAGAAAATGCAGAGATCACACGTGCGATCCTGAAGGGTGAGGACAAAGGACCAAGGAGAAATGCAGTTCTTTTAAATGCCGGTGCAGCCCTTTATATTGGCGGCAGGGCAGAGAGCTTTGCAGATGGCATCCGGCTTGCCGGAGAACTGATCGACAGTGGCAAAGCACTGGAAACACTGGAAGCATTTATTAAGGAGAGCAATTCATGACATCCATTTTACATACCATTGCAGAGCATGCAAAGGTGCGGGTAGAGGAAGCCAAAAAGCAAAAGCCGCTTTCTGAGGTAAAGAAGGAGGCACTGGCTATGGAGCCTCTTTCCGGATTCCCTTTTGAAAAAGCACTGGCAGAAGGCGATATCAGTTTTATCTGTGAATGTAAGAAGGCATCCCCGTCGAAAGGACTGATCGCAGAAGATTTTCCCTATGTGGAGATCGCAAGAGAATACGAGAGAGCAGGTGCATCCTGTATTTCCGTACTGACTGAGCCAAAGAGGTTTCTTGGCAGTGACCGGTACCTGCAAGAGATCACAGAAGCGGTTTCCATTCCCTGTATCCGGAAGGATTTTACCGTAGATGAATATATGATCTACGAGGCAAGACTTCTTGGTGCATCCGCAGTGCTTCTGATCTGTGCACTTCTTCCGGAGGAAACGATCCGGGAGTACATCAGGATCTGTGACAGCCTTGGTCTGTCAGCACTGGTGGAAGCCCATGATGAAGAGGAAATAGCCATGGCGCTCCGGGCAGGAGCCAGGATCATTGGCGTAAACAACAGAAATCTGAAGGATTTCACAGTAGATGTCCACAATTCCGAAAGGCTTCGCAGTCTGGTTCCTCCCTCTGTTCTTTTCGTAGCAGAGAGCGGGATCAAAACAGCCGAGGATATTGGTGTACTGCGGAAAGCCGGTGTGAATGGTGTGCTGATCGGGGAGACGTTGATGCGTTCCCAGGATAAAAAAGCCATGCTTGATACATTGAAAGGAATCCGGTCATGACAAAAATTAAAATATGCGGCCTTCGGAGGGAACAGGATATCCGCTATGCCAATGAACTGATGCCGGATTATATCGGATTTGTTTTCCTGAAGGGGAAGATGCGGTATGTCACCTTTGAAGAGGCGGCACGTCTTCGAAGCCTTCTGGATCCGGCAATTCCGGCGGTTGGTGTATTTGTCAACGAACCGGCAGAAAATGTGATCCGGCTGCTTCAGTCGGGAACGATCCAGATCGCACAGCTTCACGGGCAGGAAGACGAAGCTTATATTGAAGAACTGAGAAGAGCCGGTGATCACTGTATTATCCGGGCATTTGCAGTCAGAAGCAGCGAGGATATCCACAGAGCTTTTGCTTTTCCGGCAGATTATCCTCTGCTCGACAATGGGAAAGGAACCGGGGAAACCTTTGACTGGTCACTTTTTCAGGAGCAGGAGAAACCGTTTTTCCTGGCAGGCGGGCTTTCACCTGAGAATGTAAAAGAAGCAATAGAATGTTTTCATCCTTATGCTGTAGATGTCAGCTCAGGAGTGGAAACAGATGGATTTAAAGATTATGAGAAAATGAAGGCATTTATGGATGCCGTGAGGAGGTAACAGATGTCAAAATCAAGAGGACGCTTTGGCGTACATGGTGGTCAGTATATTCCGGAAACACTGATGAATGCCGTGATCGAGCTGGAAGAAGCGTATAACCATTATAAGGATGATCCGGAATTTAACAGAGAGCTGACTGCTCTTTTCAATGATTATGCAGGCCGTCCCAGCCGTCTTTATTATGCAGAAAAGATGACAAAGGATCTGGGCGGTGCCAAAATTTATCTGAAAAGAGAGGATCTGAACCATACCGGTTCCCATAAGATCAACAATGTACTTGGTCAGGCTCTGCTGGCGAAAAAAATGGGTAAAACAAGACTGATCGCTGAAACAGGTGCCGGGCAGCATGGTGTTGCCACAGCTACGGCAGCAACTCTGCTTGGCATGGAGTGTGTGGTTTTCATGGGTGAAGAGGATACGAAGCGTCAGGCACTGAACGTATATCGTATGCGTCTCCTTGGTGCGGAAGTGATTCCGGTAAAGACCGGTACAGCGACACTGAAGGATGCTGTTTCCGAGGCTATGAGAGAGTGGACCAGCAGGATGGATGATACACATTACTGCCTTGGCTCTGTTATGGGGCCCCATCCCTTCCCGACCATGGTCAGGGACTTCCAGGCTGTGATCTCCAAAGAAATCAAACAGCAGATCATGGAAAAGGAAGGACGGCTGCCGGATGTTGTGCTTGCCTGTGTGGGAGGCGGAAGCAATTCTATCGGTACCTTCTATCACTTTATTGAAGATAAAAATGTGGAACTGATCGGCTGTGAGGCTGCCGGAAGAGGAATCGATACCTTCGAGACAGCAGCAACCATTAATACCGGACGGCCTGGTATTTTTCATGGCATGAAATCCTATTTCTGCCAGGATAAATATGGACAGATCGCCCCGGTTTATTCGATCTCAGCAGGACTTGATTATCCCGGGATCGGGCCGGAGCATGCATGGCTCCATGATACCGGCAGGGCAAGCTACGTGCCGGTAACAGATGATGAAGCAGTAAACGCTTTTGAATATCTGTCACGTACCGAGGGCATTATCCCAGCGATCGAAAGCGCCCATGCAGTGGCTCATGCCATGAAGATCGCAGGAAGCTATGATAAGGATAAAATTATGGTAATTACCATTTCCGGCCGTGGTGACAAGGACTGTGCAGCCATCGCCCGTTACAGAGGGGAGGATATCAATGAGTAAGATCAAAGAAGCATTTGCAAAAGGCAAAGCATTTATTCCATTTATTACCTGTGGAGATCCGGATCTGGAAACCACCAAGGCTGTTGTAAAGAGTATGGCGGCAAATGGTGCAGACCTGATCGAGTTTGGAATTCCTTTTTCTGATCCTACTGCAGAAGGTCCTGTCATTCAGGGAGCAAACTTAAGGGCACTGACCGGCGGTGTGACAACGGACAAGATCTTTGACATGGTGCGGGAGCTGAGAAAAGAGCTCACCCTTCCCATGGTATTTATGACCTATGCTAACGTGGTATTTTCCTATGATGCAGATAAATTTATTTCCACCTGTGCAGAAATTGGAATCGATGGCCTGATCCTTCCGGATCTTCCTTATGAGGAAAAGGAAGAATTTTCAGATATCTGTAAGAAATATGGTGTGGAGCTGATCTCTTTGATCGCACCTACCTCAGAAAACCGAGTGGCTATGATTGCCAGAGAGGCGGAAGGGTTTATCTATATCGTATCCAGCCTTGGTGTGACCGGTGTGCGGAGCGAGATCCGAACAGATATTTCCTCTCTCGTGAAGCTGGTAAGAGAAAATTCTTCCGTACCATGTGCTGTAGGCTTTGGTATTTCCACTCCGGAGCAGGCGGCAAAGATGGCCGGTATTTCCGATGGTGCGATCGTAGGATCTGCGATCGTGAAGTTGATCGCCCAGTACGGGAAAGAGGCAGCAGGCCCTGTCGGAGAATATGTGAAGTCCATGACAGATGCGGTTCACGCACTGTAAATTTGAATAAATGTGTAAGTGCCCCGGAACCCTCCGGGGCATTTATTATGTCATAGGAAATTGTTCCAAAATATAATTCTGAAATTTGTATATTTCAAACAAAATGTATTTTTTTATGGAAATCGGATTGACACCAGACATAAATGGAATATAATTTAGTTAACCGGTTAACAAAACCGTATTCCCATATGTATGAAAAGAGCAGATATGAAAAACAGAGTAACCATCAGGGATGTAGCAGCGGCAGCAAATGTATCCGTTGCCACAGTATCCTATGTATTAAACGGCAAGAAAAAAGTATCAGAAGAAACCAGACAGAAAATACTGGCAGTGATAGATGAGCTTGGTTTTGTACCGGATCTGAATGCCCGTGGATTATCCGTTAAGGATACGAAGCTGCTTGGGGTTGTTGTTCCCCAGACAGAGCCGGGAAGCAAGCTGATGTTCCATAATATTTTTTACAGTGAATTACTGGGAAGCATCGAATATGCTGCAAGGCAGCGGGGCTATCATGTTATTATTTCCGCTACGGATGTGACAGAGGATTACCTTCATCTGATCCAGGAAAGGAATCTGGCTGGGGTGATCATCATTGGAACCTACCAGAATTGTTTCTTCAGCGAACTGAAAACACTGGACGTGCCGGTTGTGCTGATCGACAGTTACTGTAAATATGATTATTTTCATAAGCTGAGGATTGATGACGAAGACTGTTCCTATCAGGCGACAGAATATGTGATCCGCCAGGGACACAGAAGGATTGGACTGGTGACCGGTCATCTACAGGAAGATGGTGTTATGCAGAAACGTTATCGCGGTTTCCTGCGGGCATTTGAGCAGAATGGACTCACTTTTTCTGGTGAAAATCTGTATGAAGCAACTGTGGATTATGAAAGTGGTGTCCGGGCAGCTGACTGGTTTGCGGATACGAAGGCAGATATTACGGCAGTCGTTGCCACAGCGGATGTACTGGCGATCGGCCTGATGAAGGGTTTTTATGAAAAAGGCATCCGGGTACCGGAGGAGGTATCCATTATAGGATTTGATGATCTTGATATCTCCAAGTACACGACGCCGGGACTTACGACAGTGAAACAGCCCATATCAGCCAAGGGAGAGCGTGCCGTTGAAATACTGATCGAGAATATAGAAAATCCCAAGATGGAAAAAGTGGAAGAAGTATTTCCGGTAGAATTAATAGAAAGACAAAGTATCAGAAAAAGAGTGGAGACAACATGATTTTTGAAATAATAAAAGGACAGGGGTATCAGAAGAGAATTCCGTTGGGAAACGGATTGTATGCACAGATCAGGCGGACTGAAACAGAAAAGCTTGTGATCGACGTACCATATCAGGGTGTGTATGGTCTTGGAGAAAAGTTCGATTCTGTTAATCAGAAAGGAAAGACCGTAGAGACACAGGTAATTGAAAAGTTCTGTAATCAGGGAAATATCAGCTATTGCGTGACACCGTTTTTTATTACAGATTCCGGTCTTGGTATTTATATCAAAACCGGAAAAAAGACAGTGATTTCCCTGCAGGATGAAATTATATGTGAGATCCCGAAAGAAGCAGAGGTTACTGTTTTTACTGGAAGTATTGGAGAAATCATACAGGATTATGTGGGTCTGTTCCAGAAACCTAAGCTGCCGCCAAGATACGCATTTGGAATCTGGGTATCGGCCAATCACTGGAACTGTGAGGCAGATGTAGACAGGCTGCTTGCAGAGCTGGAAGAATATAGGTTTCCTGCAAGTGTGATCGTGCTGGAGGCATGGAGTGATGAAGCGACTTTTTACATCTGGAACGGAGCTGAATATAAGCCGGAGAAGTCCAAAGAAGGATTCAGCTATGAGGATTTTGATTTCAGAAACAGTCCTTACTGGAAGGATCCAAAAGGAATGATCGAAAAACTTCATGAAAAAGGAAAGAAGCTGGTACTCTGGCAGATACCGGTATTTAAAGGAATGGAACCTGACAGAACATCAGAGCAGCTTGACCTTGATAAGGAATATGCCATAGAGCATGGACTGGCAGTTCTCAATAAGGATGGAACACCGTATGAAATACCGAAAGGAAACTGGTTTGAAGGCTCCTACATACCGGATTTTACCAATGAAAAAACAAGGGAATTCTGGTTTCGTAAGAGACAGTATCTGACGGATATAGGCGTGGATGGATTCAAAACAGATGGCGGAGAGTTCATTTATTCCAAAGATGTATTATTTTCAGATGGAACAGATGGAGAAGAGGGCAAGAACCAGTACTGTCAGGATTATATCAATGCGTATAGTCACTTTATTACAGAGGATCAGGTATTGTTCAGCCGTGCCGGATATGCAGGTGCTTCCGGAACCCCTATCTTATGGGCAGGAGATCACCAGTCAACCAATGATGAGTTAAAGAATGTACTTCGGGCGGCTCTTTCATCTGCCATGAGTGGGATTCTTTTCTGGAGCTTTGATATAGGGGGATTTGCGGGACCGCTGCCCAGTCTTGACTTGTACAGAAGATCTACCCAGATGGCAGTATTTACTCCGGTTATGCAGTGGCATTCAGAACCGGATGGAGGTCAGTTCAGGGAACTGATGCCGGGAGCTGAGGGCAATAATGAAAGAAGCCCCTGGAATATAGCAATGGCATATAACAAGCCGGAATTTATCGAGGAAATGCGATACTGGCATATGCTCAGGGAAGCGTTACTGCCCTATATTTATGAATCTGCACAGACTGCAGTCCGTGAGAGCAGACCAATGATGCGGCCGCTTGTATTTGATTATCAGGCTGACAGAGCTGTGACAGACATAGAGGATGAATACCTGTTTGGAGACAGCCTGCTGGTTGCTCCTTTTATGGAAGAGAATCAGACATCCAGAAAGGTATATCTGCCGGAAGGAAAATGGCATGATCTTTTTACCGGCAGATGCTATGAAGGAAAGAAATGGCATGAATCAGACAGAAAATCCAGACTGCCGGTTTATATAAAGGCAGATGCCATGATCCCTGTGGATCATAATGGAAAAACAATCATGGTAAAGGGGGATGATACAAAGGACATATTCTGAATTTCATACAGGGAAACATGGGAGGTTAACCGTTTAAAATGAAAAAGGAGAGCATACAATTATGAGAAAAAAATTAATTTCACTTTTATTAACAGGCGTATTAACAGCATCACTGCTTGCGGGATGCGGATCTACAGATAACAGTGCAGCTTCTGAAAATACAGCAGCTGCAGAAGAGACAGCCTCAGCAGAAGAGGCTCAGGAAGCCGTTGATCTGGCTGGAACAGAGACAACTGAAGAAGCAGTGGAAATTACTTATGCGAATTTCAATGCTTCCGGTGGAAATGAGGAAACGCTTCAGAAAATGTATGAGGCTTTTCATGACGAGTATCCCAACATTACAGTAAATATTGAAACAATCGGGTATGATGATTATTTTACACAGATGCAGACAAGAGTAGCAGGCGGTACTGCACCGGACTGTTATGAGTTAAATATCGAAAATTTTGCTGCCTATGCAAATAAGGGAGTCCTGGCAGAGCTGACCGGTATTGATACCAGTGGATACAATGCAACAGCACTGAATGCGTTTTCTGTGAATGGCAAGCAGTACGGTGTTCCTGGAAATTTCTCAAACGTAGTTCTAATTTATAATAAAGACCTGTTTGATCAGGCCGGAGTTGCTTATCCAACAGACGACTGGACATGGGATGATGCCATGGATGCCTGTGAGAAGATCAGTGCGCTTGGTGATGATATTTATGGCATTTACCAGCCAATTACCTTTAATGAATTTTTTAAGGTGGCAGCCCAGTATGGCGGAGGTGTCTTAAATGCAGATAAGACAGAGTTTACTATTAATTCAGAAGAAAATCTGAAAGCAGCAACCATGATGATCAGTAAGGTTACAGATACGAATGTACAGCCTACAGAAGCACAGATGGGAGGCATGGGTGACTGGGATCTGTTTGAAAGCGGAAGACTTGGCATGATTCCTACAGGTATCTGGGCATTCAATACTTTTGCAGATGCATGCGACTTTAACTGGGATATCTGTGTAGAGCCGGGTGGAACGCAGAAAGCAACCCACTTCTTCAGTAATGCACTTGTAGTTAATGCAGACAGTGATAAGAAGGAAGCTGCTGCTACATGGATCAACTGGCTGGCTTCCAGTGATACATCAGCCCAGATGAGAATTGATGCTGGATGGGATCTTCCCGCAATCAGCAATGAAGAAGTACTTTCCGGATACCTGAAGCTGACACCTCCGGAAAACCGTCAGGCTGTATTTGATTCCTTAAATTATCTTACAGTTGCTCCTATTATAGAGGATTATTCACTGATGTCAGATATTATTACCGGTAAACTGAGTCTGGCAGCAGGTGGAGAGATTACAGTACAGGAAGCACTGGATCAGGCACAGGAAGAGTGCAGTGCACAGATTTCATTACAGTAAAAGCAGAATTTGAAAAGACAGGTAACCTGCTGCATGCAAGCCATGCGGCAGTTTACCAGGAGTCTTGTAAGGAAAAAATATGAGTAAAAGGAAAGAAAAAAGAGCTTTCAGAAATGCAATTCCCTTTATGCTGCCAAGTCTTGTGGGAATGATCGTTTTCAGCCTACTGCCTATCCTGATCTCCATTGTGATCAGCTTTACAGGGTGGAATGGGTTGGACAGACTGTCATGGAAGACACTGGCAGATAATTTTGTTTTTCTGGATAATTACAAACAGATACTGGGAACAGATGAGTTCTGGAAGGTGCTTGGCCATACCTGCTACTATATCGTGCTGTATATTCCGCTGGTTTTAGTCATGTCGCTTGTGATTGCATCTATTTTGAACAGAAATATGAAGGGAATCACAGTATTTCGTGTCATGTACTATATTCCGGTGCTTACTTCATGGGTGGCAGCCAGTCTGATCTGGAAATGGGTATTAAGTCCACAGTATGGAATTTTAAACCAGCTGCTTGGATATCTTGGTATTTCTGGACCTGGATGGCTGACAGATAAGGTATGGGCAATGCCTGCGATCGTGCTTGCTTCTGTATGGAAGGATATGGGATTTTATGGTTTGTTTCTTTTATCGGGCTTAAAAGCGATCGACACCGGATATTATGAAGCTGCAACAGTGGATGGAGCAGGAAAAATGAAGCAGTTTTTTTCCATTACACTGCCACTCTTAAGTCCATCCATGTTTTTCTGTATTATCATGGCACTGATCAATGCTTTTCAGCTGTTCCCACAGGTACAGATCATGACAGAGGGTGGACCAAACGGTGCAACACAGGTTATGGTAGAGAGAATTTATACTTATGGATTCAAGTACTTTAAGATGGGATATGCTTCAGCATATTCATGGCTTCTGTTTGTTATCATTTTTGCTCTGACGCTGGTTCAGATGAAATTACAAAATAAGTGGGTGCATTATGAATCATAATAAATTTGGAGAAAAGCTGAAAATTATATGGAACTATGTTCTGGCATGCCTGATTGCGATTATCGTGATGATCCCGTTTTTCTGGATGCTTTCCACTTCCTTTAAAAGTAAGGGAGCGTTAATGCAGATTCCGGTTGAGTGGATTCCGAAGGAGCCTACGCTGGATGGATATAAAATGGTATTTTCAAGATTCCCGTTCCTTAGGGCGATCCTGAACAGCTTTCTGATCACCTGCAGCTACACAGTAGTTACGATCCTTTCAGCATCCATGGCGGCATTTGCTTTTACCAAGATACAGTTTCCCTACGCAAATGTGGTATTTAAGTTATATCTGGCATCCATGATGATTCCCACACAGGTGACCATGATCCCGCTGTTTGTGATCATGAATAATCTGGGACTGATCAATACCTATCCCAGTGTGATCCTGCCATCGCTGTTCCGTGCTTTCGCAGTATTCATGTTGGTACAGCAGATGAGAGGAATCCCCAATGATTACATGGAAGCTGCGCAGCTTGATGGTGCAGGTCTGTTCAGGATTTACAGGACAGTGATCCTTCCTCTTACCAAATCAGCGATTGCAACACTGACCATTACTACCTTTATGGAAAGCTGGAATGACTATCTGTGGCCATTACTTATGCTGAATGATAAAAATAAAATGACACTGACACTGGCATTAAACAGCTTGAACGGACAGTATGGTACAGAGTATAATATTTTAATGGCAGGAAGTTTACTTTCTATGATACCGATTATTGTTATTTATACTCTTGCTCAAAAATACTTTAAGGAAGGATTAATGGCTGGCGGCGTAAAGGGCTAGTCCGGGATGAAATTATGGTAAAAAAATACAGCTTTGGCAATCCCATTGAAACAGATGCAGTTGTAAAGGATATTGCAGAAACTGAATGGAAGGACGGCATATTCAGAAAAGAGGGCAATTCTTTTCACTATACACTCCGGCCGGATGAGATCATTTACGGTCTTGGCGAAAATGTACGTGGCATGAATAAGAGAGGCTGGCGGTATGTGAGTGAATGTGCGGACAATCCGAATCACTGCGAGCATACAAGCTCTCTTTATGGAGCACATAACTTTATCATGGTCGGTGACGGCGTGCAGAAAACCTGCGGTCTGTTTGTAGACACACCAGGCAGGGTCACCTTTGATGCCGGTTATACAGATATCGATGAACTCTGTATCACCATGGAGGATGGGGATTACAAGCTTTATCTGATCGAAGGCGCATCCTATCCTGATGTGGTAAAGGAATTCCGTGAGCTGATCGGAAGAAGCTATATTGCACCCCGCTGGGCGTTTGGTTATGGACAGAGCCGCTGGAGCTACAATACCGCAGATGAAGTCAGAGAGGTTGCAGCAGAATATAAAAAGAGAAATATCCCTATCGACAGTATTTATCTGGATATTGACTATATGGAGCGGTACAAGGACTTTACCATTAACCGGGATACCTTTGCAGATTTCGAAGATCTGGTAAAGGAAATGAAGGAGCAGAAGATCCATCTGGTGCCGATCATAGACGGCGGTGTGAAGAAAGAGGATGGCTATGATGTCTATGAGGAAGGAAAAGAAAAGGGGTATTTCTGTAAGGATGAGGATGGCGAGGACTTTGTCATCGGTGTATGGCCTGGCAAGTGCTGCTTCCCGGATATGTTGAATGATGAGGCCAGAGAATGGTTTGGCGACAAGTACCGGATCCTGATCGATAAGGGAATTGACGGCTTCTGGAATGACATGAATGAGCCGGCAATCTTTTATTCTGAGAAACGTCTGAAAAAAGTCTTTGACAAGATGGAAGAATATAAAACAGCCAATCTGGATGTCAATACCTTCTTTGAAATGACGGATCTGATCGGTACGATCTCCAATAATCCGGAGGATTATGCTTCCTTTTATCATAATTATAAGGGAAAGCGTTACCGCCATGATAAGGTGCATAACCTGTTTGGCTACTATATGACAAGATCTGCGGCGGAAGCGTTTGAGCGTTATGTGCCGGAGAAGAGAATCCTGCTGTTTTCCAGAGCATCCTATATCGGAATGCACAGGTCTGGTGGTATCTGGCAGGGGGATAATATGGCATGGTGGTCACATCTGAAGATGAATGTGAAAATGATGCCATCCCTTAATATGTGTGGTTTCCTTTACACTGGTGCAGATGTCGGTGGATTTGGTGCAGATACGACAGAGGATCTGGTGTTAAGATGGCTTGAATTTGCTGTATTTACACCTCTGCTTCGAAATCACTCCGCAAGAGGGACCAGAAGACAGGAGGTTTACCGTTTTTCCCATGTGCAGGACTTTGCGGATGTGATCGGTGTGCGTTATCAGATCCTTCCTTATATATACAGTGAATATATGAAAGCAGCACTTCGAAATACCATGATGTTCAGCCCGTTGTCTTTTATTTACGGAGGGGATGCACTGGCAGGACAGGTGGAGGATCAGCTTCTGATCGGGGAAAATATTATGATTGCTCCGGTCTGTGAGCAGAATGCTTCCGGCAGAGTGGTATATTTCCCGGAGAGAATGAAGCAGCTTATCTTCAGAAAAGGAACCGTTGCAGAGGGGATTGTTTACGAAAAAGGCTTTGCCTATGTGGATATGCCGATGGACAGTGTGAATATTTTCCTGAGAGAAGGATATCTTTTCCCGGTAGCAAAGGGTGGAAAGTGTGTAGAAGATGTTGATTTTGAAGACCTGACGCTGTATTCTTTTGGAGAAGAGATAAAACCGTATGAGTACTATCTGGACGATGGAGAAACCAAAGACTTTAATATAGAGTCACATGTCCGTATGCTGAGCTGTTAAATGACCGGAAGGCTGGCAGCAGGTTTTGTCAGCGGAAGGGAGTTAAGCAGATGAGTGAAACCATAGTAACACTGAAAAAGGGAGAAGGCCGTACACTGAAAGCCGGTGGTATGTGGGTTTTTGATAATGAGATCGAAAGCATCATGGGACGTTTTGAAAATGGAAGCATCGTGACAGTACATGATTTTGACGGCTATCCTATGGGAAGAGGCTTTATCAACCAGAATTCCAAAATACGGATCCGCCTGATGACTAGAAATGTAAATCAGGAAATTGACCACGAATTCTTAAGGGACCGTGTCAGAATGGCATGGGAGTACCGCAAGAAGACTGTTGATACGGGAAGCTGCAGGGTGATTTTCGGAGAAGCAGATTTTCTGCCGGGACTTGTGATCGACAAGTTTTTGGATGTGCTTGTAGTGGAATCCCTTGCGCTTGGCATTGACCGTTTCAAGCTGGAGATCGTGGAGCTGTTAAAGGAAGAGCTTCTGAAGGATGGCATAAGGATCCGTGGTGTCTACGAGAGAAGTGATGCAAAGGTAAGGCTGAATGAAGGCATGGAACGGGTGAAAGGCTTCCTTTCTGAAGAGTTTGATACCAATGTTGAGATCGTTGAGAATGGTGTGAAATATCTGGTAGATGTGAGGGACGGACAGAAGACAGGATTTTTCCTGGATCAGAAATATAACCGTCTGGCGATCCAGAAGCTGTGCAAGGATGCCAGAGTCCTGGATTGCTTTACCCATACAGGTTCCTTTGCCCTGAATGCGGCGATCGCCGGAGCAAAAGAGGTTACTGGTGTAGATGCATCGGAACTGGCAGTGGAACAGGCTGCGAAGAATGCAGCGCTGAATGGTGTACAGGACAGAGCGAAGTTCATCTGCAGGGATGTATTTGAACTGCTGCCGGAGCTTGAAAAGCAGGGAGAGAAGTATGATGTGGTGATCCTGGATCCCCCAGCTTTCACCAAGTCCCGTAATTCTGTAAAGAATGCAATAAAGGGCTATCGTGAGATCAATCTCCGTGCCATGAAGCTGGTAAAGGACGGCGGCTTCCTTGCTACCTGTTCCTGCTCCCATTTCATGACTTATGAGCTGTTTACAGAAACGATCGGGCAGGCGGCCCGTAACGTGCACAAGAGACTGCGCCAGGTGGAATTCCGGACACAGGCTCCGGATCATCCGATCCTCTGGGCGGCAGACGAGTCATACTATTTGAAATTCTACATTTTTCAGGTGGTGGACGAGAAGTAATGACTGGAAAGTGGCGGTTTGGCTACGGTATTGAGATTTTTTTGAAAAGGAAGCTATGATATTATTATCATGGAAGTAATGAACAGAGAGTGATCGAGAAAATGCGGTTGCTCTTTTTTATTGTGAAGGGATTTACATATGTTATAATAAAACAAATTAACAAATCGGAAATTGTGAGGGTAATTATGATAAAGTTTTTGAATGATATCAGGAATGTAGAAAAACCAATATCTAATAATAGAAAAATTATAAATACTATAGCTGTATTGTTCCTTGGAATAGCTTTGGGGACTTTTTCAAAATTTTTGGATTTTCGTCAAGCTGAACTTCCCAGTGTGCTTATGGCAATAAATGGAGTTTTAGATATTGGTAATTTTCTTGGGCGTTTTGCAATCTGGATATTGATTGCACTGTGTATTTCTATTTATAGCAATTCTGCAATAAGAGCAAGCATTAATGTTTTTGCATTCTTTATTGGTATGGTTGCAAGTTACTATTTGTATTCAAACTATATTGCAGGATTTTTTCCAAGAAGTTATGCGGTGATTTGGTTTGGATTTACAGCTGTTTCTCCATTATTGTCTTTTGCCTGCGGGTATGCAAGGGGGAAAAGCAAACTGGCACTTATACTATCGGCGCTGATTTTGGCAGTATTGTTCAATATGTGCTTTGTATATGGATGCTGGTATTTTAATGCAAAATCTGTTTTAGAAGTGATAGTCTTTATTATTGGACTTATTGTTTTGAGGAGAGACACATTGAGGAGTTCTGCGCTAATGGGAACGATTAGTATAGTTCTTGTAGTTTTACTTGATATGGTTATTCCATTTCATTTTGGATAAACAACTTCAAGTTTGGAGAATTGAAAAAAACGGAATTTACCTATTAGGACATATAAACTGTTGACAATAAAGCTCCTATATAGTATGTTTTTAATAAACTACTATATAGGAGCTT
>NZ_JAXXXI010000058.1:0-44463 GCF_037359455.1 Suilimivivens sp.
GTTCTTGCAAATCCCATTCTAAAAACTACGCTGTCAAGTCTGCTCTCAAGCATAACCATAAGGTTTTCACCGGTCATACCTTTCATTCTATCAGCTTTTTCATAGTAGTTTCTGAAAGGCTTCTCAAGTACACCATAGATGAACTTTGCTTTCTGCTTCTCTCTTAACTGAAGTCCGTACTCACTTACCTTCTTGCCTGCTCTTGCATTTGTTCTGTTAGACTTCTTGTCATAACCAAGATATGCGGGTTCAAGACCAAGTGATCTGCATCTCTTTAATACGGGGACTCTGTTTACTGCCATTTTAAATTTCCTCCTGAAATTATTGTTTACAGCGCACCTGGCGCCTTCTTCCAACTTGATTTACGATTTACTTCTGACTGAATCGCAGACTATACTCTACGACGCTTGGGCGGACGACATCCGTTATGAGGAACAGGAGTTACGTCTCTGATACTGGTTACCTCAATTCCGCATGCATTCAGCGCACGGATTGCGGCTTCACGTCCTGATCCAGGTCCCTTAACCATAACATCTACAGACTTAAGACCATGAATCAGAGCAGCCTTTGCTGCTGTTTCTGCTGCCATCTGAGCTGCATAGGGAGTAGATTTTCTTGAACCTCTGAATCCAAGACCACCAGCACTTGCCCAGCTCAGTGCATTACCTTCGCTATCTGTTAAAGTAACGATGGTATTGTTAAATGAAGCCTGGATATGTGCCTGTCCATGTTCAACGTTTTTCTTGACACGTTTCTTTGTCACCTTTTTTGTAACTTTTTTTGCTGCTGCCATTTTAAACTAACCTACTTTCTCAAAATTGAATTACTTCTTCTTATTTGCAACTGTTCTCTTAGGACCTTTTCTTGTTCTTGCATTGGTCTTTGTCTTCTGACCACGAACAGGAAGTCCCTTTCTGTGACGGATTCCTCTGTAGCATCCGATTTCCTGAAGTCTCTTAATGTTAAGAGCCACTTCTCTTCTCAGATCACCTTCTACCATGTACTCTGCGTCGATTACTTCGCTGATTCTCTTAACTTCATCATCAGTGAGCTCTCTGACACGGGTATCGGGATTTACCTTTGCTTTCTCCAGAATCTTGTTAGCGCTTACTCTGCCGATTCCATAGACATAGGTAAGGCCAATCTCTACACGTTTTTCTCTGGGTAAGTCAACACCTGCAATACGAGCCATTTACGTTTCCTCCATTTTCCTTTTTTGCAGATCACAGCTTTCGTGTCTGCCGGCATCTGTTCATGACAGATACCTGATACTAATTGATTGGGGCAGGTCTATTGCCCAATCGGACGTTCCGATCTTTCCGATGCATCTTTCTCTTTCTATATTAAGAAGAAAGACTGCGCACCAGTATCAACAAGTAATCACCTAAGGCTCCTTGGTACAATTTATTAGAATAATCAGTGTCTTCTGACACTGCAGCCGCTTTCATAATAAATGGACAAGAACCCTTCTGCTGTCGCAGTGGATTATCCTTGTCTCTGTTTGTGTTTCGGATTCTCGCAGATTACTCTGATACGTCCTTTTCTCTTGATGATTTTGCACTTTTCGCAAATCGGTTTTACTGATGATCTAACCTTCATGTTAAACCCTCCTTTCAAAAAAGACCGTTTTACATTATAGCATGTGTTTATAATAAATACAATAGCTTTTTTATTTATCTCTCCAAATAATTCTTCCTTTGGATAAATCATAGGGAGAAAGCTCCAGAGTTACCTTATCTCCGGGAAGAATACGGATAAAATTCTGTCTCAGCTTACCACTGATATGGGCAAGCACCTTGTGTCCATTTTCCAGTTCTACCTGGAACATGGTATTGGGAAGCTTTTCTACTACAGTTCCTTCGATTTCGATTACATCTGACTTAGACATTGTCTACCTCCTTATTTGTTCTGCTTTTGATCGCAAATCTGATTTCTTCATTATATATAGTGCGCATGTCTTTTATTTTTTCTGCAAGCTTCTCGTCAGCACCCGTTTTCACAGGCTGTACATGCTTTTTCTTTTTTTTCTTCGGATTATCCACACCTCTGGTCTTTCCATCCACAAGATAAAGATATTCGCCTTCTTCTTTCAAAATAACATACATCTGGCCTTTATCGTGTCCTGCTTTGGAAATTGCAAACATCTCTGTCATTCTTCACCTCATCCATCAGCCCTTCGCCCCGGCTGGCAGTGTCAGTATCTCCGGATCACCCTCTGTGACCAGGACTGTGTTCTCATAATGTGCTGACGGCAGTCCGTCCGCAGTTACCACGGTCCAGTCGTCATCCAGCCATCCGACCTCATAGGTTCCAAGGTTGATCATGGGCTCGATAGCAAGTGTCATACCCGGCTGAAGCTTAATTCCCTTTCTCCACTGTTTGAAGTTAGGAATCTGTGGATCTTCATGCAGATGAGTTCCGATTCCGTGTCCGACAAGGTCACGGACGATCCCATATCCAAATTTGCTTGCATAGGCATCAATGGCTCTTGAAATGTCATATAAATGACAGCCTGCCCTTGCAAATTTAATTCCTTCAAAAAAGCTCTGTCTTGTTACATCCATAAGCTGCTGCACATCTGCAGAAACCGTTCCTACCGGATAGGTTCTTGCCGCATCGGAATGATAGCCTTTATAGATCAGTCCCGCATCCAGGCTGACGATATCGCCCTCCTCAAGGATCCGTTCCTTCTTCGGGATGCCATGGACAACCTCATCATTCACAGATACACAGATGGAAGCCGGATATCCGTTATAATTCAAAAAATTCGGCTCACATCCATATCCTCTGATCAGCCTTTCTCCCAGTGCATTGATTTCATAGGTTGAAATCCCCGGTTTGATCGCTTCCTTCAGTCTGTCATGAACCTCTGAAAGCAGCCTGCAGGATTCCCGCATCAGCTCAATTTCTCTTGCAGATTTAATTGTTATCGCCATACACGCCTCCGTTTTCAGTCTGCATCTTCACAAAACGGGGAAGCTTAACCTAAAATAGCAACGATAGCATTGAATACATCCTTCATGTCTACCGTTCCGTCTACAGTTCTGAGTACGCCCTTGCCATTGTAAAAATCGATCAATGGCTGTGTCTGCTTGTGATAAACAGAAAGACGGTTCTTTACTGTCTCCGGCTTATCGTCATCACGAAGGATCAGCTCACTTCCGCAGTTATCGCAGATGCCTTCCTTCTTCGGAGGAACGTGCTCAATATGATAGGTTGCGCCACAGTTTACGCAGGCGCGTCTTCCACTCATTCTCTTAACGATGTTCTCATCGGGAACCTCTACATTGATAGCATAATCAATCCTGTCACCAAGCTTTGTCAGTGCCTCTTCCAGTACTTCAGCCTGAGGAATGGTTCTCGGGAAGCCATCCAGAACATAACCGTTCTTGCAGTCATCCTGGGCAACACGGTCAAGAAGGATCTTAACTGTCAGTTCATCGGGAACAAGAAGACCCTGATCCATGTACTTCTTAGCTTCTTTTCCAAGCTCTGTACCGTTCTTGATGTTGTATCTGAAAATGTCTCCCGTAGAAATATGGGGAATACTGTACTTCTCTGCTATCATTTTTGCCTGTGTGCCTTTTCCGGCTCCAGGTGCGCCTAACATGATGATCTTCATCTTTACCCTCCATTACGCAATATAGAGGTCAGGGGAATCCCTTCCCCACAACCTCTAAATTTTAATTCATCTTAGTCATTCAAAAAACCTTTGTAATTACGAACCAGCATCTGAGATTCGATCTGCTTCATTGTCTCAAGCACAACGCTAACGATAATGATAAGACTTGTTCCACCAAAGGATACGGAAGCATTGAAGATACCATTGAAGAAATAAGGAATAATGCAAACAATGGTAAGACCAACTGCACCGATGAAAATGATATAATTCAAAATCTTTGACAGATACTCGCTGGTAGGCTTTCCAGGTCTGATACCCGGAATAAAGCCGCCGGACTTTTTCATATTCTCTGCAATCTCAAGTGGATTGAAGGTAATGGATGTATAGAAGTAGGCGAAAAAGATAACCAGTACAACATACACCAGAAGTCCTATGGAATACACCGGTTCCTTGGGATTGCACCAGTAAGAGGAATTCAGTCCTCTTAAGATATGTGCCCATATTCCGGTACCATTAATCTTAAAGAAGCTGCAGATAATAATCGGAAGCTGCATCAGTGAAGATGCAAAGATGATCGGGATAACACCCGCGGTGTTGATCTTCAGCGGGATAGAGGATGTCTGTCCGCCGACCATTTTTCTTCCCTGCATTTTCTTCGCATACTGAACGGGGATCTTACGAACGCCGTCATTCAGTATAATAACAAGTACTACCATTCCTATAATGATCGCAAGGATCAGTGCTGCTGCACAGACAGCGGTTGCAATCGGCTTTCCGATAACAAACTGCTGGAACAGACTTGCCAGATCCTGTGGAATACGGGAAATGATGTTGATTACCAGGACGATGGAAATACCATTTCCAACACCGTTTTCAGTAATTCTTTCACCTACCCACATAAGGAAGGCACTACCTGCTGTTAAAGCTGCAATAACTGTAATCACATTCAGTGCATTGTAATTCTCCAGGAGACCGTTGCCGCCAAATGCGATTGCCATTGCGGTAGATTCAAATAAAGCAAGCCCTACGGTTACATAACGGGTAATGGAAACCATTTTCTTTCTTCCCTCTTCCCCGTCTCTCTGCATCTCCTCCAGCTTCGGAATTGCAATGGTAAGAAGCTGCATGATAATGGAGGATGTAATATAGGGTGTGATATTGAGTGCCAGAATGGACATATTTAAGAATGATCCACCCGTAAAGGCATCAAAAAAGTTGAACGCATCACCTGTCTGCTGTGCAAACCAGTTAGAAAAATAATGTCTGTCTACACCCGGCACAGGCAGCTGTGATCCTAAACGGATCACAACCAGCATGGCAAATGTAAATAATATCTTATTTCTAATTTCCTTGATTTTAAATGCGTTTTTTAAGGTTTCTAACATTAAATCACCTCTGCAGTTCCACCAGCAGCTTCAATCTTCTCCTTTGCGGATGCGCTGAACGCATTTGCTTTGACTGTAAGCTTTTTGGTAATATCTCCATTTCCGAGGATTTTAACGCCATCCTTAGGGTTTCTTACAACTCCGGACTCTACTAATGCGTCTACGTCTACGACTGCGCCATCTTCGAATCTGTCGAGTGCAGATAAGTTAATTCCCACGATTTCCTTGTGGCTGGGGCAATTAAAGCCTCTCTTGGGAATTCTTCTGTATAAAGGCATCTGACCGCCTTCAAAGCCAGGTCTCGGTGCTCCTGAACGAGCTTTCTGACCCTTGTGGCCCTTACCAGCTGTCTTGCCGTTTCCTGAACCGTGTCCACGACCTCTTCTAAAATTATCACTCTTTACAGAACCTTCTGCAGGGCTTAAGTTGGATAATTCAATACTCATTGTGACACCTCCTTATCTATAATTTATGCTTCTTCTACTTTAACTAAATGTCTGATCTGCTGAATCTGTCCTCTGGTAGCTGCATTGTCGGGCAGTACGATTGTCTTATTCAGCTTACGAAGTCCCATGGATGCTACAGTAGCCTTCTGCTTGGGAACAGCCCCGATAGGAGATTTCACTAATGTGATCTTTAACATTTTCTGTTCTGCCATCTTACATTCCCTCCTATGCTAATACTTCGTCTACAGACTTACCGCGGTTCTTTGCTACCTCTTCAGGAGTCTTTAACTGGCTTAATCCCTCGATTGTTGCAAGAACTACGTTCTGCTTGTTGTTGGATCCAAGTGACTTGGTACGGATATTCTTAATACCTGCAAGTTCGCAAACGATACGTGCAGGACCACCAGCGATGATACCGGTACCATCGGGAGCCTTCTTTAAAAGAACGTTTGCGGAACCGTACTTACCGATGAAGTCATGGGTGATAGAATTGTTCTCATCAAGAGGAATGCTGACGATGTGCTTCATAGCATCTTCTTTTCCCTTACGGATAGCTTCGGGAATTTCTACAGCCTTTCCAAGTCCTGCACCAACATGGCCATTACCGTCACCTACAACTACAAGTGCGGTAAATCTCATGTTACGTCCACCCTTTACGGTCTTTGTTACACGCTTGATGGTAACAACTTTATCATTTAACTCTAACTGGCTTACATCTATGATATTCTTCATGATTACACGTCTTCCTTTCCTAGAATTTTAAGCCAGCTTCTCTGGCTGCATCTGCTAATGCTTCGATCTTACCCTGGTATATAAAGCCGCCTCTGTCAAAGACTACGGTATCAATACCTTTTTCAATTGCTCTCTTAGCAATTACAGTTCCAAGATATGCTGCTGCATCAACGTTATTGGTTTTTTCAAGCTCAGCCTTTACATCCTTCTCAAGAGTAGATGCTGAAACTAAAGTATTGCCAACTGTATCGTCAATAATTTGAGCATACATATGATTATTACTTCTGAACACAGCTAAACGTGGTCTCTGCGCTGTTCCGCTGAAACGGTTACGAATTTTCATGTGCTTCTTAACACGAACTTTCTGTCTTGATTCCTTACTAACCATTTTTACACTCTCCTTATCTCTTATTTCTTACCAGTCTTACCAACTTTACGTCTGATAGTCTCATCAACATACTTGATTCCCTTGCCCTTGTAAGGCTCAGGTCTTCTCTTATCTCTGATTTCAGCTGCGAATTGGCCAACTTTTTCTTTATCAATACCCTTTACGATGATAAGGTTCTGTCCGTCAAGAACTGTCTCGATTCCTTCAGGATCGATCATCTCAACCGGATGAGAATATCCTAAAGATAAGGTCAGCTTATTACCTGACTTTGCTGCCCTGTAACCAACACCGTTTACTTCCAGTTTCTTCTCATAGCCATCAGTAACACCAACAACCATGTTGTGGATCAGTGTTCTTGTCAGACCATGTAAGGACTTCATCTTCTTCAGATCATTGGGTCTCTTAACGATTACTTCTGCGCCTTCAACCGTGATCTCCATTTCTGCCGGAAGCACTCTTTCCAGTGTTCCTTTAGGACCTTTTACAGTCACTTTATTATTTTCTGCAACCTCTACAGTAACTCCTGCAGGAATTGCGATTGGCATTCTTCCTATACGTGACATGCCCGTACCTCCTATAAATTAATGAAACAAACCTTTGAGTTTCTTATTACCAAACGTATGCGAGTACTTCCCCGCCTACCTGAAGCTCTCTTGCTTTTTTATCTGTGATGACACCCTGATTGGTGGAGATGATAGCGATACCGAGTCCGCCAAGTACTCTTGGGAGTTCATCCTTGCCTGCATAAATACGAAGACCAGGCTTGCTGATTCTCTTTAATCCGGAAATGATCTTCTCATTTCTGTCTGCACCATACTTTAATGTGATGCGGATCGTCTTGAAGCTTCCTTCGTCGATCAGGTCATATTTCTTAATGTATCCTTCCTCTACAAGAATATCTGCAATTGCGAGCTTCATTTTGGAAGAGGGAACATCTACTGTATCGTGTTTTGCAGTATTTGCATTACGGATTCTTGTAAGCATATCTGCAATAGGGTCACTCATTGTCATTCTTTTTTCCTCCTTAAATTATTGCCTACCAACTTGCTTTCTTAACACCGGGAATCTGACCCTTATATGCCAGTTCACGGAAGCAAATTCTGCAGATTCCGTACTTTTTCAAAACAGAGTGGGGACGTCCACAAATTTTGCAACGTGTGTATTCTCTTGTAGAGAATTTAGGTTTACGCTGCTGTTTAATCTTCATTGAAGTCTTAGCCATGGATTCTATTTACCTCCTTCTTACTTTGCAAACGGCATATTGAATAATCTCAATAACTCGCGTCCTTCTTCATCAGTCTTTGCTGTTGTAACAAAGATGATGTCCATACCTCTTACCTTGTCAACCTTATCATATTCGATTTCAGGGAAGATCAGCTGTTCCTTGATACCAAGGGAGTAATTTCCTCTTCCATCAAATGAATTGGGGTTAACACCTCTGAAGTCACGTACACGAGGCAGTGCCAGGTTCACAAGACGATCAAGGAACTCATACATTCTCTCGCCGCGGAGTGTAACCTTACATCCGATTGCCAGTCCTTCTCTGATCTTGAAGTTAGCAACAGATTTCTTTGCTCTGGTAAGTACAGCCTTCTGACCGGTAATGGTTTCAAGATCCTTAACAGCGGACTCAAGAAGCTTTGCGTTATCCTTAGCTTCGCCTACGCCCATGTTGATTACGATCTTGTCAAGCTTGGGTACTTCCATCACATTCTTATAACCAAACTTTTTGGTTAAAGCATCTACGATCTCATCATTATATAAATCTTTCAGTCTGCTCACGCTTCCAGTTCTCCTTTCCAAGAATTAGTCAATTACTTCGCCAGTTGACTTTGCAAAACGTACCTTCTTGTCGCCTTCAATCTTGAAGCCTACTCTTGTAGTCTTTCCGTTGTGAACAAGCATTACGTTTGAAATATCAATGGGAGCTTCTTTTTGAATAATTCCACCATTCTGGTTAGCTGCTGAAGGCTTTGTGTGCTTTGTAACAACGCCAACACCCTCTACAACAACCTTATGGTTCTTAGCGTCTACAGAAAGCACCTTGCCTTCTTTTCCGTTATCTTTACCGGCGATAACCTTAACGGTATCGCCCTTTTTAATTTTTAAGCTTGCCATGCCTGTATCCTCCTATAATACTTCGGGAGCCAGGGAAACAATTTTCATGAACTGTTTCTCACGAAGCTCTCTTGCTACCGGTCCAAAAATACGGGTTCCTCTGGGAGTCTTATCATCTTTAATGATAACAGCAGCATTTTCGTCAAATCTAATATAGGAACCGTCCTTACGACGTGCGCCTTTTACAGAGCGGACAACTACAGCCTTTACTACATCACCCTTCTTTACAACGCCGCCTGGTGTTGCATCTTTAACAGTAGCAACAATCACATCGCCGATCTGTGCATATCTTCTTGTAGAACCGCCCATAACTCTGATGCAGAGGATTTCCTTAGCACCTGTGTTATCAGCGACCTTCAGTCTACTTTCCTGTTGAATCATGCTAATCTCCTTCCAAAATTACTATCCATAGCCTTATGCTATTTGGCTTTCTCTACGATCTCAACAAGTCTCCATCTCTTATCCTTGGATAAAGGTCTTGTTTCCATAACTTTAACAGTATCTCCGATATGGCATTCGTTGTTCTCATCATGTGCCTTTAACTTGTAGGTATTCTTAACAACCTTCTTGTAAAGAGGATGCTTAACGTGCTCTTCGATAGCAACAACGATTGTCTTATCCATCTTATCACTGATAACTTTACCGGTACGTGTTTTTCTTAAATTTCTTTCCACGACTTAAGTCTCCTTTCCTTTCTTGAAATTCAGTTTACAACCTTAAGCTTCTTTCTGCTTCTTTGTAATAACGGTCTGAATTCTTGCAATGTTTTTTCTTACTTCTTTAATTCTTGCTGTATTATCCAGCTGGTTGGTTGCATTCTGGAATCTCAAATTGAAAAGTTCTTTCTTAGCAGCTACTAAATCCTGTGCTAATTCTGCAGCTGATCTCGCATTTAAATCTTCTACATACTTGTTAGTCTTCATTTGATACACCGCCTTCCAAGTCTGCCTTAGAAACGATCTTGCACTTGCAGGGAAGCTTGTGAGTTGCAAGTCTTAATGCTTCTCTAGCTGTTTCTTCGGCTACTCCTGAGATTTCAAACATTACACGGCCGGGCTTTACTACTGCTACCCAGTACTCTAATGCACCTTTACCGGAACCCATACGAGTTTCAGCAGGCTTAGCTGTTACCGGCTTGTCAGGGAAAATCTTGATCCAAACCTTACCGCCACGCTTTACATAACGTGTCATAGCAATACGGGCTGCCTCGATCTGGTTTGACTTGATCCAGCAAGGCTCTAATGCTACAATACCGAAATCACCGTAAGAAATTGTGTTGCCACGGGTTGCTTTTCCTCTCATGGTGCCACGGAACTGTTTACGACGTTTAACTCTTTTAGGCATTAACATTATTTATCGCTCCCTTCCTGCACTGTTTTTTCTTCATTCTTCTTAGTAGGAAGTACTTCACCCTTGTAGATCCATACTTTAACGCCTACCTTACCGTAGGTTGTATTTGCTTCTGCGAAACCATACTCGATATCAGCACGTAATGTCTGAAGCGGGATAGTTCCGTCGCTGTAGAATTCTGTACGGGCCATATCAGCTCCGCCAAGACGTCCTGAGCAGGAAGTCTTAATACCAAGAGCGCCAGCCTTCATGGTTCTGCCCATGCAGGACTTCATAGCACGTCTGAAGGATACACGGTTCTCAAGCTGCTGTGCGATATTCTCTGCAACAAGCTGTGCATCTCTGTCAGGTCTCTTGATCTCTTTGATATCAACAAGTACTTTCTTGCCGGTCAGCTTGGAAAGTTCCTTCTTGGTAACTTCGATTTCTGCACCGCCCTTACCGATTACAACACCGGGCTTAGCTGTGTAGATGATAACCTTTACTCTGCCTGCTGCTCTTTCGATCTCAATCTTGGAAATGCCGGCACTGTATAATTTCTTCTTCAGGAATTTTCTGATGTTATAGTCTTCAACAAGGTAATCAGAAAACTCTGCATCTGCATACCATTTAGAATCCCAATCCTTAATAACACCGACTCTCATGCCGTGGGGATTAACTTTCTGTCCCATTTACTCTTCCTCCTATCTTTCATCAAGCACAACTGTGATGTGGCTCATTCTCTTCTCGATTCTGTAAGCCCTTCCCTGTGCTCTCGGTTTTACACGCTTCATAGTAGGTCCCTTATCTGCATAGCATTCTGCAATATAAAGGTTTTCTACATTCATTCCGTTGTTGTTCTCTGCATTTGCGATAGCAGACTCAAGCAACTTCTTGATGATGCTGGAAGCATATCTGGGATTATACTCTAAAATTGCCAGGGCTGTTGTAACATCTTTGCCCCTGATGGCATCTAAAACGAAACATGCTTTCTGTACAGACACTCTTGCATAAGATAACTTAGCTGAAGGTCTTGTATCTTTCTGCGCATTTCTTTCTCTTTTAATCTGGGATCTATGTCCTTTTGCCATTGCCAAAAACCTCCTTATCTTACTTTTGACTTCTTTTCGTCTTTTCCGTGTCCTCTATAGGTTCTGGTTGCCACGAATTCGCCTAACTTATGTCCAACCATATCTTCTGTTACATATACAGGCACATGCTTTCTTCCGTCGTGTACTGCAAATGTGTGTCCCACAAAAGAGGGGAAGATTGTAGAACGACGGGACCAGGTCTTGATGACCTGCTTTTGTCCTGCTGCATTCATTGCATCTACTTTTTTCAGCAGACTTGCATCTGCAAAAGGTCCTTTTTTCAGTGATCTAGCCATTTTCTTCTCTCCTCCTTAATTATTTAATAGCCTTACCGTTTCTTCTTCTTACAATCAGCTTGTCAGAAGCTTTTCTCTTACGGGTCTTAAGGCCAAGAGCAGGCTTGCCCCAAGGTGTGCAGGGACCCGGACGTCCGATACCGGTCTTACCTTCACCACCACCATGAGGATGGTCATTCGGGTTCATAACGGAACCGCGGACTGTAGGACGGATACCCATATGACGCTTACGTCCAGCCTTACCGATGTTGATCAGGCTGTGGTCTACATTACCAACAACACCTACGGTTGCTCTGCATTCAAGAGGAACCATTCTCATTTCGCCTGAAGGAAGACGAAGTGTTGCATACTTACCTTCTTTTGCCATCAGCTGTGCGCTGTTACCAGCAGAACGAACCAGCTGACCGCCCTTGCCGGGATGAAGCTCGATATTGTGTACCTGGGTACCAACCGGGATAGCTGCCAAAGGAAGGCAGTTACCAACTCTTACTTCTGCTTCAGGACCGTTCATGACCTTCATGCCATCTGTCAGTCCTTCGGGAGCAAGGATATAAGCCTTTTCACCGTCTGCATAGCAGATCAGTGCGATGTTTGCTGTTCTGTTGGGATCGTACTCGATTCCGATTACTGTTGCGGGAACGCCGTCCTTAGCGTTTCTCTTAAAGTCTACCAGTCTGTATTTTCTTCTGGAACCGCCTCCGCGGTGTCTTACTGTGATCTTACCCTGATTGTTACGACCAGCGTTCTTGTCAAGGGATACGCAAAGAGCCTTTTCAGGAGTCTTCTTTGTGATCTCTGAGAAATCAGAACCGGTCATATTTCTTCTGGAAGGTGTATATGGGTTATAACTCTTAATTCCCATTTCTTTTTCTCCTTTCGAGTTCTACATTTCTTATCGCACTTGTTTGTGCATATTTAACTGACTTTTACCTGTTACCGGATCTTACAGTCCTGCAAAGATCTCGATGTCCTTGCTGTCCTCTGTAAGCCATACGATAGCTTTCTTTGTCTTTGCTGTCTGGCCGAAGGTCATTCCACGTCTCTTGGTCTTTCCATCGAGGTTCATGGTGTTTACTTTCTTAACCTTTGCACCTTCGAACATCTTCTCAACAGCTTCTTTGATCATTGTCTTATTTGCTTCGGGGTGAACAAGAAAAGTATATTTCTTTTCGCTCATGCCAGCCATACTCTTTTCGGTAACAACCGGCTTAAGGATAACGTCATAATACTGAATTGCTGCCATTATGCATACACCTCCTCGATCTTAGCGACTGCGTCCTTTGTAAGAACCAGTGTATCGCCCTTTAAAATGTCATATACATTAATTGTATTGGTGAGTGCTGTCTTTACAGCAGGGATGTTTCTTGCTGACATAACAACCTTCTCATCGTTCTCTGCAAGAACAACCAGAGCCTTGCTTACCTTTAAGTTATCAAGAACTGCCTGGAACTTCTTTGTCTTGATCTCATCGAACTTCAGCTCGTCAACCACGATCAGCTTGCCAGCCTCTACTCTGCTTGTAAGAGCGGACTTAAGAGCTGCTCTCTTTTCCTTCTTGTTTAACTTGAAGGAATAATCTCTCGGTACGGGTGCGAATACTACACCGCCGCCTGTCCACTGGGGAGATCTTGTTGAACCCTGTCTTGCATGACCGGTTCCTTTCTGTCTCCAGGGTTTTCTTCCGCCACCGGAAACTTCAGAGCGAGTCTTTGCTTTCTGTGTTCCCTGACGATTATTAGCAAGCTGCTGTACAACTGCCATGTGTACCAGGTGCTCATTTACTTTAACACCAAATACCGCATCGTTTAATTCGATTGTGCCAACTTCCTTGCCTTCCATATTATAAACAGATACGTTTGCCATTTCTGAATGGTCCTCCTTTCATCTTTCAGGCTGCTTATGCATTAGCCTTTACAGTTTCTTTGATTGTCACTAAGGCTTTCTTAGGTCCGGGTACTGCACCCTTTACCAGAAGCAGATTGTTCTCTGCATCTACACGTACAACCTCAAGGTTCTGTACGGTAACCTTTACGCAGCCCATGTGACCGGGCATTCCTTTGCCTTTGAATACACGGCTCGGTGATGAACATGCACCGTTGGAACCCTGATGACGATGGAATTTGGAACCATGAGCCATGGGACCTCTGTGCTGACCGAGTCTCTTGATTGCGCCCTGGAATCCCTTACCTTTGGAAATAGCAGATGCATCAATCTTATCTCCGGCTGCAAACATATCGGCTTTAATTTCGCTTCCGAGTGTATACTCCTCTGCATTTTCAAAGCGGAACTCTCTGATGTATCTCTTGCAGGATACGCCAGCCTTTTCGAAGTGTCCCTTTAATGCTTTGTTAACGCCGTGTCTGTGGATTACTTCCTTCTTTCCAGCCTTGTCTTTGTTAACAGCCTTTTCTTTCTTGTCAACAAATCCAACCTGTACTGCGCTGTAACCGTCATTTTCTACGGTCTTAACCTGTGTTACTACACAGGGTCCAGCCTGAAGTACTGTAACAGGAACTAATGTTCCATCTTCATTGAAGATTTGAGTCATTCCGACTTTGGTAGCTAAAATACCTTTTTTCATTTCTTTTCCTCCATTTGATTCTACAGCGGGCCGCTATCGGGCCATTCTAGTGATTAGAGTTTTCTGCCTGCTTCTTACTTGTTCTTCATCTTGATGTCGATATATACACCGGCAGGCATCTCAAGTCTCTGCAGAGCATCTACAGTCTTGGGTGTAGGTGTAATGATATCGATCAGTCTCTTGTGAGTTCTCTGTTCGAACTGCTCTCTGGAGTCCTTATACTTATGAACTGCTCTTAAGATTGTAACAACTTCCTTTTTAGTAGGAAGCGGTACAGGGCCGCTCACCTGTGCTCCGTTCTTCTTAACTGTTTCGATGATTTTTTTGGCAGACGCATCAACAAGCTGATGGTCATAAGCCTTGAGTGTGATTCTCATTACTTGACTTGCCATAAAAAAAGTCGCCTCCTTTTCGCACTTTTTATTGATAAGTACGACAAGCGGTGACTGTACACTCTTCCGTGTGTGTCCTGCTCTCCCACGCAAAATGCCGGATCCAAAGGACTCAGCTTCTTAAGGTTCTGCATTCTTAACACACGTGTTTCTGTTTCTTTACAGACTTACGTTTGTACAGTGACTTGCCGTCAGGTTCTTTCGTTCTGCCACCTGGCAGAACTCTTGACATTCGCTCCACGGAAAACCTGCGCTTCCTTTCGGATCCGCAGCAACCTCACGCTTCACAGCTATCATGCCACAGCGTCTATTAGTATAAACGATGTGGCATGAGAATGCAATACCATTTTTAAATTTTTTTCAGCAATTTTTCAGAGAGCTGAACTGTTTCTACTCCTGATCAAAATCAATTTTTCTCTTACTGACATCTTCAAACTCTGTAACCATCTCTTCTGTCGGAGGAGGTGTTAAGAGGCTCACTATAATAATGAAGAGAAGGCTCACAGGAAATCCAACTGCCAGGGAATATAACCCGGTAGCTGCCCCGATGGTCTGTCCACTTATAATAGGAAGATAATCCCACGCGATAACAGTCAGGGCTCCGCTGGCGATACCTGCTACTGCTCCCTGGAAATTGGTTCTCTTCCAATAAAGAGATAACAGTACAGTAGGACCGAAGGCTGCACCAAGACCTGCCCAGGCATTGGAAACAAGTCCCATAATGGAGTTATTCGGGTTCAGGGCGATGATGTAGGCCAATACTGCAATCACCAGCACAGTATAACGGCTGATCCTGAAGATCTGCTTTTCATCTGCATCCTTCTTGATAATACCCTTCACAATATCCTCCGCTACACTGGAAGCGCTGACAAGGAGCTGAGAATCTGCTGTTGACATGATTGCTGCCAGGATTCCGCAGAGGAAGAATCCGCCGATCAGAGGAAGCTTCACATCTTCGCTGAACAGCTTGATAATCATTTTGATAAATACTTTTTCTTCTTCTCCACCTGTCAGTACCTCCGGGAACAGGTAAGCTCTTCCGAGAATACCAATGACCCACGCGCATGCCAGGGAAATAAATACCCATATAATAGCAATGCCTTTGGATTTCTTCAGTTCCTTTTCATTTCGTACAGCCATAAAGCGGACCAGGATATGGGGCATACCACAGTAACCAAGTCCCCATGCAAGTCCTGAAATGATATCTACTGCCTTATAGGCCTCTCCGCCATTGGAAAAAAGGCTTAAGTACGCTGCACTGCCGCCTGCAACGCCACTGGCATCCAGTGTGCTCATGACATTTCCACCGCCTACGATACTGTATGCCATGATCGGTACAGCAAGCAGTGCGATCAGCATCAGTGTTCCCTGAACAAAGTCAGTAACGCAAACAGCCATAAAACCGCCAAGAAAGGTGTAGGTCAGGATAACAACGGCGCCGATCGTCAGCGCCAGTTTATAATCTACATTAAATACGGAAGTAAAAAGCTTGCCTCCCGCTGCCAGCGCTGATGCTGTATATACCAGAAAGAAGATAACAATTGTCACAGACGAAATGAAAAGAAGTACTTTTTTCTTATCATGAAATCTATTCTCAAAGTAGGTCGGAAGGGTCAGTGAATTGTTCGCCCTGATCGTATACCTGCGGAGTCTTCCTGAAATAAAGATCCAGTTCAGTACAGTTCCGATAAAAAGTCCGATAGCGATCCATGCCTGTCCCGTTCCAAGTGCATAAATAGAACCCGGCAGTCCCATCAGCAGCCAGCCGCTCATATCAGATGCCTGCGCAGACAGTGCTGCCACAAAGCCGCCAAGGCTTCTGCCTCCTAAAAAATAATCCTCTGTGGTACTATTCTTCTTCGCATATAATGCGCCGATGATGACCATCATCAGAAGATACAGTACAAATGCCAGAATGACAAATCCAAGTGAATTTCCTGTCATAATGTCCTCCTCATAATCTGTTGTCTTTTGCCCGTATATTTATGCAATATACATGTATACAAATATAAACGAATTGACGGCATGCGTCAAGTATAACCTTCCGTTGCTTGTTTTTCTTTCGGACCCATTATATAATAGTTAAAAATTAACCGGAAGAAAAAGGAGAATCTATATGCCATCAGTTACCCCCTTTAAGGGAATCAGACCGGATCCTGCTCTTGCAGACCGGATTGCCGCCCTTCCCTATGATGTATATAACAGAAACGAAGCCCTTGAGGAGGTCAGAAGGGAACCTCTTTCTTTCCTTGCCATCGACAGGGCAGAGACCATGCTCGCTGCTGATATTGATACCTACGATGACCGGGTATACCAAAAAGCCAGAGAGCTTCTGGATTCCCAAATTAAGGATGGTCATTTTATAAAGGACGAAACGCCCTGCTTCTATATTTATGAGCTGACCATGGACGGACGCAGCCAGACCGGTATCGTTGGCTGCTCTTCCATTGACGATTATCTGGCCGGAACGATCAGGAAGCATGAAAACACCAGGGAAGAAAAGGAGATTGACCGGATCCGTCATGTAGATACGACCAATACCCATACCGGTCCTATCTTTCTGGCGTACAGATCCAAAGCAGAGATCAACGAGATCGTAGACCTGTGCAAAAAGGATGCCCCTCTTTATGATTTTGTTTCCCCTGACGGGATCGGACACCGGGCATGGAAAGCTGCTTCTCCTGCTGTTACAGAAGCCCTTTCTTCCTTATTTAAGGAGCTGCCCTGTACCTATATTGCTGATGGGCATCACCGCTGTGCCTCTGCTGTCAAGGTTGGATTAAAGCGCAGGGAAGAAAAGAAAAGCTACACCGGGCAGGAAGAATTCAACCGTTTCCTTTCTGTTCTTTTCCCGGATGATCAGCTTAAGATCCTGCCTTATAACCGTGTAGTAAAGGATCTGAACAGCCATACTGATGAAGAATTCCTGCAGGCTGTCCATGATGCCGGCTTTTCCATTTGCGATATGGAGAAGAACGCCGTATCTCCCAAAGAAAAAGGCACCTTCGGTATGTATCTGCATGGAAGCTGGTATCTGCTGACCGCAAAAAAAGCCCTTCTCTCGGAGGATCCGATCAAAGGGCTGGATGTTTCTATTCTGCAGGATCATCTTCTTGCACCGATCCTTGGGATCGGAGATCCCAGGACAGACAAACGCATTGATTTTGTTGGGGGTATCCGTGGCTTACAGGAGCTGGAAAAAAGGGCTTCCTCTGATATGGAAATTGCCTTTTCCATGTATCCCACTTCCATGCAGGAGCTGTTCCAGGTAGCGGATGCCGGTCTTCTGATGCCGCCCAAATCCACCTGGTTTGAGCCAAAGCTCCGAAGCGGTCTCTTCCTACATAGCCTTGAATAGAGTTCCTATCTCTTCACCATTTAAGATCCTGCTGATATTGCTCAGATGCTCACCGTTGGCGATCACCATGTCAACGCCTGCTTCTGCAGCAATCTTGGCAGCTGCGATCTTGGTCGTCATGCCGCCGGTTCCATAATTACTGTCTGCCCCCTTGGCCATGCTTTCCAGTGCAGCATCAATATGGTCTACATATGGAATCAGCTTTGCGTTCTTATTGGTTCTTGGATCATCCGTATACAGCCCATTAATATCTGACAGCAGGATCAGCAGATCCGCCTTTACAAGCTCAGCCACATTAGCAGAAAGCGTATCATTATCACCAAAATTTTCTTCCTGGATCTGATCTGTAGAAATCGGGTCATTTTCATTTACAATAGGAATAACCTCCATACGAAGAAGCTCAGCAAAGGTGTTCTCCGCATTGGCTTTGCTGATCTCATTGAGCATGATCCTCTTGGTGATCAGGATCTGCGCAATGGTCTGGTTATATTCCGCAAACAGCTTCTGATAGATCATCATCAGTCTTGCCTGTCCTACTGCAGCACATGCCTGCTTTACAGAAAGAGTCTTCGGTCTTTCCTTGATTCCCAGTGCTTTTCTTCCTGCGCCGATGGCTCCGGAGGAAACCACTACCACTTCCTTATCCTGGTTCCTGATATCAGTCAGCATCCGCACCAGTCTTTCCAGCTTGCCAAGATTTAAATTTCCGGTACTGGTATGCGTGATCGTGGAAGTACCAATCTTCACAACAATTCTTTTTTTATCCTTCAAAAAGCTTCTGTCCACTCTTCCATCCTCTTTTCTCTGTTTTCAACCTGTCCTCAGGTCTGCACTGCACCACGCTTTATCATACTCCCGCGTTAAAGCTTCGTCAATCTCTGCCTGAAAATCCGGTGGAAATTCAGTGAACCTCATTGCCGGGAAAATTCATCTCCTTCAGAAATCTTTCCTGGAAATCCGGTTCGCCGGCAAGCTCCACATGACAGATCTTTTCCGCATCCTCTTCCATCTTTCTTTGCACCTGACCGGAAAGAAGCGCCATGGCTGCCCCCATGCCGGCACAGCTGCTGACACTGGTGATCTTCTCCTTCTCTATTTCCGGCAGAAGTCCTATTCCCGTCACATCTTCCGCTGAAAGACTGTTTCCAAAGGAACCGGTCAGATAGATCCGCCAAAGCTCCTTAGCCGGGATCTTGGCCTTTTGAAGCAGGGTTTCGATCCCTGCCCGGATAGCTCCCTTGGCGAGCTGAAGCTGCCTGATATCTGAGGCTGTAAGAAAAACAGGCTTTTGAAGCACTTCTCCCGAAAGCAGGATCCTTCTCTCACCTGCTTCTCCATCTTCTCTGACTCTCTGGCAGATCCTTACGGGAACTCCCATCCTTCGCAGCTCCTTTGCATTTCTGATATATCCGCTTTCATCAATCACCCCGATCCGGACAAGCTGAGAAAGGGCACTGATAAGACCGGAACCACAGATTCCCTTCGCTTCCCCTCCTCCGATCACCTGACATGCCAGATCCTGCATGGGAAACCTTCCCGTCAGAGCTACCTTCCGGATCGCACCTTCTACAGCCCCCATTCCCTGCAGGACCGCAGCTCCCTCCAGTGCCGGTCCTGCTGCCGCTGAGCAGGCAAAATCCCTGTCTTCCCCAAACAGCAGAACCTCTCCGTTGGTTCCAATATCCACTGCCAATATCTTTTTTCTCCCATCCATGGCTTTCACCCATGTATACACAGAAAGAGCATCTGCCCCGACATAACCATCTATAGAAGGCAGTACTAATATCTCTGCAGCCTTTAAAAAGGAAAATCCAAGCTCCTCTCCTTTTTTGCTGCAGCAGCCCTGATAGTCCTTATGAAAGGGTGCCCTGCAGAGGCCCTCAACGGAGATTCCAAGAAGACTCTCACACATAGCCGTATTGCCTGCCACTGTAACTCTGCTTATTTCTTTTCCATCTGCAAGTGCCTCGGCCATTTCATCCAACCTGCGGATCAGAGTGCCTTGCAGCCTTTTGGCATTTTCCTCTGATCCTGCCGCATAGGTGATCCGGCTGATCACATCTGCTCCGGCAAACCGTCCCGGATTCACACCGGTCAGTGCCCCAAGCTGATGACCGTCTGTAAGATCAAAGAGAAGTGCTGCCAGTGTGGTCGTTCCCACGTCAAAAGCGATCCCAAAGCCCTGCCGGGGATCCGGTACAAAGTCTTCCGGGAAGATCACCTCCCGATCCTTCGGATTCTGTATTCTGTTAAAAAGACTGCAGCCATTGCAGCTTTCCTTCCTGCAGCCTGCGCACCGTCTGCCTGCTTTATTTTCCATATATGCTTCCCTTTGCCAATGACATATTTCCTTTTGTCAGTGTACCACACTTTTCCCCGTCCTTACATGGGAATTTCAGTATTTGCTTGCTTTTTCCTTCTGCTTTCACTATCATCTATATAGAAGAATACCGGCCTTACCGGCCGTTTGGGAGAAATGGATTATGTGGATCGCAGATAACTGGAAAGATTACGAAGTACTTGATACCTCCTGTGGAGAAAAGCTGGAGCGTTGGGGAAGATACATCCTCCTCCGCCCGGATCCGCAGGTCATCTGGAATACAAAAAAAGAACGGAAAGAATGGAAGCATTTAAATGGCCACTACCACAGAAGCAGCAAAGGCGGTGGAGAATGGGAGTTTTTTGACCTTCCGCAGGAATGGAGCATTCATTATCATTCACTGACCTTTCATTTAAAGCCCTTCAGCTTCAAGCATACCGGTCTTTTCCCGGAACAGGCTGTGAACTGGGACTGGTTCTCTGACCTGATACAGAAGGCTGGCCGTCCTGTCAAGGTGCTGAACCTGTTTGCCTACACCGGCGGTGCTACCATATCTGCTGCTAAGGCCGGTGCCAGTGTTACCCATGTGGATGCTTCCAAGGGAATGGTAGCCTGGGCAAAAGAAAATGCAGCAGCCTCCGGTCTTGCCAATGCCCCCATCCGCTATCTGGTGGATGACTGTGTGAAGTTTGTGGAACGGGAGCTCCGAAGAGGCAATACCTACGATGGTATCATCATGGATCCTCCCTCTTATGGAAGAGGTCCAAAAGGAGAGATCTGGAAAATTGAAGACAGCATTTATCCCTTTATCGAGCTGACAGAAAAGCTCCTTTCTGACAAACCGCTGTTCTTCCTTGTCAACTCTTACACAACAGGTCTGCAGCCCGCTGTTTTGACTTATATGCTGAATACGGCTGTTGCCAGAAGGAGAGGCGGCCATGTGGTGTCCTCTGAGATCGGTCTTCCGGTTTCTGCAAACGGACTGGTGCTGCCCTGTGGTGCATCAGGAAGATGGTCTTCCCTGTAGGATATGTACCAGAAAACTGCCTGCTTTCCGGCAAATTATGATAACCTGCTCTCACGGATCCGGTTCAACAGCTGATCCACCAGCTGCTGATAGCCGGGGAAGCGCTCTGCCAGCACATTTCTCCTTGTATAGACATATGGAACCCTGTCCGGGAAATACAAATACATCCGGACACCGTAAAATACCAGCATGACAGTGATCAGCAATCCAAGCGCCAGTGAAAAATGCTTTACTGCGGTCAGACGGATATATCGGTAATATCCGCAGTACAGGGCAAAGACAATGACAAGCAGAGCCATGGGATTCATATACATGGCTCTTTCAAGCTGTCCGCTTCCAAGATATAGAAAGGCTCTTGTCAGTCCACAGCCCGCACAGGGAAATCCTGTGGTCACCAGCATAGGACAGAATGCCCCATAAAAATAATGTACGATTTCATAATAAACGAAAAAGACAATTCCCGTAAGAAATGCCCATTTCGCATCCTCTCTGATTCTTCTGCCCGTCTTCTTCCAGTTCATTTTCCTGTCATTCCCCATCACTGTGTCTACCTTCTATTCCCGTTGATCATATTCCAGATCCTTTTCCCTGTTTTCATTGTACATGAATTTATTTTTGAAATCTATATGGAAAATGCTTCACAATAGTGTATAATGAAAAGGACGGTTTCCTGCCGTACACAGAAGAAACGAGGAACAAAATTATGTCAAAAATCATACTGACCGGTGACAGACCTACCGGAAGACTTCATGTGGGTCACTATGTCGGTTCCCTCCGCAGAAGAGTGGAGCTTCAGAATTCCGGTGAATTCGATAAAATCTTTATTATGATCGCAGATGCACAGGCACTGACAGACAACGCAGAAAATCCGGAGAAGGTCCGCCAGAATATCATTGAGGTGGCTCTTGACTACCTTTCCTGTGGTCTTGATCCTGAGAAATCCACGCTTCTGATCCAGTCACAGATCCCAGAACTGACTGAACTTACTTTTTACTATATGAATCTGGTTACTGTTTCCAGACTGCAGCGTAACCCTACCGTTAAATCTGAAATCCAGATGCGAAACTTTGAAGCCAGCATACCGGTTGGATTCTTTACCTACCCGATCAGCCAGGCTGCTGATATCACAGCCTTCAAGGCAACTACCGTTCCGGTCGGTGAAGATCAGCTTCCCATGCTGGAGCAGACCAAGGAGATTGTAAGAAAGTTCAATTCCGTTTACGGTGACACTCTGGTAGAGCCTGATATCCTGCTTCCTGACAACAAGGCATGCCTTCGTCTGCCAGGTACCGATGGAAAGGCCAAGATGAGTAAATCCCTGAATAACTGCATTTACCTTTCCGATCCTGAAGAAGAGGTTCGTAAGAAGGTTATGAGCATGTTTACAGACCCTAACCACTTACAGGTATCTGATCCCGGCCAGGTAGAGGGCAATCCTGTCTTCATATATCTGGACGCCTTCTGTAAGGATGATATGTTTGCTGAATATCTGCCTGAGTACAGCTGCCTTCAGGAATTAAAGGATCACTATACAAGAGGCGGTCTTGGTGATGTGAAGGTTAAGAAATTCCTGAACAACGTCCTTCAGGAGCAGCTCTCCCCTATCCGAACAAGCCGTAAGGAATGGGAACAGCGTATCCCTGATATTTACGAGATTCTGCACAAGGGAAGCATGGAAGCTGAAGAAGTTGCCGCCAAGACTCTTGATGATGTCAAAAAGTCCATGAAGATCAATTACTTTGATGACCATGCCCTGATTGCAGAGCAGGCCGACAGATATAAGGCTGAATAACCATTTCGCGCTAAAAAGGCATAATGGATCAGAAGCTCTGATTTCCATTATGCCTTTTTTTATTTAAGCAGCCGTATCACAAACAGTGTGCTGATGCCATTGCCATGCTGCTCCCCTTTTTCAAGGAAAAGAGCTCCTCCGTGAAGCTCTATGATCTTATGTGCCACGGCTAGTCCAAGCCCTGAACCCTGTCTTGTATTCCGTGATTCATCCCCGACAATAAAAGGATCAAAAAGTGTATCCTGCAGTTCCAGCGGAATGCCAACGCCACTGTCTCCGATCTCTATACGGACCGCCTTATCTGACTGCTGCAGTGTTACATAAATAACAGTTCCAGGCGGATTGTGACGCAGGGAATTGGAAATGATATTATCAAATACCCGCTTCATCTGTACTCGGTCAAAGCTGTAGGATACCGTTTCTTCAGGGATCTCCACCTCAAGGTTAAATCCGCCCAGATCGATCTCATCATATTTCTCCGCCAGATATTCCCGCAGATACTCAGCCAGATCCTGTGTTTCCCTTACCAGACAAAATTCCGGATGCTCCAGCTTACTGTAATCGTGAAAGGTATTGATCATATCTGTCAGGCTCTCAGCCTTTTTAACAATTGTATTCAGATACTGCTTCTGCATCTCCTCATCCGTCAGGCCATCTGCCACTGCTTTGGCATATCCCTGAATCACCGTGATCGGTGTTTTCAGATCATGGGAAATATCTGCCAGCATGCGCTGCTTTTCCATGATCAGATATTCTTTGGCACTTTCACTTTCCTTTAGCTGCACCGCCATCCGGTTAAAGCTGCTGAAAATATCCTCAAATTCCCTGGGACCCTGATAAGAAAGGACGGTATCCCTTTTGCCATCAGCAAAATCCTGGATCCCGTTTTTCAGGATAAAAAGAGGCTCCCTTACACGCCTGTGCATCCATAATGCGAAGAACAGCGTAGCTCCTATCAGGATCAACACATAAGCAGGAATAAAGATCTGTTTGAATACCATCAGTCTTTTAACCCTCTGCCTGTCCATTCCTTTCACATGCATGAGAAGGATCCTGTCTTCCCCATTTCCTGTTCTGTAGGAATATTTATAGGTACTGTATCCGTTATCTGTTGCAGCTGTGAAAAGACGCAGCTCCCGCTCCGTGATCTGCTTATACGGAAATGAGACACTGCTTTCCAGAAGCCTCAATTCTCCATCAAACAGATAATAGGCAATGTTCTCCTGATATCCGGTAGTCTCTTCTCTTTTACTTTCTATCACCAGGATCTGCCTGCTGCCATCCTCCATTTCATAATTCTTTGTTTCATAGCTGACATGTGTATTGCACTCCGGGATCAGACTGATCTCCTTCAGTGTATAGCTGCTCCCAAAAGCATCATAGTCTGTGTATAACCTTTCTCCCGCTGCTGTATATATATCAAAATAGCCTTCCGTTCCAAGCAAAGCTTTCATGGAAAGGGCTCCATAGTCTTCATCTGCCAGCTTTTCCTGCTCTCCGACGGGGTGATCGATTCTGGGCAGCCGTGCGATCTTCTGATCCATAAGCTCTTCCAGCAGCCCAAGGATCTGAACTGCCAGAAGCAGGACGGCAGCAAAAATCACATAGTTTTTGATCAGCAGGGTATACAGACTTTTTTCTTTCTTCTTATAGCTTTTCAATTTTGTAACCGATACCTCTTATGTTTTTGATATATCTGGGTTCCCTCGGATTATCCTCGATCTTGTCCCTCAGATTGGAAATATGCACCATCAGCGTATTGTCATCATTGACATAGCACTCTCCGTTAACTGCCTGATAGATCTGCATCTTGGTAAACACCTTACCGGGAGACTTCATAAACAGAGAAAGCATCTTATATTCTGTAGGCGTGATGGTGATCACCTGATCACCCTTTTTCAGAGTAACGGAATCCTCATCCAGTACAAGATCACCTACACGGATCTGTCTGCTCTCTTTCGCCTCAGCCTCTGCCTGGCTGCCAAGACTGTAATATCTTCTGATATTGGACCGGATCCTGGCAATCAGCTCCAGAGGATTGAAGGGCTTTGTCAGATAATCATCTGCACCGAGATCAAGACCGAGGATCTTGTCACTGTCCAGATTTTTCGCAGACAAAATGATAATGGGAATATTACTGTCCTCCCGGATCCGCCGGATCAGATCATAGCCGTTTAACTTTGGCATCATGATGTCAACAACTGCCAGATCTGCCCTGCTTTCCTTCAGTTTCTCATAAGCTGTCATCCCATCTGCCGAAGGAATCACCTCATAGCCTTCATTTTCCAGATAAAGCTTGATAAAATCTGCAATATCTGTATCATCCTCTGCTACCAGTATTTTATATTTCATCGGTATTCCCGTCCTTTATTTTTTCATCTTTGTACGAATATCGGCAAGTCTGTCAAGAGCCTTCTTAAGAGTCTCATCCTGCTTTGCAAAGTGGAAACGGATCAGATGGTTTACATCCTCCCTGAAAAAGCTGGAGCCCGGCACAGCGCCAACGCCAACCTTCTCTGCCAGTTCCTCGCAGAATACCAGATCACTGTCATATCCAAATTCACTGATATCCATCAGTACATAGTAAGCGCCCTGGGGCTCTGTGAAGGTAAGTCCGATATCCTTAAGTCCTCCCACAAACAGCTCCTTCATATGCGTATAATGTGCCTGTAGCTGCTGATAATAGTCATCTCCGAAGTTCAGGCCGACCACAGCTGCCTCCATCAGCGGAGCTGCCGCACCTACTGTCAGGAAATCGTGCACCTTTTTCACACGGTCTGCGATTTCCGGCGGAGCAATCACATAGCCAAGACGCCAGCCGGTAATGGAATAGGTCTTTGACAGGGAATTGCACATGATCGTGCGTTCTCTCATGCCCGGCAGAGATGCCATATAAGTATGTACGTGAGGCTTATATAAAATGTGCTCATAAACTTCATCAGTGATCACATAAAGATCGTATTTCTTCGCCAGATCAGCGATCACCAGGAGCTCATCCCTTGTAAATACTTTACCACAGGGATTGGAAGGATTACAGAGGATCAGTGCTTTCACGCCATCCTGCTTCATGGCCGCTTCCAGTTCATCCGCATCAAAGCAGAACGTGGGCGGCTTTAACGGTACATAAACCGGCTCCGCACCACTTAAAATGGTGTCAGCGCCATAATTTTCATAAAAAGGAGAAAAGATCACTACTTTGTCTCCCGGATTGCATACACTCATCATGGACGCCATCATGGCTTCCGTACTGCCACAGGTCACCACGACCTCTTTATCCGGATCAAACTTCATGCCGGAAAAATGCTCCTGCTTTCTGACAAGAGCCTCTCTGAAATTCTGTGCTCCCCAGGTCAGTGCATACTGATGAGGACCGCTTTTTGCCACCTCAGAAAGACGGTCTGTAATCTCTCTTGGGGGATCAAAATCAGGAAATCCCTGTGAAAGATTCACGGCACCATACTGATTGGAAACCCGGGTCATACGTCTGATAACGGAATCTGTAAAATCTGCTGTTCTGCTGCTCAATGCTTTCATATTCGTTCCTCCTCATCCAGTTACCTGTCTTTCCTATCATAGCATATCCCCTGCTTGAAAGATACCTCTTCCTGCAATTTCTGCAGGCGGACATTGGTTTCTTCCCCTGTATTCCCTCGGGGTACACCCTACCATCATGCGGAACTGTCTGTTGAAATTGGAAAGATTCCGGAATCCGCAGTCGAAAGCTGCCCCGGAGATGCTGCTTCCGGAAAGAATCTCTTCGCAGGCCTTTTGGATCCGCAGTCTGTTCAGGTACTCTGCCGCTCCCATTCCGGCCATCTCCCGGAATTTCTGCATAAAGTAGCTCTGGCTTAAATTCACCTGCCCTGCCAGATCTGCAATGGTAATATTTTCAGCATAGTGGATCGACATATAATCAATGGCCGCCTTGATCTCCACGTTCTGCACAGGCTCCCTGTTTCCGGACACCAGGTCACCTTCATAAAAGAACCATAAAAGCCGCAGAAGTTCTCCTTTCATCAGAAGATCTGCCTCCGCACTGTTCTCTCTTGCACAGCGGATCACTGTATCTGCACATTCTCTGATTTCCTTGTAACACACATTTTTCTCCTCAGCGATCTGCAGGCAGGCCCTGCCAAGGCAAAGAGGATGCACCATCTTTCGGTAACTCCGGTCCTCCCCGTTTCCGAACATATCACTACTAAACACTACGGTGTCATAGAACAGTCTGTCATCAGTGGTAATGGCATGCAACAATTCTGGCTGGATCAGCACGATATCACCAGCCTTTGCCTCTGTTTTCTTTTCCCCAAGACGTACCACACCATTTCCTTCTGTGATCACATTCAGCTCCCATTCCCTGTGCCAGTGCAGGGGCACAAAGGGGAAGTAATCAGGGATCCGGCTGGAGTAATAACTGTAGGGGATCAATATTGAACTGTGTACTCTCTTCTCTTTTTCCATATCTGCTTTCTGTCATCCTGCTTTTGTTTGTTCTGCAATGTGATGGAATCTTCTTTTGGATATCCGCAGTAGAATCATACCAGTTTTTCGTAGAATTTCAGTTGAATGATTCCTTTTCTAATAGTATTGTATCGTTATAAGGAAGAAGAAACAACTTCTTTTTCATCTTCGGTCGAAACACATTTCCGCAAAAACGGAAACACTATTTTTAAGGAGGAATCTCTCATGAGCACAACTGTAAAACAGCCCGCATGGCTTGACAATGCTGTTTTTTATGAAATCTATCCCCAGTCTTTCTGCGATACCAATGCCGATGGTATCGGTGATATCAACGGTATCATCAGTAAGCTGGATTATATCAAAGAACTTGGATGTACTGCCATCTGGCTGAATCCCTGCTTCCAGTCCCCTTTTGGCGATGCTGGTTATGATGTAGAGGATTATTATACCGTAGCACCCCGTTATGGTACCAATGAAGATCTGGCAAATCTGTTCGCCGAGGCTCATAAGCGTGATATGCATGTAATCCTGGATCTGGTTCCCGGCCATACCGCTGTTACCTGCAAATGGTTTCAGGAATCCATGAAGGCAGAAAAGAATGCCTATACAGACCGCTATGTATGGACAGACAGCGTCTGGGAATCCCCTGACAATATGGGCTGTATCCGTGGCATTTCTCCCCGTGACGGTTCCTGTATCGTCAACTTCTTCTCCCATCAGCCTGCCCTGAACTACGGCTTCTACAAGCCGGATCCGGATAAAAAATGGCAGCAGTCCATGAATGATGAGGGTCCTCTTTCCACCCGGGAAGAGCTGAAAAATATCATGCGTTTCTGGCTTTCCATGGGCTGTGACGGCTTCCGTGTGGATATGGCCGGCTCCCTTGTCAAAAATGATGAAGACGGCAAGGGTACGATTGCACTCTGGCAGGATATCCGTACCTTTTTAAATGAAGAATTTCCTATGGCTGCCATGGTCAGCGAATGGGGCGAACCTGACAAGAGCCTGATCGGCGGCTTCCACATGGACTTTCTGCTTCACTTTGGTCCTTCCCATTACAATGATCTTTTCCGCTGTGAGGAGCCTTATTTTTCAAGAAGGGGACTTGGCAGTGCCAGAGAGTTTATTAAAACCTATCAGGGTAACTATGAAAAGACAAATGGAAAAGGACTGATCTGTATTCCTTCCGGTAATCATGATATGGATAGAATGGCAAGACGGCTGGAGCCGGAAGAAATGAAGGTTGCCTTTGCGTTCCTCCTTTCCATGCCGGGCGCACCTTTTATTTACTATGGTGATGAGATCGGTATGCGTTATGTGGAAGGGCTGACTTCTGTTGAAGGCGGCTATGAGCGTACCGGTTCCCGTTCCCCCATGCAGTGGAATAAGATGACCAATGCCGGTTTCTCCACTGCCGCAGCAGAAAAGCTTTATATTAAGCAGGATGAAAGCAAAGACCGTCCGGATGCGGAAAGCCAGATGAACGACACCTCTTCCCTCCGCAGCACCGTAAAACATCTGATCGCTCTTCGTATGGCGCATCCTGCACTGCAGAGCAAGGCTGCCGTTACATTCCTGAAGGATGACTATCCTATGGTTTACCAGAGAAGCTGCGGGGAAGAAACCATCCTTGTGATCATCAATCCTGCCGGGAAGCCTGCCTTTGTTCCTGACACTGCCGGCGAGATCCTGACTACGGTTGGCGGCAATGCTGTCCTTGAAAAAGGTGGTGTTTCTGTAGACGGTGGAACCGCTGTTTATGTAAAGCTGATTTAAGGCCGGATGGTATCAGAACAGGCTGAACTATTCTTGCTTTTTGCTGATTTATATGCTATCCTTGAGTAGAGGAAAAAGCCAGAGAAGCGGCCTACCCTCTATAGTTTAGCTTTTATACCAAGCCGTCAACTAGTGCGAGTAGTTGGCGGCTATTTTCTACCTTTGAAGATTGCATAACACAATCCAATAAGGGTAACAATGAACATACTGAACTCTATAAGCTCTGAATATGTAACCATTGGCATCGCCCTCCTTTCTTTCGTCTGGAGGGATTAGCCCCTCCATATTAGAGGGTGCCACCTTTGCTCTCTGACTTTCCTTAATTAGCATTATATCAGACATGTTTCAGCCTGTAAACCGTAATATAATAACAATATTATCATCAAACCAACAATAAATTAGGAACAAAAAACGGAAGAAATGACGTAAAAGCAGGTATAAAACAGGGCTGTCGTCCAGGTAAATTTACCCATCTGACAGCCCTCTTCTTTTTGCAGAAGTGTTTTTCTCTTTATGCCATTCCATTTGCCATCTTGTATTTGAACAGCATCTCCGCATGATTCTGCTCTTCGATCTGGATATCGGCCAGCAGTTTTCGGATCTTGCTCTCTCCAAAGACAAATACATCTGTATTATATTCTCCAGATACCAGCTTCTCCGTGCCAATACAGTCAGTAGCCAGAAATGCATCATGCTCTTTGTCAGCATTGCTGCTCATGGATGAATATGCCGCCTTGGGTGTGTAATCCCTTCCCTGACTGTCATTGCAGTCACAGTCCGGTACACTGCCATTCAGTACCTGCGAAAGGGAATCATAATGCTTCTGCTCCTCCTTCTGTAGTCTGGAAAAGAGGTTCTTCAGCTCCGGGTCTTTGGCTTCCTTTGCATATTTTCCATACTTTTCCACACAGCTTTTTTCCTGTGTCTGCAGATCTTCGATCGCTGTTCTTTCTTTTTCCTTTAATATCATTGCATTCCACTCCTTCACCTGTTTTTACAATGATATTATGGATCAGAATTTCATTTTCTATTCCCTGAGAGAAAGCAATTCTTCTGCCATGGAGTAAAATTCCTCCTCTACTTCCCGAAACGGATGCTCTGCAAGATCCGGCTCCGAGCAGATTGCTACCTTTTCTATGGGCATCCTTCCATTTAGCATAGCCGGCATCTCGTTACTGAGTATTTCATTATCAATCTGCTTCCAGCACCGGTTCTCTTCTGCTGTCAGATCACCAAGACCAAATTTTTCAAAAATCACCTGCATGATCTGCGATTCAATCTCACGATATCCCTGCAGATGCTCCTTCACCGGCCTGATAATATCAGAAAGGTAAGCCTCACTGGCATCATGCAGAAGGCAGGCAAGCACCAGTCTATCTGACCATCCACGTGCCTTTGCCTCTCTGGCACAGTTCACACTGTGCTGTCCTACCGAATAGAAGTAGGTCACCTGTCCGCCGCCCCGGCAAAGCAGGCTTAAGGCATGGGCAATGTCCCGGAGACTTACATCCTCCTCTGTCATTAGCATGGGATCAAACTGTTTCCCCGTATATGTGTTCATTGTACTCATATAAAGCTTCTCCTTTTCATTGAAAAACAGTCTGCACCAGTACCATATAAAGAATGGTGCCGCCTGCAATACTCAGAAATCCATAGGATATCCCCAGAAATAAAAATCCGATACAAATAGACAGCGCATAAGGAAAAGCTGCCTTCAGTGCTTTCTTTTTCACTGTCAGTTAACCCCTCTCACAGGTAATCACATCCTGTGTTTATCTCACAAAAAATGCCGCTATGGCATAAACAGCAATGCTGATGAAACAGTACAGAGAATTGGTCGTTGCAATATAAGTAGACCCTTCCTCCGTTTTCACAAAAGTCTGCAGACTGAATGTCGCCGGTGCTGACATATAGATCAGAACTGCCAGATCAAGAAGCTGATTTCTTCCTGCGAACCGGTGTACTACAGCCAGAACTCCAAGAATCATCACCGCCTGCACAGCCATACGCAGCAGCAGTGTTTTCAGACAGGGGATCATAAGTGCCCTGTCCGGTTTCAGCTCATATCCTACAATCAGGAGGATAATGGCTGACAGAGGACTGGTAATCATGGACTCACATATCAGGTACAGGTCTCCGGCACTGCTCTCCAGAAGTTCTCTGACTATGCCGGTAAGCCCACACAAAATACCAAGTACGGTAGCAATAAATGCCGGATTCTTCACAGCGTCCAGACATATGTCACGCACTCCCATCTTTTCAGAGCCATCTACTGCCCGGAGCAGACTCATATAAACGCTGAACCCGAACAACAGTCCTGCAATATCCAGTACTGCAATCTGTGACAGATTCTCTGTACCGCACAGATTCGTATACAACGGATATGCCATCATGCCGCCCTCATACACGCTGACCAGAAACGGTACATACTTCCGGTATGGCGGCTTTACAAACCCCTTAACCAGAAAACCTGCCCCAAAGGAGATAAGCAGCATGCAGAACATGATCAGTACAATTTTAAAAATACTGCTGCTATAATCTGCCGTAGACAGTGCATGAAAAATTGCTACCGGCAGAATAATCTTTGTGGCAAGAAATTTCAATCCATTTATACTTTCCTGCTTCAGCCAGCCTCTGGCCTTGCAGAAGGCACCAAGTCCCATCATCAGCAGAACCGGCAGAAGTGCCTCTAATATCTTAATCATCTGTATTTTCCTTTCTTTTTCCTATACCTTCCTATACAGCAGGCTTCGCTCCAAGAATATCGCTGATAACTTCCGCCTTCAGATTTTCACCGATCACAATAAGAACCTCCTGTCCGGTTCCGATCGGCCTCAGTTCGACCACGCTACGTGTAGCATTCAGCTGCAGCCATCCACTGCCTTTCCTAATAAATCCCTTAATACGGAATACGTTGCCACAGGCTGGATCCAAAAGGATCTTCACTGCTGCTTCCTTCAGCTTTTCCTCTGAAATCTCTGCATTCATAAAGTAAACAGAATCAAATCCCCTGTAATCCCCAGCATCCAGCTTGCAATAGCTTTCCAACCGGTAGCCGCAGTGAAAAACAGCATCCAGTGCCTTTTCAGAAAGCTGTTCCATATTTTCAGCAATGACATCCTCATTTGTCAGCTGTCTTTTACATTTGATCTTCGCAAGCGCCTGATTCAGATGCTGCACCGTTCCGTCAATCTGCCCCGGATCAGCTTCATCTGCATGGCTTATGATAACCTTTCCTGCATCAGCCACCTCAGAAGCCAGCAGATAATCTGACTCCTCGGAAAGCCGCAGATTTAACAGGGCATCTACGATCGTGATCACATTTCCGATCTCATACCACTGATCCAGTGGATCCTCCCTTAAAGAATCAAAAAATTCATCCACATCAAAAATGCCGGACGGTTCTACGATCACTCTGTCATAGCCGCTCATTCCCATGGCGATCAGCTTAGTCTTGAATCTTCTGATATGGCAGTCTTTATCACATCCGCCGGACACCATTTCCAGATCACACTGCTCTCCCAGAAGCTCCTGCAAAAGCAGCATGTCTACATTTACTGCCCCAAAATCATTCTCCAGAATACCTATCTTCAGTCCCTGATCCATCAGGTACCTGGCATATTTTTTGATAAAGGTTGTTTTTCCAGATCCCAAAAAGCCCGTAATTAAATCTATGGTTATCATTCTTCACCTCTTCTGCCTTTCTGTATGACAGATCAGAAATTATCTTCCTGAATCAACTTTCCTATACAAAAAAGAACTTCAACAAAAATTATAAGTCATTGAAGTTCTTTCATCAAGCAGATCTGTGCTTCTCATTTCGTGTTTTGCAAAGTCGTTATCACTTCTGTTACGCTGTTTTGTGAATCTTAGCATACCTTTTGTCTTTCCTTCCGGAACCTGATCAGTCTTACGACCACATAAATAATCAATGCATACAGAGTCGAGCACAGTGCGACAGCCACATTTGGTCCAAGCTTGGTAATTTCATTCACATGATGCAGGACATACAGCATCTGAATCATTGTTTCCATGACACTAAACGGGATCACCAGCGCTTCTGCTACCCTCAGAAATCCCATCAGTGTCTTTTCCACTGCGATCATCCCAAAGGCAAGACATCCAAGTACCAGAAAAAAGAGGCTTGGCACATCGATATAATATCCAATTTTAACTCCACTTCCACCCCCAACGCTCTGTACACCAAGTCCAAGCAGTATGATCAGTACAACTGCCAGGATAATTCCAAAAATAAATTCTGCCTTTCCATTCTTCCTGCTGTCTGCAATTAAATTCATCATATTTTCCTCCGCTTTCTTTGAATACTCCGTATCCACAATTTTTTCTCCGGACAATAATTCATTAACATTACTGTCCAATGCTTCACAGAGAGTTCCAAGCAGCGTGATCTCAGGCAGACTGTTGCCGCATTCCCACTTAGAAACCGTCTTGTCACTGACGCATAGTCTGTCTGCAAGTTCCCTTTGTGTCATCCCCTTTTCTTTTCTCAGCTTTGCAATAAAGTTTCCTATCTTTTTCTGATCCATCTGCTTTTCCTCTCTTTCTGCTTCTGCTGTCAGTATAACGGCAGCTGACCATAGAATCAACCTACAGTTGGGAGAGCTACTCTCTCTTTCGTGGAATCTATCCTCTCCCGCCGTAAAGAATTCTCTCTGTTCCGGATATGCTTTCCACCCATATCAAGGTCGCTGAAGCTTTTTTCATTTCTGGACATCAACCAGTTCATTTTGTGTACAAAAAAAGAAAGACCCGGATCTCTCCAGGTCTCTCCATCTTATTTTATCTTTCATTAAGCACGAAGCTTAAACTTGTCAAGCAGTTCATTTAAGGTAGCTGCTGATGCGGAAAGCTCTTCACTGGTTGCTGAAGTTTCCTGAGCTGCTGCTGAATTAGACTGGATAACATCATTGATATCCTCTACACCCTTACGGATCTCCTTAACAGATACAGCCTGTCTGTCAGATGCAGTTCTGATATTGGCAACCTCCTGAATGATCTTGTCGAGCTCATTCATGACTTCCTTCATGGCATCACCGGTTTCCTTGGTAACCTTATTACCAACCTCAACCTCATTTAATGACTCTTCAATCAGTTTCTTCGATTCTACTGCAGAATTTGCACTTTCTTCTGCAAGCTGTCTGATCTGGTCAGCTACTACTGCAAATCCACGTCCTGCCTCTCCTGCACGTGCTGCCTCGATAGAAGCATTCAGGGAAAGGAGATTGGTCTGAGATGCGATATTTTCAATATCAGCAATGATCTTTTCAATATTCTGGGTAGTGATGTTGATCTTCTTCATAGCATCAACAAGCTCGTCCATCTTCTTCTGGCTGTTAGCAGCCTCCACCCCTACCTGCTTAGCTTTATCATGTACAATATCAGTAGATTTAGTGTTCTCTAATACCTGATTGGTTACCTCATCAACGGTTGCTACCAGTTCTTCAACCGCTGCCGCCTGGTTTGTAGCCCCCTCTGCAATATCCTGTGCGCTCTCAGCAAGCTGGTTACTTCCTGCGGATACCTGCTCAGCAGAATCCTGAATACCGTGCATCGTAGAGCTTACCTTATCAACCATTGCATTCAGTTCATCCAGAACGCTACGCAGCCTTCCTACATAAGCATCCGGACAGGAGCTTTGTACATCAAAATTTCCATCAGAAAACTGTCTGACAATACTATACAGATCAAGAACAACCTTATCAAGAACCCCTGCTGCTGTTTCAAAGCTGTCTGACAGTTCTCCCAGCTCATCCTCGGCCTCATAGGGAACTCCTATTTCAAAATCACCGGAAGAAATTTTCTCGGATGCCACAACCAGATTTTTGATCGGTTCAACCAGTGTTTTACTCAGAATACTCTGTAACCGCACATTGTTAAACCAGATACTTACCAACACGATCACGACAATAATTGCCATTCCTACATAATTCTTAGCCTGGATCATACCAACAAATCCAATTGCTGCCAGCATAAGATATGCAATCAATATAAATTGGAATATAAGACTGAGCTTCTTCGCTATCGGCCTGTCCTTTATCATTTTTTCAATTTTTTTCATTTGTCATCGCTCCTTTTGTCTTAGCTTCATCTATAGATTCTATTCTAATTTCTTCCTCATCTTCCGTCAAGAAAAATATAAAAATACAATACTCTTTCAGATACGGTTTTTCCCATCTTGTTTCTACATCTGGAATTTTTCTATTATCTTGCGGAGCTGGCCGATACTTTCCCTGCACTCATTAAGCAGTGCATATCCTTCTGCTGTTTTGGACGCTGCTTCTGTAGATTTCTCTGCAATCTGATTTACCCCCTCTGCAGACTGGCTTACCGTTTCACTGACGTTTTCAATAGACTCTGCTATATCGCTTATTTTACTATCCAGATCTGCAATTTCCTGATTGATCCTGCTCATTGCTTCCGCAAAGGTATTGGCATCTGTCTGATATTCTTCTCCAATCTGTCTGAAGGAATTATAGTCCAGCACAACTGTGTTCTCAAGGAAGTCCATGATCCTCGTAATGCAGTCCGTCATATTTTCAACCGCACCATTAACCTCTTCCACCATTTCATTGATACCGTTTACTGTTTCAAAGGTCTGGTTGGAAAGATTACCAATCTCTGTTGCCACGACTGCAAATCCTTTTCCCGCTTCACCTGCACGCGCTGCTTCAATGTTTGCATTCAGTGCAAGCAGATTTGTCTGAGAGGAAATCTGTCTGATATTATCAGTCAGATTATTGATCTGTTCCACTGCCTTTGATCTTTCTATGGCTTCCTGCGTCTTACCTTTCATTTCCTGATAGATTTCCATTGCCTTGTTGCTGGAATCCACGGTAGTACGCTGCAGTCTGTCTGCTCTTCCCTTTACCTCTCCGGAGGTTTCCTTTCCTTCTTTTGACAGACTTCTGATCTCCTCCGTACTCTGCTTAATCCCGTTGATATTCTCTGTGATCATCGAGGTACTTGCAGTAGTTTCTTCCATTCCGGCAGCCATTTCCTGTGTCGTGGCTGAATTATCCTCTGCCATTTCACTGTTTGTCTGCATAATCTCATTCAGCTTGTCCATATCTGTCAGGATAGCCGTTTCAGTTTCTGTAATATCACTCACAAAGCTGCGGAATACCTTTCTCATATCACCGACAGCACAGGCCATCATGCCGGTTTCATCCTTCCTTTTGGTAAGCTTCTCTCCGTTTTCAGTCTTTTTAAAATTCAGATCCGCAGTCTGCCTTATGACTGCTGTAATTCCCGAAATCGGTTTGCCAATATTTATACTTATGATCACTCCAAGTACGATACTGAGCAGCAGACATACCAGTACAATCCCACTAAGACCTGCTGACAGGCTTACAGCACCTTCTGTGATCTCTGCGCGCGGTGCCGTCAGTGCCAGATACATGCCATTACTAAGCTCATAGAAAACAATATTTTCTTTTTCTTTTTGGGAAGTATAATCCATGATCTTACCGGCATTTTCAGGATTACACAGGAATTCCTGATCTGCCTGTGTAAATCCGAGCTGGTCCAGCCCTGTCCCATTATCAAGCTCCGGATGATACATGATCTTTCCATCCGCATTGTACAGGAAGGAATATCCTGTTTCAAACGCTTTTACACTTTCTGCCATTCCGGTAATCTTGGAGAAATCAATATCCATACCTATGATACCTACAGACTCCCCGTCAGCATATAGTGGAACCACGTAGGAAATCATATAAATATTAACATTTCCATTCAGATAGGGCTCCATCCAGATCGGCGCACCATTCTGCACCGGTATGTAATACCAGCCCACATGTTCCAGATCTGTTTTCTCATACATAGTGAAATCCGTTGGTGTTGAACTGGTAAATGGCTCCTCTGTACTGTTTCTAGTCAGAAAAATCCCTGATGTAGGAGCTGTGAAATCAGGATTATACCGTACATAAACGCAAATTGCACCATTGGTGTTTTCTCCAAATTTAACCACATCACTCATCAGAGATTCTGTATATTGTGTTACATATGTATTATTTCCTTTAAATTTTGAAAAATCCAGTCTTTCCATTGCAATGCTGCTTAAGGTATCCACTGACTGGGCGATTTGGGCGATCTGTGCATTGATCTCGCTTTGTCCATTCAGGCATGTCAGTGTCATTTCTTTTTCTGCACCCTGATCGGAAGTCTGACAAATATCCTTGATACTCAAAAATCCAATAGAAGCAGAAGAAAGCAATGTGCATATGATAATGCCTGCAATAATTTTTGCTTTAATTGATTTCATGATTCTTACCCCCCATGATTTACTTCTTCTTAAGAATACTATATTGACCGTCATTTTTCAATATAGCGTTGCACTTTTGACATTTTATCTTAAACTTTTTCAAATACTCCTTTTGCTCATCTGTAATCCGGTAGCTTTCCCTTGCCTTCTGTATTGTCTTATTCTGAACCCACCGGTCCAGTCTTTTCTCCTCTATATAGGGAATTGTTTTTTCCCACTGTCTGGCAAGTGCTGTTGCAAAAAACCAGGCTGTCATCATATTCACATAATACTCATCAGAGTGGACTGCGGCAGGTATCTCCAGATACTCCTCTCTGAAATCCCCCTCAAGGAAATGCGTCATCAGCATTTTCATGCCAAACCGGCACGTATAAGGTTCCCTGGATGCGGACCATTTTCTGATCCTGCCTATCAGATCTTCTCTGTTCTTTCTAAATACCCTTGGAGAAAAAATATCGCAGACTGCCCAGTTATCCACAAAAGGCAGGAATCTGTCTACTGCCTCTACACATTCCTGATAATCGTTTATATCCGAAACCAACAGTGCGTGCAGTATGTTTTCATCATAATAGGTATGCGGCAGGCACTGCAGAAACTCTCTACTCTCCTGCTCCTTTGCATAGCTCTTTGCCAGCTTTCTCATCGTAGGTATTCTTACCCCTATGATCGTTTCCCTGTCAATTTCAGGAATCAGTTTACTCTGAAAATCCCTGTATTCCTTATCCTGCAGTGCAAATAACTGTTCCTGTATCTTCATCACATCTCCTCTGGATACTTAAGTCCCCATTCCCTTCTGAGTCCTGTCATAATATCCATTACATCCTTTGTATAGTTCAGATACATTTCTGTTTCATCCCCACTCTCAACAGCTCTTTCCATATCTGTCATTTCATAAAAAAGTGCATCCTCGGTCTTACCACAGGAGATTTCTTTCTTCTCACCGGTACTTGCATCCACGATCTTTGCCCTGTCCGCTCTTGGGTATTCCATGATTTCTATATATCCCTTTTCGCAGCTGATCATAGCACGCTTGGGCTGCTTGGAATGCAGGGAAAGGGCAACTGTCGCCATCTGCCCGTCTTTATTCTTCAGAAGGATCGCCGCCTGCTCATCCGACCCTGCCGGAGACGGTTTCCACTGGCTTACGATATCAGCAGGCTTCTCTGTCATAAAGCTCCTCACGATAGAAAGGGCATAAACACCAATATCCAGAAGAGCACCTCCTGCCAGATTCATATTGAAGAAACGGTTCTTCATATCATATTCCTTAAAGCTTCCAAAGTTCACAGTGATCATCTGGACTTTGCCAAGCTCACCACTTTCCACAATCTCCCAAAGCTTTTTATAGATCGGCATATGCCAGATTGTCATAGCCTCTGCCAGAATCAGATGTTTTTCTCTGGCAAGGGCGATCATCTCATCCAGCTCTTCGCTGTTCAGGGTAATGGATTTCTCCACCAGGAGATGCTTTCCATGCTCCAGTGCTTTTTTCATAAATCCATAATGGGTATTATGAGGGCTTGTGATATAAACGATATCCACTGCCTCATCCTCAAACATATCAGCGATCTGCGGGTACACCTTCTGAATGCCATACCTCTTTGCAAACTCTACTGCCTTTTCGTAGGTTCTGTTGCCTACCGCATATAACGGTTTTCCCATTTTCTGCAGTGCCTGTGCCATCTGGTTTGCAATAACTCCCGTTCCAAGAACTACCCAGTTTAACTTTGTGCCCATAGTAACCTCCTACATGCTTATATTTGAGTGTATTCGAATATATTTAAACAGACTTGAATGTATTTATTTCTTTCTTACGTCTTACCAATTGTCATAACTCTTTTTTATATTATCATTTCTGCTGTATCTGCTCAATATCCTGCCCGGTTTCTCTCGTCAATTTTTCTTACCACTTTTTATTGTCAATTTCCTTGCCAATTTCTCCTGTCCTGAATTCTTTGTCCTTTGAATCATTAAAGAAAATAGGTTTTGATATAGGAATCTACAACTTTGATATTTAAAGGAGCTGTACTCGTTTCATGTGTAATAATCAGGCTCTCTCCCAGTAAGTATCCGTTCTTTTCATATAAATCAAGTTTACGCATATTGGAAGCAACATAATTCTCGTCATCCATTTTCCCAAGATGTTCATAAAGAAACATTTTTCCTGTCCTTTTATTTATAACAGTAAAATCAGGTCTGCATGTCACTATTCTTCGTTCAAAAACTCCTCAATCTGCTCTTCCACAGTCTTGAAAAGCGGTTTCACATGCTTTTTACGAGCCTTACATAAGCTTTCAAAACATTTTTCAAGTTCTCTGGAACTATAGTTTTTCTCAAGTTCACGTAAAATCTGCAGCCTCTTTTTTAGCGCCACCTGCAATTTTTCATCATATTCTCTCTGTATGATTCCCTGTATTGTATTCATCTGCTTTTTATTTGCATATTTCCCGTTTATAAAAAATTGATCTGTTCCATTACTGCTTGTACACCGTAGCGTTCCGCCTGGCAAACCCTTAAGTTCATTTTCAAGACATATTTACTTGTCAAGAAGAATACGGCTATTTATTCTTCATTTATTTCTGGGGCAGTAAATATTCTTGCCCTACATATATATGCTCTAACACTATTACTGCTTATCTACTCCTTCTCTCTTTATAGGCAGTATATATTTGATATCCCCAGGGTACCTGTTCTATTTAACACCCTATTTATACCACCTCACAATTACTTTTTCTGTTTCAGGCAGTAAAAGCTTTATTTATGCTTTTCTGACTAATTTTTACTGCTTTTGCTTATCTTTCGTGTTTCGAGCAGTACGATTAGGTAGCAAGCAAGCCGAGAGCAGTATGATTGTCCAAACCAAGTTCTAATATTGAAATATCTGGCACGGAAGTGTGCCCTAAATATGACCTAAATATAGGCAACCTCTTTCCATATTCCGTCTATCAGTTCATCTACCCGATGCCAAGATCCCTCCTCCCACTTCTGAATGCAAAACCATTCACCTGTTTGAAGTTCACTGTCACTTCCATTAATAATTTCAATATCTCCCTCATAATTTTTATATTTGATCATTATCATAGTCACATCCGGCAAAGTATTCACCGGAGCTTCGTTGAAAGACATTGCCATTGATGTTTTCTCCGGATAGAAAATGTGCTCCAAATACTCCATTAGTCTTAACGAAGCATCTGCCCCATTGTCTGCAAGACCGTACTGATAAAAAAAGCTGTCAACTGTCAAACCATCCTTATAGGGCGTTACCGACTGCAATTTATTTTCCTCTGCATCCTGCAGTTTCATGCTATATTGATAACCAACCCTTGCATTTTCTGCACATTCTGCTGTAAAATCCAACTGCGAATAGAGTTTGATTAAATCATTATATGCAGAAGTTTCTGCAGTAAGTGTTATCTGTTCTCCCGTATTCCCGTTTGTCACTACAATACTGAAAACTTTAGAAGTATCTACCATAGCAGTTTGGGCTATAGGTTTTTCTTCTGGATTATTACCATTTTCTCCTTGACTTTCAAAAGGTAATGCTGTCTGCTCTTCTTCCAACAACATGGTACGATATTCATTCTCAGGAATTAACTGCATATGCCCGGTATCATATCCGCAATCCAAAACACACTCATGCCACAATGGGACATCATCGTAATCATACACATATGCAAAGATGTATCTTCCCTTTCCGTCTGATTCTAAAATGGGTTGATCAGAAGGAGCACCTGAATAATACCAGGGAACAAGGGCGAAGTTCCAATTCTGCTCTCCACCTATCCAATCATTCAGCAAAAGCCCGTAGCTTCCATATTTTTCACTCATAATACCATAGATTTCAAACCGACCTGACCCATCACTTGCCATTTTAATGAGAACATCCGCATTCGGTTTAAACTCTACTGTATTATTCCATGGATAAGCATTCTCCAAACCAATGGTACTAACCACCCGGTTCAATTCTTCATAAACTGCGTCCTCATTCGCATCCGGTTCTTGTGGTCCTTCCAAATTCTGAGGTGTTACTGAATTCTGCTCTTCAGCACTTTCTCCATTGGAATCATTATCACCCTTTGTTTTAGATGCAATTCTTACCTCTACACCGCGAACCATAACATAAACATCGATATCCTCTGCTGTGGGATTCTGCATATTTACACCAATTTTAAACCACGCACCTTTCTCTACATCCATTTTTGCCGGTGCGACCGCTGTAATATAAATAGGTTCATCATAAGCATTTTCTTCTTTTACTTCGACCGGCAAAAGAATCACTTCCGTATCTCCAAGATGTCCACCTTTTGCAATTGTCAACGTATTTCTCTTTGGACATATTTCTTCATCAGAATAATAAAAGCCTGTTTCGCTTCTTGCCGGAATCGTGATTCTGATTTGATATTCTTTTGCAGGATTCGTCAGAAAACAAATTGCTACAATAGCACATACCACGATTGCGGCAATCGTAATCCAAAAGGTCGGCTTTTTATAATTCAATACTGTTTTCACTCTTTCCTTTACTCCCACTTCTCCAAACGCCAAGGGACACGCCATTACCAGATGTCTCTGCGTTGCACAAAACAACAATACTCTGGAATACTCCTTCTTATCCCCAAAACTCATATCCTTAATTACTTTTTCATCACAAGCCAGTTCAATATCCTTGCACAGCATAATATAGGCAATCCAGCACAACGGATTGAACCAATAGATACACAAAAGCAGGTATCCAAAAGGCTTCCATAAATGATCTTTTCTTTTTAGGTGCGCCCTTTCATGTGCAATAATATAATCCATCTCTTCCTCACTTAAAGCAGAGGAAAGATAAATCCTTGGCTTGATAATACCCAAAATGAATGGGGACTTTACTGCATCACAAATATAGATGTTTTCTTTGTAGCGCACCGCTTCCCTTACACGTAGGCGCAATTTTATCATACTCACCAGTGCAAAAATAAGAAGTACTACCATTCCGCACAGCCAGACACTTCCTGCGATTTCTGTCGCTATCTGTAATGGAGCCACACTTTCTGTTTCCTGATATGCAAAGGCTTCTGCCAATAAGGGATTTACAGTATTTTCTACAACACCTATGTTACTGTCTACGGACGGTACATAAGGTATCAGTTCTCCCTCTACCATAGTACTGGTTCTGATAGGCTCTGCACTTAGTTGCAGACTAAATGCACTTTCTATGGAAAGCGGAAATATCAGTCGGATTGCTACCACACCCCATAATAAACAGGTAATCCACTTAGGTATTTTCCTGAATAAAAGGCGAATGCATAATACTGCTAAAATCAGCCAACTGGCTGTGATGCTCATATTCAGCAGTTTTAAAAAAATATCTCCCATACTCACTTTTCCTCCGCCTGGTCAATCATCTTACGAATTGCCTCAGCTTCTTCCGGTGTCAGTTTTGCATCCTGCGTAAATGCTGCAATAAATGCCGGAAGAGAACCCGCAAAGGTGTCTTCTATATACTGTCTGCTCTGTCTGGCATAAAATTCCTCTCTGGATATTACGGCTGTTACCAGTCCGTTTTCATTCTGAAACAATCCCTTATCAATCAATCTTCTCAAAACATTGTGTGCAGTTGTGCGCTTCCAGTTAAACTGCACTGCCGTCATCTTTACCAGTTCCGATGAAGTAACCGGTTCATGCTCCCAAATCATATCTGCATATCTTGCCTCAATCACACCTAATTGAATTTCCATAAAGTATCCTCCTTTAACGCAACAGACCACAAGCAGTGGTCTTATTTATAGACTACCGCTTGTGGTCTTGCCTGTCAATATGATTATATAATTTCCTATCTGCCACCTCTATCGCTCCTGTAATGATGGCTCTGTCTGTTGTTTTCTCGTTCCTTTACTTCCTGCGCCTTTCTTTGAATCCTTGCCTTTAAGCTGTCCGGTTCTGCCTTATTTCCGGCCTGCTGTTCCCACTTTGCAATCGCCGACTGATAATAGGTATATTCTGCTTTAGAAGCCTTAAATTTAACCAAGAACTCCTTCACATTCTTATATCCATAACTCTGCACGATACTTGACAAATACTGTTTCATATTGGCTATCTGTATCATTAACTGTTCTGCCTGCTCCTGCAACTCCTTACGCTGTTTTCCCTTGAAAATCCCTTTTGTTACGGCAATCTCCTTCTCAACACTTGCAAGCTGTTGATCCCTTTGACAAATGACTTTGTTCTGCTTTTCCATCTTATTATAAATATCCGCAAGCCTTGGATACTTGGAAACAAGCTCGGTCTTCTTTGGCATTTCCGGAATCAGTTCCGTTTTCGCCATCACAGGCTCATTAACTACCCGAACTTTCGTCTGCTCCGGCTCTGACTTTACAAACGCTTCCGTCACATTATCAGCCTTTTCCAAAGCCATTCTAAATACCTTACTAATCAGTAGCTCCAAAGCATATATCGCCGTCATAATCAGGCTTTTGAACAGTGCCGGATTTCTCCCCGACTTCTGAATGGAAGCCTTTGCTTTCTGTCCGATTTCATTCTGTTTTACTTCTAAAATCTGTTTCTCCGGCACACCGCTGACGAGTGCCCTGTCCACCGTCTGATTCCACATGATACGGTACCGATTATCTGTGCGTATCTGCTCAGCTTTTATTCTATTATTCAAAAGGATTCTAATATCCGATTTGACTTTGCACTTAGACTGGCAAATGAATTAGAAATTGACGTAAATGAGATATGCTCTGCCAGTCCCTTTTCCGGTGCAATCACAGAAGAAGAAATATATCCTACATTACCAAGCGGATTGAATGGTGCTCTTGACGAAAATCGTGTAAAAACGTATTTAAAAAATTCCATGTACCCGCTTATGTATCTCTTCGGGAAAAACAGTATGCCGGATGTGGATAATTTACTGACTTCCTTTTATCAGTTAGATGATGAAGCACGGAAAGAAGTAGTAGAGACGATTCAATTCAAGCTACAGTATCACAGAGATCCCGAACGGGCAGAACAGATAAAACAGATTAAAGGGTGGCTTGAGTTTCCACAAATTGCAATTCCAAAATGAAAAGAATGTCCCAAAGCACC
>NZ_JAXXXI010000059.1:0-115072 GCF_037359455.1 Suilimivivens sp.
CCTTTAACTTTCACTATCAGAGCAATGGTTATCATCCACTTGTCTGTTATGATGGAATGACCGGGGATCTGATAAAGATCCAGCTGCGTGATGGAACAAAGTATTCCTGCACCGGAGTAGTTGATTTTTTTGCAGCCGGTACTGGATGAATATCTGCATGACTATCCGGAAATCCCTATTCTGCTTCGTGGTGATAGTGGTTTTTCTACGCCTGATCTTTATAAGCAGTGCGAGGAAAACGGCACAAGCTATGTGATCCGGCTGAAGGAGAATGGCATTCTACGTGGAAAAGCATCCTATCTTGTGGATGAGCTTGATGAAATCACCAGGAATAACAAAGTGGATTATGCGGTAATTTATGGTGAATTCATGTACAAAGCAAAGTCATGGCCTTACGAACGACGTGTGGTATGCAAGGTTGAAAAGCCGGAAAACCAGATGGTTTACATGTACACCTTTGTTGTCACAAACATGGATTCCTCACCAGAGTATCTTATCAAATTTTACTGCAAGCGAGGGCTGATGGAAAACTTCATCAAAGAAAGCAAATCCGGTTTTGATTTTGATTCCGTAAGCAGTCATACCAGAATCGTAAATGCAAACAGGCTTCAGGTACACGCTCTTGCTTATAACATATTTAATTGGTTTAGACGATTGGCGTTATCAGCAAACATGCGCAAACAACGCATTGATACCGTCCGTTTAAAACTGATTACAGGCAAAAATATAATTTTTCCCTTTTTGTAATTGTGGGTAATCTACAATATGTATCTTTCTTGTTGTTCCGAGTTTGAGAAAAATGTGCCAGCTTTTATTTATTATTTTCCAAAACGCAATCCAGCTTTAGAAGTAAAATGCTCCACATCCGCATATTCATATTTCTTTAAGCCTGTTCTTTTCATATTTCCTCATTGTCTACTTTTTGTTTGTCTCACCAGTTTCTTTGCATACTACAAAGCCACTGCAATATCTAAGGTGTTTCAAAAAGTCTACAATTTGGAAGAATTTTCCTTATTTTTCTCTCCTTCTTTTAGATCCATACACCTTCGATAAAAAGTAGAATAACTCATCTGTAAGTCTGCCGCTGCTTTGCGTAAAGATATCTTGTCCTCACACCACAGTTGATCATACTTTTCAAAATTCTCCGGCACATTCTTTTTCTTACAACCGAACTGGATTCCTCTCCTTTGAGCCGCTGCGATCCCCTCTGCCTGTCTCTGTCTGATAAATGCCCTTTCCGTTTCTGCCACATATGCTAAGATCTGGAGCACCAGATCTGCAATGAATACCCCTGTCAGATCTTCATGCGCTGTGTTCGTATTCAACAGGGGCATATCTATCACCTGAATATCCGCTCCGATTTCTTTCGTGATTTTCCGCCATTGTTCCAGGATTTCTTCGTAGTTTCTCCCCAACCGGTCCATGCTTTTGATAATGACGATGTCACCTTTCTTTAACCGTTTCAATAGTTGCAAATACTGTGGCCGCACAAAACTTTTTACTGAAATTTTATCCAGATAAATATTCTTTTTCTTAATATGTTGTTCCTGCATTGCAAGAAATTGCCTTTCCGGATTCTGATCTTTTGCAGATACTCTGATATACCCATAACGTTCCATTTTGTCTGCCTCCTTATAATTGTGTTTCTCATTATAGATTGCAGACACATAAACACCCATCAAATTATATGTACTTAAAACAAGTCCACTTTTTGACATTATATCACATTCAGAACTTAAAATGTACTTATATTAAGTTCTGATAGGAGTCTTATTTTCTATGGAAAAAGAAAAACATTTAGGATTAAGAATTGATTTTGAAACGCATGAAGAATTAAAGAGCCTTGCAGAATATGAAGGTCGATCCATTAACGGAGAAGTCCTGTATTTAATCCGACAGGCTATTGCACAACACGAGCAGCAAAAAGGGGCTTTAAAATAATACATCACATGCTCTATTTTATCGTCCAAAGCAATCTCCTTATCAACCGTTCTGCATTGTTACTACCGTATGTAGAGGAGTCTGTGGCAGATTTTCTGGAAGGTATTACGAGCCTGTGAGGAAATCCCTTTCCAAGATAAAGAAAATGCGATTATTTGGGGTCATCGTTCTCCAGGATATGGGCTATTTCAGCAGCTTCCTTACGGATATCATGCAGATCATTCTGAATGGCCTGCTCTTCCTGCTTCAGTTCAGGGTGTTCGTCAATCTCTTCCCTGATGAACATCAGAGAGAAGCTTACAAGAAGTAGAAGACAGGATACCCAGATTGTCTTCATGCCAAATAACAGGATAAAGCGGCTGCCAAGTCCTGCGCCAAGGGCGAATAGAAGGATCACACCGAAATAGTGGAAGGATTTGAACAGGGTCTTCCTGTTATGAGTCTTATGATAGGCGCACAGGGATTCCATACCGCTGCGGATATTTCCGATACACATAGTGCTGGCAAAGGCATAGCTGTTGACCTTACGAAAAGCCTGTACCTGCATAGCGCAGGCAAAGGATACCATAGCATTTGCAATGAGGTTCCATGCCTCAGGCAGGAATCCCACAAGAAACAGAAGAAGGATCTCTATGATCAAAACCAGCTGCCGCCAGTGGATACGTCTGACAAGCTGGTATTTCTGGCGGATCAGCTCTGCAGCTGCAACGCCAAGGGCAAAGAACACAAGAGGAACCAGGTAGTGCATAACAGAGCGGAAATCCCCGTCACAGATATGCTGGCTTAGCAGGACGATATTGCCTGTCTGGGCATTGGCAAATACCTTTCCGCGTGAAATATAGGTATAGGCATCCTGAAGACCGCCGGATACAGAAAGAAAGGCAGCGGTCACAAGGGATTCGGACATTTGTCTGCGCGATGTATAATGATTTGAGAGTACAGGCATGATATTACCTCCAGATGGAAATTTCCTGATTGCATTTTACTACATTTTTTAGTTTTTGTGGAGGATTTGGATGAAATGTTGCAAAAATACAGGCAGCATGATAGTATAGATACCAGTTTCATAGGAAAGGTAATTGGTGCCGGCGTGAATATCATATGGATCTGATGCATGACTGCAGAAGGATCCGGTTCACGAGGGTTAAAAGGGAAACAGGTGTAAGTCCTGTGCGATCTCGTCACTGTGAGAAGGGAGTGCGGTCATCGAGAAAGATTGCCACTGATGTGAAAAGCATTGGGAAGGTGATGGCCGGATGAGGATCTTTGAGCCAGGAAACCTGCCAGTTATTGGTACAGGAAGAAATTCCGGATCACGAGGTATTGGTCGTACTGTCAGATGCTGTCTGTATTGTCAGAAGACAACTGCAGATGGATTTATTTGCGTACAATGACTCCGTCAGGATTTCCTGACGGATTTTTTATCCCATTATTTTCTATGAAAATAAAAATCATACAGGAGGAGAAAGAGTATGAAAAAGAAGACATTAGCCCTGCTTCTGGCAGGGGCAATGTGCATTTCTCTTTTTGCCGGATGCGGAAGCAGCAGCGAAACAGCAGAAGGTGCACAGGCAGAGGAGGCGGCAGCGACAGAAGAGCCTGCAGCAGAAGAAGCGGACGTGGCAGAGGAAGTAGATGATCAGGCAGCAGCAGATGCGGTAGCCGCACTGATCGATGCGATCTATGTCCAGGAGAGAACCGATGAAACAGATGCACAGTGTGAGGCAGCAAAGGCTGGCTGGGATGCACTGACAGATGCGCAGAAGGAGCTGGTAGAGGGTGAAAATGCAGATCCTGATTATTTCGGAAGGGATACCGGAGATGCATCCAAGGACGATCCACTGAATGAAGATGGCATCGGAGAGAATGAGCTTCTTGTTGTAAGCTTTGGTACTTCCTTTAATGACAGCAGAGCAGCTGATATTGGTGGTGTAGAAAAGGCATTGCAGGCAGCTTATCCTGACTGGTCAGTCAGAAGAGCATTTACAGCACAGATCATTATCAACCATGTACAGGCAAGAGATGGTGAGAAGATTGATAATATGGAGCAGGCACTTGAGCGTGCAGTAGACAATGGTGTTAAGAATCTGGTGATCCAGCCCACTCACTTAATGCATGGTGCTGAATATGATGAACTGACAGAAGCTGCAGAGAATTACAAAGACAAGTTTGAAAATCTTGTGATCGCAGAGCCTCTTCTTGGTGAGGTTGGAAGTGATGCATCTGTAGTAAATGAAGACAAGGCAAAGGTTGCTGAGGCCATTACGGCAGAAGCAGTTAAGACAGCAGGCTTTGATTCTCTGGAAGCAGCAAAGGAAGATGGAACAGCCTTTGTATTCATGGGACATGGTACTTCTCATACTGCAAAGGTAAGCTACAGCCAGATGGCTGCTCAGATGGCAGATCTTGGCTATGATAATGTATTTGTCGGAACCGTAGAAGGTGAACCGGAAGAGACAGCATGCGAAGCTGTCATTGAGAGTGTAAAGAATGCCGGATATACCAAGGTGGTATTAAGACCTCTTATGGTAGTTGCCGGTGACCATGCCAATAATGATATGGCAGGCGATGATGATGATTCTTGGAAGAGCATGTTTGAGGCTTCCGGAGCATTCGAAAAGATCGATACACAGATCGCAGGTCTTGGTGAGATTGAAGCAATTCAGCAGATCTATGTAGAGCATACCAAAGCAGCAATTGATTCACTTGGTGATGTAGTTACAGCAGAGGCTAAGGCCTCTGCTGCCTCTGTATCCGATGGCGACTATATGGCTGAGTTCAATACAGACAGCAGTATGTTCCATGCAAATGAAGCATATGACGGAAGAGGCCTTCTTACTGTAGAGAATGGAGAAATGACACTTCACGTCAGCATGCCATCCAAGAATATCGTAAATCTTTTTGTAGGCAAGGCAGAGGATGCAAAGAAGAGCGGAGCAAAGCTTCTTGAGCCTACGACAGATACTGTTACCTACAGTGATGGAACCACAGAAGAGGTTTACGGATTTGATGTACCGGTAACAAGTCTGGATAAGGAATTTGATCTGGCGCTGATCGGGAAAAAGGGTGTATGGTACGATCACAGGGTAAGCGTATCTGATCCGCAGCCGCTGGAGGATTAAGGAAGATATAGGTGAAAACCGACGGTATTTGCCGAAACAAATACAAAACGTGCCATATAATATACTATACCAGATCGAAAGAAAGGATAGTATATTATATGGCACGTTTTACGAATCAGGCGCAGATCCGTTATGGAGATGCAGTCAGCAATTCCAATATTGCAGTAGGAGAAATTCTGGAGGTACTGTCAGTGACCAAAACTGCAGTAAGGAATACCTATGGACAAAATGACAGTATGACATATATTGTCAGTATAGTAAATGCCGGCACGGTGCCCTTTACGGGGATTACTGTAACAGACAATCTGGGAGCATATACCTTTGGAGGGAATACACTGGTGCCTCTTACCTATATCGCCGGGACAGCCAAGTACTATGTGAATGGCGTGGTACAGGCAACACCTGCTGTTACGGCAGGACCTCCGCTTGTGGTAGCAGGTCTTACCATTCCGGCCAATGGAAATATCACTCTGATCTATGAAGCAGCTGTCAATCGCTATGCGCCGCTTTCTGTAGAGTCTTCCGTTGTGAATACCGTTACGGTTTCAGGAAATGGTATTACTGCTGTTCAGGCGGAGGAAACGATTCAGGCAGAAAGTGCTCCTGTATTGATGATCACCAAATCAGTGAGCCCGGTTCCGGTGACAGAGAACGGAACGCTGACCTATACCTTCCTGATCCAGAATATAGGTAATGTTGCGGCAGAAGAGGCAACCGGTGTGATTGTAACGGATCAGTTTGATCCGATTCTCAGTAATCTTGCTGTTTCCTTTAACGGAACAGCCTTCAGCAGTCCGGCAGGCTATACCTATAACGAAGCAACAGGAGCCTTTGCAACTGTAGCCGGTCAGGTTACTGTACCTGCGGCATCTTTTGTACAGGATGCAGAAACGGGAGTATGGAGTATCAGTCCGGGTGTATCTACACTGGTCATTACAGGAACAATTTAAGTATAAATTTCACAAAAAATACCGGAGAAAAAGAATTTCAGAAAGAAATAAGAGAACAAGAAGCGCAGGGGTTACAGACTCCTGCGTTTCAGATTTTCGGCGATCTGACAGTAAAATTCCCTTACATCAAAGCCGGAAATATTTTCCCGGTAAAGATCGATCATGTCTCCGTGGGAAACACCCCGTCTGCCGGCAGGCTCGATCAGAGTGAAATGACTGCCCCATCTGGCAGAATCTACAGAAACCAGACCGTCGTTAATTCCATCAAAATGTTTTACCAGCGGATAGCTCATATTTAAGGGGAACTTTCCGCTTTTTGCCTTTTTGCAATAAGACATGACACTTTCATAAAGAACATCCGGCATATCTGGTGTTTTCCGGTTAAAGGCTTCACAGGCAGAGGCAGTCAGGTCTGTTACGGCACACAGAAAATCGGGATCATGGTCGCCGAGCTTTTTCAGTGTGCTGTTGTAAGTTCTGGCTACCGTATTTCTTGTCTTTTCCGGAATACGGGAAAGAAGATAGTCTGCAAACAGACAGCCTCTGTGTGGTGTATTGATCGTCGTCAGTGAAGCGACATAAGGGGCTGCCCCAAAGTGTGTGATGGCACTGCGGCTGTCAAGACCGCCCTTGGAATGGGCGATAATATTTATCTTTTCACAGCCAGTTTCCTTGCAGACCTGCTGGATCCGTTCTGCAAGCTCACGGCCACATTCCTCCACAGAAGCAGCAGACTGCTGGTTGCCGAAATAAACACAGGCACCGTTCCGGATCAGTTCCGGAGCGATCCTGCCCCAGTAGTTCAGATACCGGAAATCCCGGAAGAAAACACCGTGTACCATAAGAATGGGATATTTGGTTTCACAGACTCTGCTTTCTTTTCTGGCCTGGTTCAGTTCCCATTTTTCTGTCTCCTGCTCAGCCTCCAGTGAAGTAATGTGTATCATTTTCGTCAGGTAGTAAATGTTCAGACCAGGGATCCAGGCACAGATCACAGACAGAATCCGCCGTTTGATGCCAAGCTGGGTCGAGGAAACAAAAATGCGGATCATGCCATTCCAGAAGAGGATTGTTTCTGCCAGAATGATATGGATCAGACTGATGATTCCCAATATGGCAGTGGTTTTGATATCTCTGGCAGACTGGTTTGCCCTGTACAGCCCGGGGAAAATACACAGGGTAAGAACAAGGGATGTACACAGGGAAGTCAGAAACAGGACAAGCTGGTGGCTGCCGCTGTACAGAAGATAAATGGTCTTCGTTGGGGTCTTCTTTGTTTTGATCCAGATATTAGCCAGCAGAAAGACTGCAAGCAGCAGGTTAAAAAGAAGACTGAAATCAAAGAGGACCATGCCGGATACGGCACCGGTACCCCGGACATGATAAAAAATCTCCAGATAAAGGGAGATGAAGTTGACGTACAGGATGATCAGAAAATTTAAAAGGATAAATGGTAGTTTTTTCATAGCTTCTATTTATTAAAAATGATTTTGCGTTTTATGTTGACAAAATACCGATAAATTGAAATAATAGATGACAGGAAAAGGTATTACACGATACGGCTGGCGGTTGCTCTCCAATCGAGAGAAAGGAGGGATGCGCTATGGTTACATATGATACGTTGATTCAGTTTGGATTACTTATTGTTGCGATCATAGGTCTTGTTTACAAGATAGCAAAAAAATAAACCGCCCTTCTCCCAAGTTGCGGTTTATTTTTTACCAACACAAGGGCAACCGTTACCGGTAATGCCTTTTCTATTATCAGAATATCCTAATTGAATCAGGAAATCAACGTTTTTTTTAGAAAAATACAGGAAATATATAAGCCATGCTCATTCATAGATGCTTCGCATCTATGAATGGACGGTTGTCGCCGTATAAAATGTAAAAAATAAACGTCCTTGCAAGTAAACTTGCAGGACGTTATTTTTGCATTTTGCATGGCTTACAGCTTAGCCAAAGTATCTCTTAAGAAGACCCTCAAATGCTTTTCCATGTCTTGCCTCGTCACGAGCCATCTCATGAACGGTATCATGGATAGCGTCAAGGTTCAGGGCTTTTGCACGCTTGGCAAGATCGAACTTACCAGCGGTAGCACCGTTCTCAGCCTCTACTCTCATTTCGAGATTCTTCTTGGTGGAATCGGTAACAACTTCTCCAAGGAGCTCAGCAAACTTAGATGCATGCTCAGCTTCCTCAAAAGCTGCCTTCTCCCAGTAAAGACCGATTTCAGGATAGCCTTCCCTGTGAGCTACTCTTGCCATGGCGAGATACATTCCAACTTCGGAGCACTCACCTTCAAAGTTAGCACGGAGATCCTTGATGATGTCTTCAGGGGCACCCTTGGCAACACCTACCACATGTTCTGCAGCCCATGTCTTCTCGTTTTCATTCACTACAGTAAACTTGGAAGCGGGAGCCTTACAGATCGGACATACCTCCGGAGCTGCTTCACCTTCATAAACATAACCACATACCTGACATACAAATTTCATAATTCTTTCTCCTTTTCTTGTATAAAATATTTGTTTGATAACTAACCATTTGCCTGTGCTTCACAACAGGCTCCGCATTTACCGTAAAAGTAAATGGTGTGTCCCTCGATCTGACCATCAAAGTGGGCAGAGGCTGCTTCATCTACAGAAGACAGGGGGGACAGTGTAAGATCTATGACAGCACCACATTCTTTACAGACGAAGTGATGATGGGGAGAAGTGTCTGCATCAAAATGATCTACACCGTCTCCTACACGGATCTTGGCAATCTGACCGATATCAGATAAGAGTGTAAGGTTCCGGTAAACGGTTCCAAGACTGATATTCGGAAAAGATTTGCGGACATTCATGTATACCACATCTGCTGTCGGATGATCTTTTCTTGTTTTCAGAAATTCCAGAATAGAATCTCTCTGACTACTGTGTTTCAGGGTCATATTTAGCTCTCTTTCTAAAAACAATAACTGTTACTGGTATTAATATATCACATTTTGAAAGAAAGTCAATAGATTTTTATAAATATTTTAGAGAATATCTTTATCTTTAATGATCATTTTTATGTATCTTATGATATACTTTTTACAGAATATTGGGAGAATGGCAATGAAATTTAAAACAAGACTTCTGATTACCTTTTTAACCATTATATTATTACCGATCATTCTTGCATTGACAGCATTTCTGATCATTGGGGGATATCTTTCCAAAGGGCAGGAGGATCTGGGACTGCGGGTAAATAATTATAATGTGTGGATCGATCCTGCCGAAACCTCGAGGCATCTGTCTGATGAGATATTTGTAGAGATCCGTGAGGGGCTTAAGCAGGATCCGCACCTCCTTGAAAAGACCGATATCCTTGATGCCATTAATGATGACATTGCAGATAAATCCTCCTATTTGATCGTACGGAAGGGGAACGAACTGTATTATACTGGTAATCAGCTCGCATCCGCACAGATCTTTGACAAGCTTCCAGAATTTAATGAGGAGGATATAGATTCTGAAACTGCACAGAGTATTTATTATGATGATATGAATAAGCTGGTGCGGCAGATGGATTTTTATTTTACTGATGGAAGTGAAGGAAGTCTGTTTGTCATTATGAAAGCTAATTCTACCATGTCAAGGAAGCTTTTTATAGACATGGCAGTGGCAATCACGTTGATTCTGGTGCTTACAAGTCTGTTCCTGACCAGGTGGATCAGCAGAAGTGTATTTGAACCGATCAATGAACTGAATGTGGCCATGCAGAATATTGCCGAGGGCAATCTGGAATATATACTGCCACATAAGGATGATGGCGAGATCGGGGATCTGTACCGGAATTATGAGGATATGAGGCTGCGGCTGAAGGAGTCTGCCGATGAGAAGATCCTGACGGAGAAACAGAATAAGGAGCTTGTCAGCAATATTTCCCATGACCTGAAAACACCGATCACTGCGATCAAGGGTTACGTGGAAGGAATCATGGATGGAGTGGCTGATACGCCGGAAAAGGTGAATAAGTATATTAAAACTATTTATAATAAAGCCTGTGACATGGACCGGCTGATCAATGAACTGACAGTTTATTCCGGTATTGATTCGAACCGGATCCCCTATCATTTCCACCGGATCAATGTGGCAGAGTATTTTGGTGACTGTGTGGAGGAAGTGGGTCTGGATCTGGAATCCAAGAATATTGAGCTGAATTATTCCAATCTGGTAGCGCCTGATACGCTGATCATAGCAGATCCGGAGCAGATGAAGCGTGTGATCAATAATATTATCGGAAACAGTATAAAATATATGGGTTCCAGGAAGGGTGAGATCGATATCCGTATCCTGGATGAAGTAGATTCTATCCGGGTAGAGATCGAGGATAACGGAAAAGGAATTCCATCCAAGGATCTCCCTAATATTTTTGAAAGATTTTTCCGTTCTGATGTTTCGAGGAACAGTGCACAGGGAGGAAGTGGCATCGGTCTTTCTATTGTGAAGAAGATCATAGAGGATCATGGAGGTTATATCTGGGCCACAAGCAAAGAGGGAGAAGGAACCTGTATGCATTTTGTGCTTCGGAAATATCAGGAAGCAAAGGAATAGAAGAATACCTAACATAGAACAGAAGAGCAGGAGGATATTTTAATGAGCAGGATCTTGATTATTGAAGATGAGGAAGCAATTGCTGATCTCGAGAAAGATTATCTGGAGCTGAGTGGATTTGAGGTAATTATTAAGAATACGGGAGATGAAGGGTTAAAGACAGCCCTGGAAGAAAATTTTGATCTGATCGTGCTGGATCTGATGCTGCCTGGTATTGACGGGTTTGAAATCTGTAAGAAGATCCGAGAAGTGAAAAATATACCGATCATCATGGTATCAGCCAAGAAGGATGATATTGATAAGATCAGAGGACTTGGACTTGGGGCAGATGATTATATGACAAAACCCTTCAGTCCCAGTGAACTGGTAGCCAGAGTTAAGGCACACATGGCAAGGTATGAGAGACTGGTCGGATCAGGACAGAAGCAGAATGATATCATTGAGATCCGGGGACTTCGGATCGACAAGACAGCAAGAAGAGTTACTGTAGATGGTGTGGAGAAGGCATTTACCGGTAAGGAATTTGATCTGCTCACATTCCTGGCAGAGCATCCGAATCATGTTTATACCAAAGAAGAACTGTTCCGTGAAATCTGGGATATGGATTCCATCGGAGATATTGCTACCGTTACAGTCCACATCAAGAAGATCCGTGAAAAGATTGAATATGATTCAGCAAAGCCCCAGTATATTGAGACGATCTGGGGAGTTGGATACCGCTTTAAAGTATAAAAATGAAAATAATATCCTAGGGCACAACACATATGAAAAAATATATTGTTTATGAGGACAGGGATATCCTGGTTGCTTACAAGCCTGCGGGGATTGCCACCCAGACAGCAAGGCTCGGGCAGCAGGATATGGTCAGTGAATTAAAGAATTATCTTTCCGGTCAGCCACAGTACAGGGGAAAGGGAGAGCCATACCTTGGCCTGGTACACAGACTGGATCAGCCGGTGGCGGGGATTCTTGTATTCGGTAAGACAAAAGAGGCAGCTGCTTCCTTAAGCCGGCAGATCGCAGAAGGAAAGCTGCATAAATATTATTATGCCGTGATTTACGGTAGACCGGAGAAGGAAAAGGGAACTCTCTGTGATTATCTGTACAAGGATGGAAAGACGAATATGTCCCGTATTGTGGCAGAGGATTTTCCACAGGCAAAAAAGGCAAGACTTTCCTATCGCTGTGTGAACACGCTGATGGCACTGGAGATGCAGGAAGAGATTTCGCTCATGGAGATCGAACTGTTTACCGGCAGGCATCATCAGATACGGGTACAGATGGCTCATGCCGGGATGCCGCTTCTTGGTGACAGCAAATATGGAAGCGAAGAAGATAAGGAGTTCAGCCGGCAGATCGGGGTGAAGAATGTTGCACTCTGTGCATTCCGTCTGCAGTTTATCCACCCTGCAACAGGAAAAAATATGAAATTTGAGCGAATGCCGGAGGAAGAGATTTTTCTTCCCTTTTTTGGAAGTGGAATTTAAATAATCATCTCATATTTTCATGGAAAACATCCACACTATCTGTAGAGAAAAAGAAAGTGTGGGTGTTTTTTGAAAAAGACGGATTTTACAGCGAAGCAGAAAAATTATATAATTTTTGTACTGATCACAGCAGGGGTTTATCTTTTTATGAGGTTTATCAGTCCTTTATTTTCTCCATTTCTGGCAGCCTTCTGTATTTCAGCTTTGATGCACAGGCTGGCAGGGAAACTGCCTTTCCGTATGAAGAAAAATATTCTGGCATCCTTTCTTCTGCTGGTTCTGATAGGCATCTTATTTCTGGTATTAATGGGGATCGGTTATTCTGTACTGGAATGCTGCTGTCGTTTCAGGGAGAACTTTACAGAGTTTGAGGATGAATACAGTAGGATTTTGCAGAATTGTTGTGTATATCTTGAAGAAAATCTTGAAAGATCATTGCCCTGGGTAAAGGGCGCTGCAGGGGTGGCCTCTTTTCTGGTAATTACCATGATCGCAGTCTTCTTGATTCTGAAGGATTATGAGCAGATGGTGGAGGGCTTAAGTAAGGTCAATGAATTGAAAGGACTTTTTACAGTAGCTGGAAAGGTGATCCGTTATCTGAAAACCTATGTAAGGGCACAGCTGATCATACTGCTTCTGATCGGCACTCTGTGTGTGGCAGTATTATCTGCAGTCGGTATGAAGAGCAGTATTTTTTATGGTGTACTGACAGGCTTTATGGATATGCTTCCTTTCATAGGAACAGGAATTATGCTGGTTCCGCTGGCAGTTATCCGTATCCTGCACGAAGAATATGTAAGTGCAGGGATCATTTTACTGCTGTATGCGGCTTGTGCGCTGCTCAGGGAATTCCTGGAACCCAGGCTGATCGGTGATAAGGTTGGAATCTGGCCGGTAGGGATTTTGTTTTCCGTATTTGCAGGGGTGAAATTATTCGGCGTATTTGGTATGATAAAGGGGCCAATAGGGCTTGTCATACTGTGCGAAAGCTGGAAGTACCTATTTGGAGAAAAGGACGGGGGAATTCCTGATGAAACAACAGGTGATGAAGGCAGGTAATCTGCTGGCGACAGCATATATGCTGATCATGTTTGTGCTGTATCCATTTTATATGAAAAATGGGTATGCAGATCTGGGAGAAGCCAAGTATCATTTTTTCTTTTACGTAACAACAGCAGCCGTGATCCTTTTGCTGGTTCTGGCAGGTGTCACACTGCTGATATGGATCAGGGAAAAGAAAAGTGGGGAACGGAGTTATCTTTTTTCATTTGAAAAGGTTTCAGGCGTTGACCTCCTGGTTCTGCTGTATCTTTCAGAAGCATTTGTATCATTTGCATTTTCAGACTACCGGAGAGAAGCTTTTTTCGGAACAGAAGGCTGGTATATGGGATTTGCCACGATCCTGCTTCTTTGCCTTATCTATTTCCTGATCGGGGGATTCTGGAAGGATACTATTAAAATATATGCAGCACCGGTGACAGCTTCCAGTCTGGTGTTTTTGCTTGGGATTTTAAACCGGTTTTCTGTATATCTGCCGTTTCAGGAGATGGCAGGAGGAGAATTTATTTCCACACTCGGTAACATTAACTGGTTTTGTGGTTATTTTTCTGTTATCGCCCCGATCGGCTTTGCCATGTATTTTCTTTGGAGTGCAAGGACAGAGGATTCCTGTTTTGACGTCAGGAAAGGGCTGATAGGAGAATTTTTGGCAATCTTACTGCTGTGTCTTGTTTTCACGGCAGCATTCAGTCAGGGAAGCAATAGTATCTTTCTGGTGATCGCAGCCGAATTCCTGTTTTTTACCATGGTGACATTGGAAAATAAAGTACATATGATGCAGATCCCCATTTTTCTCTTTACAATAGGGGCAGGCATGATCATAAGCGGTGAACTTCGTGAATGTCTGCCGGGGCGGTTCAATTATGAGCTGGATGAACTGAGCAGTAAGCTGCTGGATCCGGAAAATGGGATGTGGATCTGCCTGATTGCCGTGGCTATTGGTTTTTTCTGCCATATACGAAGCGGGAAGGAAAGCCGGACGGGCATAAACCTCTTAAAGGTGATTCTGCCTGGCAGCATCTGCTTTATGATACTTTTCTTTCCGGTGACTGTCATTATGTATATGTCAGGGAGACTGCAGGGGATCGATCAGGCAGGACTTGGAAGCCTCCTTACCTTTGATGAGAACTGGGGAAATGGACGAGGCGCTTCTATGATCACCGGGATCCGGATTTTTCAGGAACTGCCATTGTCACAGAAGCTTTTTGGAGCAGGGCCTGACTGTTTCAGTGCCTGTGCGTATTCAATCCCGGAGCTTACCGTTTATCTTTATGAAAATTTCGGAACGTCAAGACTGACCAATGCACATAATGAACTGATCACTACACTGGTAAATACAGGGATCATAGGAGTGATACTTTATTATACAATGATGGCAGTTTTTATCAGAAGGTGTATGAACAGGGCAAAGGAAGATTCTGCTTTTTATATTCCGGCAGCCTGTGTGACCGGATACCTGGTCCACAATCTGATCAGTTTTTCACAGGTACTCAGCTTTCCGTATGTTTTCCTGCTTATGGGGATGGAACGTGCCATGGAGCGCAGGCTTGACAAAAATAAAAAATTTTCCTAAAATCAAAGCAACTGAATAAAAGCGGCGATGAAGAGGACTAGTAAGGATAGGCGCCTTTCAGAGAGAAGATCCCCGGTGGAAGAAGCGGGTGCTGAAAGATCTTTATGAGCAAGAATCCCGAACCTGCCTTGGAGCTCTGTATGAAAATACAGCGTAGCACCGGCGATAACGGTATGAAAAGAGAATGTTACAGCATTAAGTAGGGTGGTACCGCCGGATTCCGGTCCCTGATCGGGGTGGAAGAAGGTGTACCACCCTTTTTTGACAAAGTAAGCGGAAAGGCGCTACAGGCAGCCTGCCAGAGCAGAAAACACAGAGAAAAGGAGAAAAAAATGGCTGAGAAGAAGTTAGTCGAAGCGATTACATCCATGAGTGAGGATTTCGCCCAGTGGTATACGGATGTAGTCAAGAAAGCGGAGCTGATCGATTATTCCAATGTAAAGGGATGCATGGTGATCAAGCCTGCAGGTTATGCAATCTGGGAAAATATCCAGAGACAGCTTGATGAAAGATTCAAGGCAACCGGAGTAGAGAATGTTTATATGCCCATGTTTATTCCGGAGAGCCTGTTAAATAAGGAAAAGGATCATGTGGAAGGGTTTGCTCCAGAGGTTGCCTGGGTTACCCATGGCGGGCTGGCTCCTTTGCAGGAGAGAATGTGTGTCAGACCTACTTCCGAAACACTATTCTGCGATTTTTATAAGGGAGACATCCATTCCTACAGAGATCTTCCCAAGGTTTATAACCAGTGGTGCAGTGTGGTGCGCTGGGAAAAGGAGACAAGACCTTTCCTGCGTTCCAGAGAATTTCTCTGGCAGGAAGGCCATACTGCTCATGCGACAGCAGAAGAAGCAGAAGCAAGAACCGAGCAGATGCTGAATGTATATGCTGATTTCTGTGAGGAGGTTCTGGCAATCCCGGTTGTTAAGGGCCGTAAGACAGAGAAGGAGAAATTTGCAGGTGCAGAGGCTACCTATACCATTGAGGCACTGATGCATGATGGTAAGGCGCTGCAGTCAGGAACCAGTCACAATTTTGGGGACGGCTTCGCAAAGGCTTTTGGCATCCAGTTTACAGATAAAGATAACAAGCTGAAATATGTTTACCAGACATCATGGGGAATGTCTACCAGAATTATCGGAGCGATCATCATGGTACACGGAGATGATTCCGGTCTGGTGCTGCCTCCGAGGATCGCACCGACACAGGTTATGATCATTCCGATCCAGCAGAAAAAGGAAGGCGTTCTTGACAAGGCTTATGAACTGAGAGACAGATTAAAGGGCTTCAAGGTAAAGGTAGATGACTCTGACAAGAGTCCCGGATGGAAGTTCTCCGAGCAGGAGATGCGTGGTATTCCGCTCCGTGTGGAGATCGGACCGAAGGATATCGAGGCCGGTAAGTGCGTGATCTGCCGTCGTGATAATGGCGAGAAGATCGAAGTGACACTGGATGAGCTGGAGAGCAAAGTAGGTGAGCTTCTTGATCAGGTACAGGCAGATATGCTTGCAAAGGCAAGAAAGCATCTGGAAAGCCATACCTATGTAGCTACAAACAGAGAAGAATTTGAAAAGCTATTTGCTGAAAAATCAGGATTTGTAAAGGCTATGTGGTGTGGAGAGAGAGCCTGCGAGGAAGAGATCAAGGAAAAGATGAGCGTTTCCAGCAGATGTATGCCGTTCCATCAGGAATGCCTCTCCGATAAATGTGCTTATTGTGGAAAGCCTGCCAAAAAGATGGTTTACTGGGGCAGGGCTTACTAAAAGAAGGAAGGAATCATGCAGAATACAACCATGATCGAATTGCCTGAAAGGGTGAAAGAGATACTGGATACGATTATGGAAGCCGGCTACGAAGCTTATGCTGTAGGCGGCTGTATTCGTGATTCGATACTTGGAAGAAAACCAAATGACTGGGATATCACTACATCTGCGTCTCCTTATGAGATCAAGGAGCTGTTCCGGCGGACGGTAGATACCGGGATCCAGCATGGAACAGTGACCGTTATGATGGATAAGGAAGGGTTTGAAGTCACCACCTACCGGATCGACGGAGACTATAAGGATGGAAGACATCCCAGTGAAGTGACTTTTACAGCAAGCCTGAAGGAAGATCTGCGGCGCAGAGATTTTACAATCAATGCCATGGCCTATAATGAGCAGAACGGGCTCGTGGATATTTTCGGCGGAATGCAGGATATTGCAGACGGTGTGATACGTTGTGTCGGAGAACCCAGAGAGCGCTTTTCAGAGGATGCTCTGCGGATCATGCGGGCAGTACGGTTTTCTGCGCAGCTTGGCTACCAGATCGAAGAAAAGACGAAAGCTGCGATCGAGGAGCTTGCTCTGGCTCTTAAGAAGATCAGTGCAGAGAGGATTCAGGTGGAGCTTGTGAAGCTTGTTACCTCCAAGCATCCAGAAGAGCTTCTGACAGCTTATGAAACCGGGATCACATCAGTGATCCTGCCAGAGTTTGATCTTTGCATGGAAACAGAGCAGCATAATCCCCATCATCTTTACAACGTAGGGATGCACACGATCCATGCCATGGAAGTCATTCCGGCAGATAAGGTGCTTCGTCTTGCCATGCTGTTTCACGATATGGGGAAGCCGGTCTGCAGGGAGACGGATGAACGGGGCATTGACCACTTCCATGGTCATCCGCAGGTTTCTGAGGAGATTACGGGGAAGGTGCTCCGGAGACTTAAGTTTGATAATGATACTGTTTATATGGTGAAAAAACTTGTCAGATGCCACGATCAGTATATTCCGGCAGATGAAAGAGGAGTACGCCGTGCCATGTGGCGCGTGGGGGAGGATGCCTTTCCGCTGCTCCTCCAGGTAAAAAAAGCAGATATGGAGGCGCAGAGCACCTTTTTAATAGAAGAAAAAGAAAAAAATCTGCAGGAGGTAGGACGGATCTATCAGGAAATTCTGGAAAAAAAGCAGTGTGTCTCACTGAAAACGCTGGCAGTAAACGGAAAGGATCTGATGGATGAGGCCGGATATGTACCTGGCAAAGAGCTTGGCACTATCCTTCAGGAACTGCTCCAGCTTGTGATAGAGGAACCGGAGCTGAATGATAAAAGGACGCTTCTGAAAGAAGCCAGACAGAGACGAAACCGGTAATACTTTACAGATTACCCTCATAAGATAGGATATGACTTACGTCAGGGGGTAATCATTGTGAATGACAGATGTGTCAGTTTGCTGGAAAAGTATGAATTGGAGTTGCTTCGTACCTGTAAGGGGCGTGGTGCCATTCTGTGTGAAACAGATATAGGAACCCTGATTTTGAAAGAATATGCAGGTTACAGAGAGAAATGTGTATATCAGGATGCTCTGCTGCATGCTCTTGCAGATAAGGGTTTTTCTTATAAAGAAAGCATTATCAGGAATAAGGAAGGGGAACTTCTGACAGAGGATGTGGATGGAACCTTTTATATCCTGAAAACCTGGTTTGAAGGCCGGGAATGTAATGTAAGGGACCGGGAGGACTGTGCCCTTGCCATGCAGACACTGGCATCTTATCATAAGGTCAGTGCACTCTGTCAGGAACTGACAGAGTATAGATCCCTGTCTGATGTGGAAGCAGAGTTTGAAAAACATAACAGGGAGCTGAAAAAGATATGGCGGTTCCTGAAAACAAGAGGACAGAAGAGCGATTTTGAGATTGCACTGATGCAGAGCTATGCCGGTTTTTTTGAAAAGGCACTGGCAGTCACAGAAGAATGGAAGAGCTGTAAGGGACAGGAGAAATCTGTACAGGTTGTCTGCCATGGGGATTATCAGCATCATAATCTGATTCTGTCCGGAAGCAGGTTTCATCTGGTCAATTTTGAAAAGTGCGTTCCGGGCAGTCCGGTGAGAGATATTTATCTGTTTATGAGAAAGCTTCTGGAAAAGAGCGACTGGTCTTTTAGTACCGGCTCAGAGCTGCTTCTTTCCTATGAAAAAGAGAGACATCTGGAAAAGGAAGATTACAGGATGCTCTATTACCGGCTGGCATATCCTGAAAAATTCTGGAAAATTGCCAATTTTTATTATAATTCAGGTAAAGCATGGATCCCGGAGAAGTATCAGGAGAAGCTTTTAAAGGTAAACAGACAGGAACAGGAAAAAAAAGAATTTCTGAAAAAATTCCGGGAAAAGTATGGTATACTTACATCGTAACAAAACAGAAGATTTGATTGAAACAGGGATTACAGAATGAAAGAAAACAGAGAGAACAAACCGGTCTTAAAATATCTGGCAGTTTTGCTGAGCCTGGTATTGACGGGCTGTGGAACCATTGGTCTTGCCCAGGAGTCCACATTTGAAAGTGCCTATGAAAACGGAAAGGAAGAAGAACCGGCAGCACCGGCATATACATCAGCCAGCAGAGGTGTCCTTATTTCCATAAATACAGAAGATAGGAGCTTTGTCATCCACAGGACAGCGGAAGGTGATGATATAGTCCTTAACTATACCGGTGCTACAGTAGTACAGGATCAATATGAAAGTCCCCTGACCATGGAGCAGCTTTCTGCAGGAGAGATCCTGGATGTGACTTATGACAGCGAATCGGGCAGAGCGGGAGATATTGCCATATCCGGAGATGCCTTCTGCTATGAGGGACTTTCAAGGTGCCGCATAGATGAAGGTAAGGGAACACTGGAGACAGGAAGCGAGACACTGCATATCAGTAATCAGACCAGAGTCTTTTCTGAGGGACGGGAGATCGGGATAAATGAGATCCTGAATCTGGATACTGTGACGGTCAGGGGTATAGGACATGATGTCAGCAGTATCGTGATAGAAAAGGGGCATGGATATCTGAGCCTTAAGGATGCAGATGCACTGCTTGGCGGATGGATCGAGGTAGGACAGGCCGTGATCAGCCAGATCACGCAGGAGATGCTCCTCACTGTGCCGGAAGGAAGCTATCAGGTAAGACTGACAGCAGGAGATGTGGATGAAACAAGAGAGGTAACTATAAAGAGGAATGAAGAAAATGTCCTTGATCTTGGGGATATTGAACTGAAGGTGCCGGTAAACGGGCAGGTCAGCCTTGTGATATCTCCTTCTACAGCTACAGTCAGGATTGATGATGTGACCGTCAATGCAGCCTATGCGGTACGCCTTCCCTTTGGCATCCATCAGATCACAGCAAGTGCTGATGGATATGATACCGTTTCGGAATACTTCGAAGTGACAGGGGAAAATACCAGAGTAAAGCTGACGCTTGGCAGGGCGGCAGAGGAAGATACAGTTTCCGGCAATTCTACAAAGGAAGAGGAAACGCCAGCTCATACAGTTACGATCAAGGCACCTGAAGATGTGGAAGTATATCAGGACAACCTGTATATGGGTATTTCACCTGTTACCTATGATAAAACCGTTGGAACGCATACGATTTCCCTGAGGAAGAGTGGTTACCAGACGAAGAGCTATCAGATCGAGGTGACGGATGATGACAGGGATCTTGTATATTCCTTCCCTGATCTGGAAAAGAATATAAATGAGAATACAGATGCATCAAATACCGTGAGTGGAAACAGTGTCAAAAACCAGACAGGCAGCACTGTCAGCGGCAATACAAATACCGTCAGCGGCAATGAAACGACTGCCAGACAGGGCACTGCCTGAAACCGCAGAAAAGTGAGGAAATACGGGGCTGAAAAGCCAAAAATTTCTTGACAAACAGTAGTAAAAAAGATATATATAGATATAGACGTTTCATTCAAGTGGAAGAAACAAGAAAATAAATAAACACTCATAATAAGAGGAGGAGTTCGAAATGAACAAAACAGAATTAGTAGCAGCAATCGCTGATGAAGCTGGATTATCTAAGAAGGATGCTGAGAAGGCATTAAAGGCTTTCACAGATGTTGTAACAGAAGAATTAAAGAAGGGTGAGAAGGTTCAGCTTGTTGGCTTTGGTACATTTGAAGTATCTGAGAGAGCAGCAAGAGAAGGAAGAAATCCCCAGACTGGCGCAGCAATGAAGATTGCAGCTTCTAAGGCTCCTAAGTTCAAGGCTGGTAAGGCATTAAAGGATTTAATCAACGCATAAGTGAGATACGTGAGGGACCTGCTGTGGCAGGTCCTTTTTTCGTTGAAAGGGATCATAGCGGAAAGGAATAAGCAGGTATGAGATTAGACAAATATTTAAAGGTATCCAGACTGATCAAACGCAGAACTGTAGCCAATGAGGCATGCGATGCAGGCCGCGTCATGATCAATGACAGACCGGCAAAAGCATCAGCAGATGTCAAGGCAGGGGATAAGATCACAATTTCCTTCGGTAACAAGGATGTGAGTGTGGAAGTACTCAGTGTACAGGAAACTGTCAGAAAAGAAGAAGCCAAAGAGATGTTTCGGTATTTATAAAACGCCGGAATATCCGGAAGTGTTCTCCAATATAATCTTTTATAGAAAGAGAAAAGGAGAACGGGATGGAGGATTTAAACAGTATTAACAAGAGACCTCATAAGGTGACACTTCTTGGAAGAAGGACATGTAATCTTACCGGGGTGAATGATGTGCTTTCCTTTGACGAAAGAGAAGTGATCCTGGAAACAGAACAGGGTATGCTGATGATGAAGGGAAGCGGACTTCATGTGAACAGACTGACTCTGGATAAGGGTGAGGTAGATGTGGAAGGAAAGATAGACAGCTTCACTTATTCCGAACAGGCATCCATGACGGCAAAAAGTGAATCTCTTCTGACCCGGTTATTTAAATAATGTGGCTCAGTCAGGATATTACCAGAGAGATGGTCTTTTTGTTCCATTCCTTTCTGCTTGGAGTTGTGATCACTTCTGCTTATGATGGTTTTCTGATCATACGGAGACTGATCCGTCATTCCGGCATCATGGTGTCACTGGAAGACCTTGTTTTCTGGATTGTGTGTGCACTGGAGGTATTCAGGGTTCTCTGCAGGGAAAATAATGGAATGCTCAGATGGTTTGCAGTAGCCGGAGCCTTTGGTGGAATGCTGGTGTACAAGAAAACGGTCAGCAGATTCATAATCAGGACAATATGTCAGGTGATCACATTTTTTGGCGGAATACTGATGAAGATCGTGAGATTTCTGGCAAAGCCGGTAAAGAAGCTTGTAAGGCAAGGGGAAAAAGGGGGTAAGGTACTGGCTGGCAGGCTGTCATGGCTCTTCCGGTGCCTGAAAAAGAAGTTGACGTTATTTTTGAAAATGCTTAAAATAGTACTTAGTAAGAAATGAAAAGAGGATGCGGGATGGCAAGAAGAGCAGCTTACCGGAAAAGACGGCAGAATAAGTTCGGTATGTTTCTTGTATTCATCGTTGTGGTCATGCTTACCGTTGTAGTAGCTGTCAGAGGAATTGAGATGAAAGCGAAGCTGGCTGATAACAGGCAGAGGGAAGCTGAACTGGAGGCACAGATCGCAGCTGAAGAGGAGCGTACGCAGGAAATAGAAGAAATGGAAAAATATTCGGAAACCCTTGGATATACAGAAGAGGTAGCCAAGGAGAAGCTGGGTCTTGTCAATGAAGGTGAGATCATATTCCGGGATGAAAGTCATTAAAGATACTGTCCAGATGAAAAATGGGCAGTATTTTTTTGCGATGAGTTATGAAGGGGCAGGAACTGCTTCGACAAACAATGCACAGGCTTTCTGTTAAGATAGATAACTGCTACAGAGAGAAAGAAAGGGGCGTTATCATATGAAAAACAGGGAAGCGGATGACAGAGATGACTTTGAAAGCATATTACCGGAGTATGGAAGGCGGAAGCTCCTGACCTGTGCAGAATCCATACGGGAGCTGGCAGAAAGCTTTCAGGAAACAAGAGAAAACAGAGAGATCCTGCCGGAAGAAAACCGTAATGATTTCCTGTGTCAGAGGCGTCTTTTTGAAAATAAAAACCTGATGGCGGAGCATCTGCAGGAAATGGCACAGATCATGACAGATGTAGCACAGGAAACGAAAAGCTGCAGACCATTAAGCGTCAGAAGAGTGAAACAGATTGCCCATGCTATGAAAGAGGTCGGAGTGCAGATGAAGAATCTGTACCTGATCGAAAATGAAGAAGGGAAGAGCGAGGTTACGATCTGCCTCAGGAATGAAAAAAGGAATACGCTGTCAGCAGAGGAAATGGGAGACCTGCTTTCTGTTCTGTTGAATATCAGGCTGGTCTGTACCGGAGACAATCCCTTTTTTGTAACAGAAGAATGGAAGACCTTTTATTATGTGGAAGAGGCCGGATATCATGTGCTGACCGGAGTGGCCACTGCTGTTAAGGAGACAGAAAAGGTTTCAGGGGATAATTATTCCTTTTTTGAAATGAAGCCGGGCAATCAGACAGCGATCCTTTCAGATGGAATGGGCTCAGGGGAGAAAGCGTGTCAGGACAGTACCCTTGTTGTAGAACTGATGCAGAAGTTTCTGGAGGCGGGATTCCCGGCAGAAACAGCGATTTCCATGATCAACAGTGCACTGGTATGCCGTGAGGAAAGCGCAAATATGTCTACTCTGGATCTCTGCAGTATTGATCTATACGGAGGGGAATGTCGTTTTATCAAGGTGGGAAGTGCCTGCTCGTATATTAAAAGGGGACAGCTCGTGGAACGGATATCATCCGGTAATCTTCCCATGGGGATCTTTCAGAAACCGGATGTGGATATGGTCTGCCGGGAACTGGAGGATGGAGATTATGTGATCCTGTTTTCTGATGGAGTTACGGATGCACTTTCCCAGGGGATGGGGGAGGAGATACTTCCGGAGGTGATCGGGAGCTGCCAGCTCAGCAATCCTGGAGAAATAGCAGGCTCTCTCCTGAATTTCTGTATTCACCAGTGCAAAGGACGTATCCGTGATGATATGACGATTCTGGTGATCGGGATCTGGAAAAAAGAAGAGGAATAAGTCTTTTCTTTTATATATATATCAGCTATAGTAAATATATGGTCAATAAAGTTCTGGATTATTGTGAACAATATCATATGATAGCTTCTGGCGATGTGGTTGTAACAGGGGTTTCAGGGGGCGCAGATTCTGTCTGCCTCCTTTTTATGCTGCTTGCTATCCGGGAGAAGGTGCCGTTTCATCTGGCAGTTGCCCATGTAAATCATGGACTGCGGAAGGAAGCTGCCATGGAGGCAGCCTACGTGCATGAATTATGTGAAAACAGGGGGATCCCATTCTATCTGAAAGAGGCAGATATGGCAGGCTACGCAAGGGAAGCATCCCTTTCTGAGGAGGAAGCAGGCAGGCAGATCCGGTATGCTTTTTTCAGGGAGATACTTATACTGGAGGGCACAAGGCACCAGACGGAGGAGGCAAAGTGGAAGATCGCAGTTGCCCATAACCGGAATGACAGAGCCGAAACCATGCTGTTCCATCTTTTCCGGGGAACAGGATTGGCGGGACTCTGCGGGATCCCGGCGGTAAACGGGAGGATCATACGGCCGCTTCTCTGCCTTGACAGGCAGGAGATTGAGGCTTATCTGAAAAATGAGAAGATCCGTTACTACACGGACAGTACCAATCAGGAGGATCACTACGCAAGAAACAGGATCCGCCATCATATTCTGCCCTATGCGGAAGATGAGATCTGCAGAAGTGCTGTGGCACATATGAACCAGACGGCAGAGAATCTCCGCCTGGCAGAGATTTATCTGGGGAAACAGACGGAAGAAGCGGCAGAGAGATGTGTGCTGCCTGCCGGAAACGTGGCAGCAGAATGCCAGGAGAAAGAACCGGCTGGCAGTGAGAAGCAGATCCGTCTGGATCTGGATGCTTTCATAAAAGAAGATCCATATCTGAGAGGCCGTATCCTGCATCTGTTTGTGGAGAGACTGGCCGGTCAGAGAAAAGACATTACGGCGGCACACCTGGAGGGCATAGAACGACTTTTCCTTTCAGAAAAAAACGGTGAATTGAATCTTCCATATGAAATTACGGTTTATAAAAATTACAGGATGGGTATGCTTGTAAGAGGTAAACAGAAGAAGCAGAGAAAGAAGCCTGTAGTGATCAAGGGGGATGGGATTTATCAGGCAGATGGTCCTTTAGAGGTGGAAGTTACAGTGTTTTCCTGTGAAAAAACTGGAAATATTCCGGAAAAGAGATATACGAAATGGTTTGATTATGATAAAATAACAACATCTGTTCTGCTGCGGGTAAGGGAGCGTGGGGATTATCTTACGATCAACAGCAGCATGGCGCACAAGTCCCTTCAGGATTATTTCGTTAATGAAAAAATCCCAAGACAGGAAAGGGATTCTTTTTATGTACTTGCAGATGGCGCCCATATCATGTGGGTTCCCGGATATCGGATCAGCGAATATTATAAGGTGACAGAGAAAACCCGGAATATTATGCAGATCAGCATAAAGAAGACGGAAGCGTAAGAAAGGAGTCAGGAAATGGCTGAACATGTAAAGGTACTATTATCAGAAAAGGAAGTGGATGACAGGATCCAGGCGATCGGAGAGCAGATCAGCAGGGATTATGCAGGAAAGCAGGTACATCTTATCTGTGTATTAAAGGGAGGAAGCTTTTTCCTGTGTGAGCTGGCAAAGAGGATCACTGTACCGGTTTCCCTTGATTTCATGTCTGTATCCAGCTATGGAAGTGAGACTAAGTCAAGTGGTGTGGTCAAGATCATCAAGGATCTGGATGAGCCGATCAAGGGGAAGGATGTTCTTGTGATTGAGGATATTGTAGATTCTGGAAGAACCTTAAGCTATCTTATGGAAATGCTGAAGGACAGAGGACCTGCAAGCTTAAAGCTCTGTACACTTCTTGACAAGCCGGACAGAAGAGTCATTGATGTGCCGGTAGATTATACAGGATTTGAAATTCCGGATGAGTTTGTAGTTGGCTACGGTCTTGATTATGATCAGAGATATCGTAATCTTCCCTACATCGGAGTGATCAGCTTCGATTGAGAAGAGTGCTTTAAAAGAAATAATGCAGTAAATGACAGAATAGGAAAGTAAGACAGTTATGAAAAACCGAGGTATCAGAATTTATTTTGTACTCGTGATCGGACTTCTGCTCCTGGTTCTCTGGACCAGCATGCTGAATGTGAAGCAAAGCGAGTATACCAAAGGGGAACTGGTAACCAGCCTGAAGGCAGATGAAGTAATTTCGGCAACAATCCTGCCAAACCGTGAAACACCGACAGGTGAAGTAGAGATCGTACTGGCAAACGGTGAACAGAGAACCCTTTATGTAACAGATGTAAATGAGATCGAAGCTCTGCTGGAATCATATAAGATTGATCCGGCTGTAGAAAAGGTGCGGGAAGAAAACTGGTTCCTGAACAGTGTATTCCCGGTGCTCCTTGCCGTGATCGTTATGGTGTTCTTCTTTGTGATGATGAATAATCAGAATGCAGGCGGCGGAAACAGCAAGATGATGAATTTCGGAAAGAGCCGGGCCAGACTTTCTCTTGGTGACAATAAGACGACCCTGCAGGATGTGGCGGGTCTGAAGGAAGAGAAGGAGGATCTGGAGGAGATCATAGAGTTTTTGAAGAATCCGGGTAAGTTTACCAGGGTTGGTGCCAGGATCCCCAAGGGTGTACTGCTTGAAGGAGCACCCGGTACAGGTAAGACCCTGCTTGCCAAAGCAATTGCGGGAGAAGCAGGAGTTCCCTTTTTCAGCATATCGGGATCTGATTTTGTGGAAATGTTTGTTGGTGTTGGTGCATCCAGAGTCCGTGATTTGTTTGAAGAAGCTAAGAGGCACGCTCCCTGTATTATTTTTATCGATGAGATCGATGCGGTTGCAAGACGCCGTGGAACTGGTATGGGTGGCGGTCATGATGAAAGAGAACAGACATTGAATCAGCTGCTTGTAGAGATGGATGGCTTTGGTGTGAATGAAGGGATCATTGTGCTGGCAGCAACCAACCGTGTAGATATCCTGGATCCTGCCATTTTAAGACCGGGGCGTTTTGACCGGAAGATCAGTGTGAACAGACCGGATGTCGGAGGCAGGGAAGAGATCCTGATGGTACATGCCAAGAACAGACCTCTTGCAGAGGATGTAGACCTGAAGCAGGTGGCACAGACGACAGCCGGATTTACCGGTGCGGATCTGGAGAATCTTCTGAATGAGGCGTCCATTATGGCAGCCAAGGAAGAAAGGGCTTTTATCATCCAGGATGATATTAAACGGGCTTTCATTAAAGTAGGAATTGGCGCAGAGAAGAAGAGCCGGGTGATTTCAGACAAGGAAAAGAAGATCACTGCTTATCATGAGGCAGGTCATGCGATCCTGTTTCATGTACTGCCGGATGTGGGACCTGTCTATACGGTTTCTATCATTCCAACCGGTAATGGTGCAGCGGGTTATACCATGCCGCTGCCGGAGAAGGATGAGATGTTTATCACAAAGGGGCAGCTTCTGCAGGATATTATGGTGTCTCTTGGAGGACGTATTGCAGAGGAGATTATTTTCGGTGATATTACTACAGGCGCTTCCAGTGATATCAAGAAGGCAACCTCTGCAGCCAGAGATATGGTGACCAGGTATGGTATGTCTGAGAATATTGGCGTGATCAATTATAACAGCGATGATGATGAGGTATTCATCGGAAGAGATCTGGCTCATGCAAAGAATCACAGTGAACTGATCTCGGGAGAAATTGACAGAGAAGTAAAGGCCATTATTGATGACTGCTATAAGAAGGCAAAGGATATTATATTGGCACACATGGATGTACTGCATCACTGTGCAGAACTGTTGATCGTTAAGGAAAAGATTGGCAGGGAAGAGTTTGAGGCATTGTTTGACCAGAAGGAGAATGATCCGGAAAGCTTTTTCGAAAACCATGAAATTGGTGAAAGTGCACAAAAATGATGGTGCGAATTTGTAATATTTGTGAATTGTAGGAATTTACACAAAATGGGGGCTATGCTATTATACTACTTGTAACCCCCCCAATACATTATATAGTTTTTGCTATACCCCATAAGAAAGAAATACCTTCTCTAAAAAGAACAGTACACGTACTGTTCTTTTTACTTTATATTGATAAAAGAGGCTATTTCGGATAAAATAAGAAGTGGATTTTGAAGGGAGCAGCCAGGTATGTTTTTGGATATAAACCGCCTGAGAAAGGCGGAGTATGAAACGCAGTATATTAATGGGATGAGACCTGTTTTCAACAAGAAGGCACTGTTCAGCGATACGACGGAAGATTATGTGACTCCGGCAGAACCGGAGCCATATTCATATGTAATGATCCGTTTCCGGACAGCGGTAAATAATGTAGACCGAATCTTTCTTGTACATGGAGAAGCAAGGCATCTGATGATGCGGGAATCCAAGGATGAATATTTTGAATACTTTTCCTGTGAAATGGAACTGGAGAATACAGAGTTTTCTTATTATTTCATTGTAGAAGCCGGCAAGCTGAACTGCTTTTATGATACGAGAGGTGTAGTGAAGGAAGTGCGGCCAGAGTATCAGTTCCGTATCATTCCCGGGTTTAAGACACCGGAGTGGGCCAAGGGTGCTGTTATCTATCAGATCTATGTAGACCGGTTTTATAACGGAGATCCTGCCAATGATGTACTCACCGGGGAATATCAGTATATCGGTGACAAGACAGTGAAGGTGGATGACTGGGAGAAATATCCGGCAGCCATGGGCGTCCGTGAATTTTATGGCGGTGATCTGCAGGGTGTTCTTGACAAGATGGATTATCTGCAGGATCTGGGTATTGATGTTATTTATTTCAATCCCCTGTTTGTGTCCCCGTCCAACCACAAATACGATATTCAGGATTATGACTATATTGATCCCCATTTTGGCAGGATCGTCAGTGACGAGGGAGAGCTTCTTTCCCACGATCAGAGGGAGAACCGTTTCGCATCCCGTTATATTGACCGGGTGACGAATAAGGCTAATCTGGAAGCAAGTAATGCCCTGTTTGCAGAGCTGGTGGCAGAAGCACATAAGCGCGGCATAAGGGTTATTCTGGATGGTGTGTTCAATCATTGCGGTTCCTTTAATAAATGGATGGATAGAGAGCGCATTTACGAGAATGCCGAAGGTTATGAAAAGGGTGCCTATATTGAAAAGGAAAGTCCCTATCATAGTTACTTCAAATTCCATAATGACAATGCATGGCCCTATAATGGCAGCTATGACGGCTGGTGGGGGCATGACACACTGCCAAAGCTGAATTATGAGGATTCCAGGGAGTTATATGCTTACATTCTCCGTATTGCGGCCAAGTGGGTAGCACCTCCTTACAACGCAGATGGATGGAGGCTGGATGTGGCAGCAGATCTTGGCTACAGTCCGGAAACCAATCACAGGTTCTGGAAGGACTTCCGCAGGGCGGTAAGAGAGGCCAATCCTGAGGCAATCGTACTGGCAGAGCATTACGGAAGTCCGAGGGCATGGCTGAATGGCAAGGAATGGGATACGGTTATGAACTATGATGCCTTTATGGAGCCCGTGACCTGGTTCCTTACGGGAATGCAGAAGCACAGTGATGATTTCCGCGGAGATATGCTGGGAAATGCGGATAATTTTATCGGGGCCATGAAGCATCATATGTCTGATTTCACGACGCCATCTCTGCAGATTGCCATGAATGAGCTGTCAAACCATGATCATTCACGTTTTCTGACAAGAACAAACAGGAGAGTAGGACGTACCAATAATCTGGGACCGCAGGCAGCGAATGAAGGAATCAATAAGGCTGTTATGCGGGAAGCTGTTGTCATGCAGATGACATGGCCTGGTGCGCCTACAATTTATTATGGAGATGAAGCCGGTGTCTGTGGCTTTACCGATCCTGACAACAGAAGAACCTATCCCTGGGGGAAAGAAGATCAGGAAATGATCCGGTTTCATAAGGAAATGATCAGGATTCATAAGGCATACCGGGAGCTGCTGACAGGTTCCTTGAAGATTATGAGCGGAGATTATAACCTGATCTCCTATGGACGTTTCAACAGACAGGCACAGACCATCGTGGTGGTGAATAATAATGATCATGAGGTGTCCAAAGATCTGACTGTATGGTATCTTGGCATTCCAAAGGAAAGTACCATGAAGTGTCTGATGCTTACGGAGAAAGATGGTTTTAGTACAGAAGAGGTGGAATATACGGTATCCGGTGGCAAGGTATATCTGGTAATGCCACCGATATCGGCTATCGTACTCAGACATGAAAATCTGGTACCTTTGCAGAAAAAGAAAAAATTCTTTTCTTTTGAGGAGTAGAATGAAATTATCGGAAAAACCCGGAAATACGGCAAATGGCCGATCCTGTGATGCCGATAGAAGAAAAATATAAAAGTAGTAAAATAGTACTTGTTTTTTTAAAAGCAGGTGCTATCATTAGAGTAGAAGAAGTATCAAAGTATGGATTCTCCCCGTTTTGCCGGGAGGATCGGGGAAGGAAGTGTATCTTATGAAATCGGCAAAACTTAAAAAAGTATTACTCTGTTTTGCACTGGTGCTTGTCCTTGGCGGCGGCAGTATTGCTTACTACAATGTAGCTGGCAGAACTGATGGCGCATTAACAGATCAGGCAGCGACAAGAGACGCAGGAGTTCCCGCTGACGGAATTGTTTACATTGAACCTGAGATGGTCAGTCTTGCAGATGCCCTCACAGGGACAGCTGATTCCCAGGCCGCAGCAAAGGCAGCCTTCGATATCGTAAATGCGAAGAGACAGGAAGCCGGACTTTCCGCACTTACATGGAACAGTGGTCTTGAGCAGGCATCCTCAGTCAGAGCTGTAGAAGCATCCCAGTCATTCTCACACACCAGACCTGATGGTTCCGACTGGTGGACCGTTAACAGCAATCTGATGTATGGTGAGAATCTCGCAAAGGGATATGCAAGTGCAGATTCTGCAGTTACAGCATGGATGAATTCTCCTACCCATAAAGCTAATATTATGGATGCAGAGTTCACGTCAGGTGCGATTGCTATTCATGTAAATAGCAATGGACAGTGGTTCTGGGCACAGGAATTCGGATTCTAAACGTACATAAGAAGGGCCTCCGGAGTTAAAGCTTCGGGGGCTCTTTTTGTGTACATAATAGACAAAAATAGGTGAAATGAAATGTAAAAAATGTAGAAAATGTAAAAATCTATTGTAACATCAGAGGAATGATGTTAACATGAAAACAACTTAATTCGGAGTCAGAAATAATAAATTCGATATTCGAATTAATAGACTGAAAGGTAATGAAAAATGCAGAAGCGTGGATTAAAGGATATTAAGAGACGAAACAGGCATGTGATATTACAGACTGTTCTGGATAATAAAAAACTATCCCGTGTCGAGATTGCACAGAAAACAGAGCTGGCACCCAGTACGGTATCTACTTTAGTGGCAGAAATGATAGAACAGGGGTATCTGATAGAAAGTGGAAGCCAGATCACAGCAGGGCGAAGCCGCACAGAGCTGACACTGAATCCTGATTACGGAACAATAGCAGTTCTGGAGGTTAATCGTAAAGGTGTTGAGCTGAGTGTCTATGATATGGCACTGCAGGTGATAGAAAGAAAGAAATTGTCGGAACAGTGCCTTACAGGAAATGAACTGTTTGATGAAATCACAAATGCGGTTGATGTCTATTATAAAAAGGAACGGCCGCTGGCAGGGATCGGACTGCTGTTCCAGCAGGATATGAGGGAAAGTGATTTCCGTATCATGTATTCTACAGGAGCTGCAGCAGCAAGCATTACTTTGAAGGAAGCACTGGTTTCCAGATACAAGATTTTTGTGACAGAAGATTATGGAGAGGTTTATAACGTTTCCAGGGCATTGTCAGAGCAGAAAAAGGGTGAGGTGCGAAACAGCGCACATATCAGTCTTGGTGAAAGGGTAGTCATCAATGTAACACAGGAAAACATGATTGTACCGATTCGAAGTGATTTCTTCGAAACAGCAACCAGCTTCCTGGAAGACCTTGTTCCTGAAACAGAGGGAAAGAAGACAGGTTCTGACAGAATGAAGAATCTTGTGATGATCATGCAGCTTCTGTGTATGATATTTCCGCTGAACATTATTTTTCTGTCGGGAACAGATATTTCAGACAAAGAGGATGAGAAAACGATCCGGAGGCAGCTTGCAGAAAAGCTTCCGGAAAAGCTGATCCCACAGATCCGGTTTTTATTTCAGAAATCGACAGAGCAATGTGCAAACAGTTATGCGCAGCGTCTGAGATCAGATATTCTATTTAATCATTAACAGGAGGTAGCTTATGAAATTCAAGGAGCTTATTGAAGGTAACAAATTCAGTCTGGTTGTGAGTCTGCCGTCCAACAATCTGGAGCTGGCAAAAGCAGCTCTTGACGGGGGCGCACAGGCAGTCAAGGTTCACTGCAATGTATGGCATAGAGCAAGTGGCCATACCTTTGGAACCTATGCGGAGAACAGAGAGTTTCTGCAGCAGCTGATCACACTTTGCAAGGATGTGCCGGTTGGACTGGTTCCAGGTGGTGAAGATGCATTTATCACACCGGAGGAAAGACTGGAACTGGAAAATATGGGACTTGGATTTTTCAGCTCCTACAGTCAGCATTTACCCTGCCATATGATGGAGAGCAAGGTGCTGACGAAAATGGTAGCTATTGATTATACTTATACAGAGAATACACTGGATGCAGTTCGGAGCTCAGGTATTGATGTGCTGGAATGTTCAGTCCAGCCTGGTGAAAACTACGGAACAGATTTAAACTATGCAGATATTTTGCGGTACAGTGATATCGTAACAAAATCCGGAAAGCCATGTCTGATCCCCACGCAGAGGAAGATCAAACCATGCGAGGTGAAGCATCTGTATGAAGCGGGCTGCAAGGCAGTCATGATAGGTGCTATCGTGATGGGAAAAGAGCCTGATGCGAAACAGCTTCAGGCAGTAACATCAGCATTCAGGGAAGCTATAGATGCCCTGTAATCGAGAAACTCAACTCGCCAATGAGTGAGTGAAAATAAAAAAGAAAAAGGAGAGATCATTATGTTGCAAGGTTTCCTGATCATTCTGATTTTTGTCATCATCGCAGCACTCATGATGACGAAAAAAATTCCTACCCTTCTGGCTTTGCCTCTTATGGCAGTTATTATCTGTATTATTGCAGGTGTTCCTGCAGTCGGGGTTGACGCAGAAGGCGTAGAGATCGGCTGGCTTCAGACAGTACTGGAAGCAGGTACCGTCCGTATGGGCAGTGCGATCATGGCAGTTATTTTCGGAGCATGGCTTGGACAGCTTATGAACAAGACCGGTGTTACTGAAAACATCATTAAAAAGAGTGCAGAGCTCGGAGGGGACAGACCTCTGGTTGTTACTCTGATCATGGTTGTTGCCTGTGCAGTCCTGTTCACTACACTGAGCGGACTGGGTTCTATCATCATGGTTGGATCTATCGTATTACCGATCCTCATTTCTGTCGGCGTTCCGGCAATGAGTGCAGCCTGCATTTTCCTGATGGCATTTACATGCGGCCTTACCTTTAATATTGCGAACTGGAAGACATTCTCCAGTATCTTCGGACTGGAAATTGACCAAATCAAGGGCTTCGAGGTGTACATGCTGATCGCAACAGCAATCGCAACCATTATTCTTGTCCTGGTTGAGTTCAAGCGTAACGGCGTGAAGTTTGCTTTTTCTGCACCTGTTGAAGAAAGCAAGCCGGCAAAGCAGTTAACAGGTATCAGAGGCGGGCTGGCAATGATCACACCACTGATCCCCATTGTACTTGTAGCTGCGTTTAAGGTTCCTGTATGTCCTGCATTTATGGTAGGTATTGCATGGATCCTGATCTTCACCTCAAAGAGCTTTTCAAAGGCAATGAATATGCTGGTAAAGACCTGCTATGATGGCATTACAGATGGTGGTCCGGCTATTATCCTGATGATCGGTATTGGTATTCTTTATCTGGCAGTGACACACTCTATGGTAAAGGAAGTACTGAATCCGTTCCTGTTGGCAGTAGTTCCGTCTAACAAGGTTGCTTATATTATCTTCTTCTCATTACTGGCACCCTTATCACTGTACCGTGGTCCCATGAACCTGTTTGGACTTGGTTCCGGTATTGCGGCACTGGTAATCGGACTTGGAACTCTTTCTCCTTTGGCAGTTATGGGTGCATTCCTGGCAGCAGAAAGAATCCAGGGCTGTGGAGATCCTACCAATACACAGAATGTATGGACTGCTAACTTTGCAGAAGTAGATGTAAATGGTATTACCAAAAAGTTACTGCCTTACTTATGGGCAATCGCCATTGTTGGTGTTGTTGTCAGTGCAGTAAAGTATTTCTAAGAGAGATTTAGATAAAGAGGATCTGAGGACAAATGAGATGAGGGTGTCATATTCTGGCACCCTCTGATTGAAAAAAGACCTCAGCTAATGTGAATACAGGGATACATCGGTTGAGGTCTTTAGTCAATCTACAGATTATAAAACAGGAGGAAATTTGTGAATGAAGGTCAGAATTGGTATTGATGTCGGGGGAACTTTTACAGATGCTGTTGCCATTAATAATGAGACTTATGAGCTGATCGGTTCAGTGAAAGCGCCGACAACCCATACGGCAAAGGAAGGTGTTGCTGCAGGTATTGTAGAAGTATTGCATAAGGTAATGGAGCAGTATAGCATCAAACCGGAGGACGTGACATTTATTGCACATGGAACAACGCAGGCTACCAATGCCCTGCTGGAAGGAGATGTGGCAAGGGTTGGTGTTGTTACACTGGGACAGGGTATCCAGGGAGCAAAGAGCCGCAGTGATACTACAATAGGAAATATTGAACTGGCACCGGGGAAGTTCCTGAATTCAGAAAATAATTATGTAGATACATCCTCACAGAATGTAGACCAGGCAATCAGGACAGCGTTGGAAACATTGAAAAATCAGGGATGTACAAGTTTTGTGGCAGCAGAGGCTTTCAGTGTGGATGACCCGGCAAGAGAGAACCGGACAGTAGAATTATGTAAAGAAATGGGGCTGCCGGGAACAGCTACCAATGATATATCAAAGCTGTATGGATTAAAGATCCGGACAAGAACTGCAGTTGTAAATGCAAGTATCATGCCGAAGATGCTGGAAGCAGCAACTATGACGGATGCAAGCATCAAATCGGCAGGAATTGAAAGTCCTCTGATGGTTATGCGCTGTGATGGCGGTGTCATGACTGTTGATGAAGTGAGGAACCGTCCGATCCTTACTATTCTGTCAGGACCGGCGGCAGGTGTTGCAGGGGCACTTATGTATGAAAAGCTGACAGATGGACTGTTTTTCGAGGTAGGAGGAACCTCTACGGATATTTCCTGTGTCAAGGATGGAAAGGTTATGATCCGTTATGCAGAGGTTGGCGGGCATAAAACCTATCTGAACAGTCTGGATGTACGTACCGTCGGAATCGGCGGCGGAAGTATGGTGGAGATTAAAAACGGAAAGGCCGTTGATATGGGACCAAGAAGTGCCCATATTGCAGGACTGGAATATGAGGTTTATACGCCAGCAGAAAAGATCGTGGATCCGAAGCTTGTAGCAGTACGGCCGATGGAGACAGATCCGGAGTATGCCTGCATAGAATGCGCAAATGGGGTAAAGGTTGCGCTGACTATGGCTGGAGCAGCCAATCTGGCGGGTTATGTAAGAGAAGAGGATTATGCCTTCGGTAATGTGGAAGCAGCCAGAAAGGCATGGAAGCCGTTAGCAGACAATATGGGATGCAGCGTAGAGGAAGCAGCAAGGAAAGCACTGGCTTTTGCAGCAGCGAAGAATGGTAAGGTTGCCAGAGAGCTTATGAAGGATTATGGCATGGATCCCCAGCATACCGTTTTTGTAGGTGGTGGCGGCGGTGCAGCTACGGTAGTGCCACACCTGGCGGAAACTATGGGACATAAATTCCGAATTGCACAGAATGCACCGGTTATTTCAACGATCGGTGTGGCACTTGCCATGGTTCGTGATATGGTGGAAAGAAGTGTTGCCAATCCGACCGATGCAGATATTATCAGTGTACGCCGGGAAGCAGAACAGAAAGCGATCCAGAACGGTGCAGCCCCCGGAACGGTGGAAGTCAGTGTGGAAGTAGATACACAGAAAAATATCATCAGGGCGATCGCAGTGGGTGCTACAGAGCTGCGGAGCAAGGACAGAATGAAAAAAGAGATGTCCGAGGATGAGCGCCTTGGAGTCGTGGCAGAAAATCTGGGAGTAGGTAAGGAAAAGCTGCAGATAGAGGCCAGGAATGGCGCCATGATGGCAGTCCAGTACGATAGAATACAGAAAAAGCTTTTTGGTCTGATCAAAAAGGTAACGAAGCCGCTGCGTCTGATCGATGAGGAAGGTGTGATCAGACTTCAGAAAAATAATGCACTGGTAAGGCAGACTACGGTAGGTGGCTGGCAGCAGGATCTGAAATGGATCCTGGAGGAGCTGACAGAATATAATGATGGCGGTACCAATCTTCCTAATGTATATGTTGTGCTTGGCAAGAGGATTATCGATCTGTCCGGCATGCAGACAGGTGAACAGATCATAAGTCTTGGTAATGTGGAACTGGCAGGATATGAGGATATGGAGCCGCTGATTCTGGCGGCAACCAGACGAGTGGATGCGTGAGGAAGAATGAATGGAGCAGTTTGATTTTCCTTTTCCTGGAAGAGAGCTGGCAGATCAGGAATTAACCTATGACATGTGTTATGCAAAAATACAGGAAGAGGATCGGGCAGTAATCGTAGAATCGGCATGGCAGAAGGGCTGCAGGGCGGCAGAAAAGGTTTTTGCTGAAGAAAACGGAAATATGGATTTTGCGGAAATCGTCCGGAAAAGCGGTCTTAAGCTGGTAGAAAAGGATATAGATTATGTGGTCGGTGGACAGAGATATTTCAGTGACTATATTTCCGGGAAAAAGTGTATCAACCTGTATGTCCGTTCAGTAAAAAAGTGGGCAGAGCAGAATAAGCTGACTTATAAACAGGCTGTTAATTTGATCCTCAGCCACGAGTATTTTCATTTTCTGGAGGTTACAAAGCTTGGTCTGACCAGCAGGGAATATCAGGTGCCTATGGTCAGGTTTGGGAAAATAGTAATTGGAAAAACAGGGATTCATGCATTGTCTGAAATAGGAGCCCACGGTTTTGCGAGGACTTATTATGATCTGTGGTATCAGCAGGAGAAAGGAAGAAGCATAGATGAAGGAGAATCTGAATTATGATGTTGTGATCATTGGCGGGGGACCGGCAGGTGCTGTGGCAGCTGTTGCAGCAGCGAGGCAGGGAATGAAGACACTGCTTGTGGAACAGAATGGCTATCTTGGCGGATCACTGACAGGCTGTGGGGTCGGACCTCAGATGACATTCCATGCAGGGACAACGCAGGTTATAAAAGGCATTCCGGAAGAAATTGTAGAAAGGCTGCAGGAACTTAGAATGTCTCAGGGGCATATGGAAGATTTCGTCGGGTATGCCAGCAGCATTACACCCTTTGATGCAGAAGGAATGAAACTGGTACTGGAAACCATTGTGCAGGAAGCAGGGGCAGAGCTGCTATATCATACCACATACACCGGATGTACAGTAGAGGACGGAGAGATCACGGAGGTACAGCTATATGCAAAGAATGGCTTTTTCTCTGTAAAGGGAAGGGTATTTCTGGACTGCAGTGCGGATGCAGATCTGGCAACACATGCAGGGATCAGCAGTGTATATGGACGGGAAGCGGATCATCTGGCGCAGCCTATGACAATGAATATCAAAGTAGCGAATGTAGACCGGGAAAGGGTCATGGAATTTGTAAAGAATCATCGGGATGATATGCTTTCTACGATTCCCTTTGACAGACTGGAGGAAATTCCAAGAACGGGAATTCAGGGCGCTTATTCTCTGATAAAAGCAGCCAAAAGCAAAGGGGAGTTTCATGTGGACAGGGACATGGTACTCTGTTTTGAAACGAACAACAGAGGTGAGTTTATTCTGAATATGTCGCGTATTATCAGAAAATCAGCCATTGATCCTTTCGAACTGACAGAGGCTGAGATCGAAGGAAGAAAACAGGCGCAGGAAATCGTAGCCTTCATGCGGAGATATATTCCGGGCTTTGAAAACTGCAGACTGGAATGCACCGGTCCGAGTATCGGGATCCGTGAGAGCCGTAAAATTGATGGCATCTACAAGCTGAAGGCAGAGGATCTGGTGGAAAATAAGATGTTTCCTGATGCCATTGCCATGGGAGGATATCCGATAGATATCCATTCACCTGACGGAGCAACCATGAAGCACCGGTTTCTGAAGCCGGGGAGCTGGTATTCGATACCATACAGATCTCTGGTAACAGAGAAGATAAAGAATCTGATCGTGGCCGGCAGGTGCTTAAGCGCAACCCACGAAGCCTGTGCGGCAGTGAGAGTAACACCGATCGTCATGGCAATGGGACAGGCTGCAGGTACAGCAGCCGCTCAGAGTGTCCGTGAGGGCGAGGCGGCTAACGGTCTGGATACGGAGAAGCTCCGGAAAGCCCTTAAGGAAAATGGAGCTTTTCTTCAGGATTATACAGGATAAAGAAGGACAGGAAATAAGTATTTGCCGTGTTTTGTGCAAATACTTATTTTTGTTTTGCAGGGAGGAGAAAAGTTCCACTGCAGAAACACTCGGGTTTTTGCTATAATACGGACAGGAAGAGGGAGCAGCTATGAAAGAAAAAACAAATGTCCGGGAAGCTCTGGTGCCGTTACTGATCCTGTTTGCTTCTTTTATCGGGGTAACACTGTGCTCTATGATCTTTATGGCCAAGGACAATAATTATGACAATATGATCAATCAGTATTTCAACATCAGCAAGGAGCTGTATGGAAAGCTGATTTATCTGCATATATCAAAAGGGGCACTGGTCAATGGCATGAACCTGTGCAGCCTTGCATTTCTGTTTGGAAATTTCATGCTTATCTGGCAGATCAGTTCCGCAAAGGAGAAAAAGAGAAGAAGAGGGCTTCTGGTCGCAGCCAGTGTTTATCTACTCCTGCAGGCAGTTGTCTATAATACGGTATTCCAGCGCTTACTCTATTTCGGGGAAATGGGATTTCTGCCGGATCCCCGGATCTTCCGGAAAATTTACGGTGGATTTCATTATGCTACTGTGATCGGAAATTTCCTGATGCTGATTATGGGATGTGGTTTTATTTTTCTGTCTGATCTCCGTAAGAAACAGATACCGGAACTTCTCAGGGTAAAGCGTGCCATTTTCCTGACACAGATCAGTCTGGTGGGGCTGTATTTCTATATGTTCTTTTCCCTGCCGGATTCCTTCCTGTGGATGTCCAGATCAACAGGCTATATTTCCTATCACTCCCTGAAAATGGCACCATATGTGGGTGGTATGAGAGCGGTGATTTGGCTGATCCTGTTATTCTTGATCATCCTGTTTTACAATATGTACCGGTATCAACTGATGTGGGAGAGAGTATCCAAGGAGGAATATGTTTTTTCCAGTATTATTGCTTCATCAGAAATTTCCACCAGGGCATTCAGCCATTATGTGAAGAATGAACTGCTTGGGATCATGGCAGAGGCAGAGGCTCTTTTGGCAAAGGAGAAGGAACCTGCCAAAGAGCTTGAAAATATCCAAAAATCCTGTCAGGAGGTATATGACAGACTGAATGAGCTGCAGAAGAACAGTAACCGGATCGTATTGAATCAGTCTAGACAGAATTTGGCAGAAGTGATCCAAAGCGCAGTGGAAGAAAACAAAGCAATGATGGAGAAGGCGGGTTGTCAGATCTTGTACGAAAAACCATCGAAAAAGGCGGAAGCCTTTCTGGATCCAGGTTATATGAAGGAGGTTTTTCGGAATATTTTCTGCAATGCCATGGAGGCGATGGAGGAAAGTCTTGGTGAAAAGAAGGTTTTCGTGGAGCTTAAGGTTTATGATGAGGAAGTGGAGATCATCATAAAGGATACAGGTCCCGGGCTTTCAGAAAGTATCAGTAACCGGTTGTTTAATCCTTTTGTATCCACGAAATCAACGAAACAGAACTGGGGAATCGGACTGTCCTTCTGCAGAAGGATCATTATCAGCCACAGAGGAAGAATTACGGCAGAAAATGGGGAACTGGGAGCAGAGTTCCATATTTATCTGCCTTTGATAGGAGAAGTGTCAGATGGAAAATAAAAAGATAAGAGTAATGATTGTAGATGATATGGAGTCACTTTGCAGGAAATATGAGACAGTTCTTTCACAGTCAGAGGAAATTGAGGTAGTGGCGACTGCACATGACGGGTATCAGGCGATCATGAAAAGTGCCATGTTGCAGCCGGATGTGATCCTGATGGATATTGAAATGGAAAGCAAGTACGCCGGGATCACAGCGACCAGCCAGATCCTGCGGGAGTTTCCGAAGATCAAGATCGTAATTCTGACGGTTTATGAGGATGATGAGATGATTTATGCGGCTTTTCAGGCAGGAGCCTGTGATTATGTGCTGAAGACAGCTACACCGGCAGCCATGGTTTCCTGCGTAAAGGATGCTTACTATGAGAAATCGGTGATCCGTCCGCAGGTAGCAAAGAAGCTGCGGAAAGAGTTTAAACGGATCAAGAATAATGAGGACAGTCTGATCTATACGATCTATCTGGTACAGCTTCTGACGGATACAGAGAGAAATATCCTGGAGGCACTGCATGAGGGTAAGGATCAGAAGGAAATCTGCCGGGAACGTTTTATTGAGCCGGTGACGATGAAGACACATATCCGCAACATTGTGAAAAAGATGAAACAGAAAAATATAGAGGACGTTTTGTCACAGGTAGAGCAGAGCGGATATTTCTATTATATGGACAAGATCAAAAGCAGACAGGATGAAAGCTGATGTACCATGTCTGTAAATGGATGATCAAACAGATTATCCGGCTGATGAAAACCGCTTCTGCAGAGCATGCAGAGGCGGTTTGTGCATTCTGACGGAAAAAAATTAGATTCTCTAATCTTTTCGCAGAAGACGGTAAAAAGGTAAGAATGATAGACTTTCGAGGGAAGGGTTACCCTGATAGAATGGGGTCATCTGATAAACAAAGAGAAGGAAAGGCAAAAAAGGAGGACATTACATGAAAAAGAAAATAATCTCTTGTATTCTGGCATGCACCATGGGACTTGGTCTGCTGGCAGGCTGTGGCTCATCGGACAATGGAGGTACCACAGCAGAAGACACTGCTACACAGGATTCATCAGCAGCAGAAACAGACACTGTAGCAGAAACCGCAGAAGCAGACACTGCAGGCGGACAGGACAAGGTAGAGATTCACTATTATTCTTGGAGTGAAGGTGACTATCTGCAGCAGATGGTAGATGCATTCAATGCATCCAGTGAAAATGTAACGGTAAAGATGACACAGGTAAGCAGTGATGAGTACGATGATAAGCTTATGACTATGCTGGCTGGAGATAATGATATTGATGTGTTCAATATGAGATCCACTTCCCTGTTAAGTAATTTGGCAAAGAGTGGAAATCTGACAGATATTTCCCAGATGATCAATGACAGTGGCATGGATATTTCCATTTATGGAACCGGATTTGCAGACACCAAAGTAGATGACAAATTTTACGGACTTCCTTACAGAGCATCTGCTTATGGACTTTTCTATAACAAGAAAATGTTTGATGCAAAAGGAGTTGCTTATCCTGATAACCTGACATGGGATGAATATGCAGATCTGGCAGCAGAGTTATCGGAAGGCACAGGCGCTGATAGAATCTATGGCGGTTATATTCCTGACTGGAATAACTGTGCTTATATTACACTTCAGGAAGGCTCCAACTTTGCAGATGATGACTTGAGCGCGCTTCAGGACTGGTGGGAGCTGGAAAACAGGATGTATAACACAGACAATTCCCATATGAGCTATTCTGATATGGTGAGCAGCGGTACCGATGGAATCAACTTTTTCTGTTCCGGCAAGTGCTATATGTATCCCGGCGGAGAATGGTCTATCAGTGATGTACTGACCATGTTAAAGAACGATCCTACAATTGCAGACAATTTTGAACTTGGTATTGCAACTGTTCCCCAGCCTGCAAAGACAGACGATCCGGTTACTATCGGTGGGGTAAGTACCTTCATCGGTATCAATGCATCTTCTGAAAAGCAGGAAGCAGCCTTTGAATTTATTTCCTATATGGCTGGAAAAGAAGCAGCAAAATATATCGCAGCAGCAGGAGCAATCCCTGCTTATATTGATGATGATATTACAGCAGTATTTGAAGAAGCAATCGGTGTATCCGGAGCAGCTAATATCCTGAATCCGTCCAAGATTTCCGAAACACTGATGATCCCTGAATATACAGAGCTTCAGACTATTGAAAAGGAAGAAAGAGAACTGTACCTGCTCGGTGAGCAGTCTCTGGAAGACGGATTAAAGAACTTCGAAGAGAGAAGAGCAGAAGTGATGAACTAAAGATAAGGAGGGAAGCCATATGGCAAAGCAAGCTGTCAAAAAGAGCAGACGCAGGCTGAAACAGAATCTGGTTGGCTGGGGATTTATCCTTCCAAGCCTGATCGTGTTCTTCCTGTTTATGTTTCTGCCTATTGTGCTTGGATTCTGGTACAGCCTGACAGATTATACAGGGCTGTCGAAAGATTACCAGTTCATCGGACTGCAGAATTACATCAAGATGTTCTCAGACCGGTATTTTAAAGTATCTGTTAAAAATAACTGCATTTACGCCGTATGGTTTTCTGTCCTGACGATGCTGGTATCTCTGATACTGGCGAGCTTATTAAACAGACTAATGCGATTCCGGAAGTTTTTCCGGATTGCATTTTTCCTGCCATACATTTCATCAATGGTGTCCGTAGCGGTCATCTGGAAGATGATCTTTAATCCACAGGGAGGCCCTTTAAATACTGTACTGGGGCAGCTTGGCATCAGTAATCCTCCCCAGTGGCTGGCATCTACTACGTGGGCACTGTATGCTGTGATCATCGTATCTGTCTGGAAAAACTGTGGCTACTATATGATGATTTTTCTGGCAGGACTGCAGAATGTGCCGGATTCCCTGTATGAAGCGGCGGCGCTTGACGGAGCCGGTAAGCTGCAGCAGTATTTCAGGATCACACTTCCGTTGATCAGTCCGACCATATTCCTGAATCTGATCCTGGTTACGATCAACTCTTTCCAGGTATTTGATCTGGTCAGTGTCATGACGGACGGAGGCCCCGGTATGAGTACGAATGTGCTGGCATACAGGATTTACTATGAAGGCTTCAAGAGTATGCATATGGGATATGCGTCTGCAATCTCTTATTTCCTGTTTGCAGTGATCCTTGTGATCACTATCATCCAGTTTGTTGCGCAGAAGCACTGGGTAAATTATGACTAAGGAGGAGAGAATACGATGAAAAAAGCAAAAAATGTAATATTTTATGCATTAATGTTCCTTCTGTCCTTTGCCATGATCTTTCCGTTTCTGTGGATGATATCGACTTCATTCAAATTCGACAGTCAGGTGTTTACAACACCGATCGAATGGATCCCGGATCCTGTAAATTTCAGTAATTATGTGAAGGTGTGGACAGAAGAGCCATTTCTGACCTTTTACAAAAATACAGCTTTTGTTGCGGTATTTGCTACGGCGGGTCAGGTTATTATCAGTGCAATGGCAGCTTATGCCTTTGCAAAGATGAAATTTACCGGAAGGAATATAGTATTTGGGCTTTATCTGGCAACTATGATGGTGCCATGGAATACGATCATGATTCCACAGTATCAGATCATCAGTAAGCTGCATCTGACAGATACTCATCTGGCGCTGATCCTGGGACAGCTTGCCAGCGCTTTCGGTATTTTCCTGCTCCGGCAGTTTTTTATGACAGTACCGGATGAGCTGGTGGAGGCAGCGAGGATCGATGGAGCCAGTGAGGGAAGGACCTTCGCACAGATCATGCTGCCACAGGCAAAACCGGCGCTGGCAACATTGATCATATTTACGTTTATACAGGTATGGAATGACTATATGGCACCGCTGATCTATCTGAATACAAAAGAGAAATATACGATTCAGCTTGGCCTTAAATTTTTCCAGTCAGAGCATACTATGCAGTATACCGTTATAATGGCAGGAACAGTGTGTGCGTTGATCCCAATCCTGATCATATTTCTGGTATTTGAAAAGCAGATCACAAACGGAATGGTTCACAGCGGACTGAAAGGCTAAGAAGGAAAGGATTTTTTATGGAAGCGATCAGATTAGATCAGAATGGAATTTATATTAATGGAAAATATCAGACATTACTGGCATCCTCCCTGTTTTATTTCCGGATCCCGAGGGAGCGGTGGAATGACAGGATGAAGCTGCTGAAAACAGCAGGTTATCAAGCTATTGATGTGTACTTTCCCTGGAATTATCATGAAACAGCACCAGATGTCTGGGATTTTGAAGGAAATAAGGATGTAGAGAGCTTTCTAAAGCTGGCAGCAGAAAATGAGCTGTTTGTTATCGCACGCCCAGGACCATATATCTGCTCCGAATGGGATGGCGGTGCAATTCCTGCGTGGCTTTCGGAGAAAAAGGTTGCAGTCAGACAGGATGATCCAGGATTTCTATCTGAAATGCGAAACTGGTATGCGCATATCCTGCCAGTGCTTTCAAAGTACCAGATCGGACAGCAGGGAACGATCATCTGTATGCAGATCGAAAATGAACTGGATTTTTATTGCTGCACAAGTCCTGTCAGTTATATGGAAAAGCTGAAAAAGATGGCAGAAGAATTTGGCATGACTGTACCACTTTTCTATTGTTGCGGACAGAATGATCTGCTCCGCGGAGGTGGTCTGACACCAGACCTCTATACGGCATATAATGTATATTCTGATGGGAAAAATCCGGATCTTGAGGAAAGGGCAATTCATCTGTATCATGCCGTACAGGAAAGAAGTATGCCATTCCTGGTGACGGAAACTAACAGAGAGCATAGTTATCTGAAGCGGCTTCTGGCATGTGGGGCAAAGCTCTTAAGCCCTTATAACCAGACTGCCGGATCAACCATGGATTTTTATAATGGAATTACTAACTGGGGGACAGAAGAAAATCCGGTAGCCTTGATGGCTTCTGATTATGATTTCCGTTCCATGATCGGTTCAGCAGGGGAATGCAATGAGCAGATCTATCAGGCCCGTCTTCTGGCAGGACTTATCAGAAGTCTTGGAGAGTCTCTTGCCACAGCGAAGCCAGGATTTCATTCGGAGGTTTCTGTGCAGTCGGAAGGACAGATAAACAGGAAGGTACCTTTTCTGAAGCTGAAGGAAGGGGAATTGATGGAGCTTTCTGATCTGGAGCGGAAGCAGATGATTACCGTTCAGACAGAAAAAGACAGCTTTATGGTAGATATGAAGCCTCTTGAAACAAGACTTCTTCCCTGGAATTTTCACATTGGCGAGGAATGTGTGATCCGACACAGCAATTATGAGATCGGATGGATCAGCCAGCAGAAGGATCGTATAAAGGTATGTCTTTATGGAGAAGGTCTTTTGGACTGTCTTCTTGACGGAGCAGAGGGAAGTTGTCGGATCCAGAAAGAGATGGGAAAAGAGGAGATTGTTTTTTCCTATGGAGCTGTTGATTTTGTGGCAGGTTCCGGGGAACATATGGGAGCTGCAAGGATTCCGGGACTTCCGGATCTCGCCTGTCTGCCGGAAGAACAGAGGGATGACGGAGAAGAAGTTACCTTGTATGTTGGAGAGGCACAGCTTACTAAAGAGAATAGCAGAAAAGCAGAAATTGCGCCTATGGAAAGCCTTGGGCAGTATCGGGGTATTGGATGCTATGATGTGACACTCGCTGCAGATGGTGAATACCTGATTGCAGGAGCTGCAGATCTGCTGACGATCCGCAATCAGGAAAGCTGTGAAACCCTGTATTCTAATGGAAACTGTCTGCGCAGTTTTTTAAAAAAAGGAGAGGTGCAGCTACAGACAGAAATCTGGGGACACAGTAATTTTGATGATATCCGGTGTAAGAGTCTGCAGATGGGCTCTTTAAAGGGAATTTCAAAACTGATGAGGATTACCAGAAGGGAAGATATTAGTGAAAGCTGGCTGTTTGACCTGGATGATGGAGCATTTTCAGAAACTTGCTTTTTCAGACATTCCCCGTATAATACAATTATGGGGATCGATGGCTATATCCGTGCAGTATCTCCGCTGAAAACCATTTACTCAAGATTTGTTGTTTCAGATAAGGACGAGGATGCTCTGTTCTTGCATTTTGAGAAGGCAGATTGCTTGATCGCTGTTTATGTCAATAATTTTCTGGTTTCTATGGTGCAGAAGGATGACCCGTATGTGGATTTAAGCGCTTTTGCCGGAAGCGGGCGGATAGAGCTGACGATCAGGATCCTTCGTAGATACTATACAGATCTGGCAGGCAGAGTGACACTTTTGGGAGGCAGAACGATTAAAGAGTGTACCTATAGTGAGCTTTTGCCTCAGGCTGCGAAGGTCTTCAGGAATGTCGAGCTTCCACTCAGGCTGCAGAAGGGGGAAAATCGTTTCCTGAAGCTGCAGATGCAGACAGACAAGAAAGAAGTAAAGCTGTTCTTTAAGGGAAAGGATCTGAAACTGACGGTATATGCAGGTGGACACGTAGCAGGAAGGATCCTGCTGCAGGAGGAAAATATGCCTGTGGTTGCCGGTGGAAACCGGGATGTGGTTTATCTGTGTGGTGAATGGTGCGGTGATGTGACCATATGGTGCCAGGCTACCGGGGAAAGACCGGTGTTAGAGGATCTCCGGATGGCAGAATACAACAGTCTGCAGAAGGACTGACAGGCAGTTTCGAGAGGAGAAGAGGATGGCAAAGCTGGTTATTAACGAAACAAAGAAGCTTGGAAAGATCAATGCTGAGCTCTACGGACATTTTTCAGAGCATCTGGGAAGGTGCATCTATGAAGGGATCTATGTGGGAGAAAATTCTGAGATTCCGAATAAAAACGGAATGCGGACAGATGTGGTGGAAGCTCTGAAAGAAATGAAGATTCCGGTACTCCGCTGGCCGGGAGGCTGCTTTGCGGATGAATACCACTGGAAGGACGGTATTGGTCCCAAAGAGAGCCGCAAGAAAATGATCAATACGAACTGGGGTGGCGTGCTGGAGGATAACAGCTTTGGTACTCATGAGTTTATGGAGCTTTGTGAACAGCTTGGCTGTAAGACCTATATCAATGGAAATGTGGGAAGCGGCACCGTGCAGGAAATGTCAGAGTGGTTTGAGTATATGACCTTTGACGGTGTATCACCTATGGCAGACCTCCGGAGGGAAAACGGCCGGGAGAAGCCCTGGAAGGTAGATTATTTCGGCGTAGGCAATGAGAACTGGGGTTGTGGCGGCAATATGACACCGCAGTATTACGGCAATCTTTACCGCAGATACCAGACCTTCCTTAGGGACTATTCGGGAAAGGGTGAGACAGGGAAGATCTGCTGCGGAGCAAATGCAGCTGATTACCACTGGACAAAGGAAGTGCTGGAAACAGCCTTTGACCATACACCGCCGCATCTTCACGGCTATATGGATGGCCTTTCCCTACATTATTATACAGTGCCGGGATCAGACTGGGATCATAAGGGAAGTGCCACAGAATTTACCACGGGGGAGTGGTATAAGACACTAGCCAAGGCAGAGAAGATGGAAGAGCTGATCAAAAAGCATGGCGATATCATGGACTGCTATGATCCGGAGAAAAAGGTCGGCATGATGATCGATGAATGGGGATGTTGGTTTGATGTGGAGCCGGGAACCAATCCGGGTTTCCTTTATCAGCAGAATACCATGAGGGATGCACTGGTAGCCTGCCTTTCCCTGAACATTTTCAACAAGCACTGTGATCGTGTGAAGATGGCCAACATTGCACAGCTTGTCAATGTACTGCAGTCAGTGATCCTGACAGAGGGCGCCAAGATGGTACTGACTCCGACCTACTATGTATTCCATATGTTCCGTGGTCATCAGGAGAGCGAGCTTCTGGACAGTACCCTGACTACAGAAATGGTCGGAGAAGGAGAGGATAAGGTGCCTCATATCAGCGAATCCGTTTCCATGGATGCAGAGGGCAATATCCTGATCACGCTTGGAAACCTTTCCTCAGAGGAAGCCGATACAGTAACAGTGCAGTTCATGGATAAGAAGATCTCACAGATAAAGGCGAGAATCCTGACAGGAGCCATGACAGCGCATAATACCTTCGATGAGCCGGACTGCGTGAAGGAAGAGGACTTTACAGGTTATCGGATCACGGAGGAAGGAGACCTTACAGTAGAGCTTCCGGCATGCAGTGTGGTACAGATTGAGATCAGAGCATAATGGAACAGAGAATATGCAGGAGGTGTCTGGCAAAGGATATGCCGGACGCCTCCTATTTTGACAATATGTATGAATATATCAGACAGCTTGATCCGGAGATCAAAGCGGAAGATTCTCTTTATGAAGAGAGGCTTTCCTTCTGTAAAGAGTGTGACCACCTGCTGAACGGTATGTGCCGGATCTGTGGGTGCTTTGTGGAAATGCGGGCAGCCATCAGGAAGAACCATTGCCCGGATATCCATGGGAAGTGGTGAGAAAATCCAGGAAGAGCAGTAGACGGGGCATAGGAAGAGAAAAAAGGCAGGGATGCCCCGTCAGGAAGGAAAAACCTCAAGAAAAAGTCAGGGAAGAGCAGTAGACGGGGCATAGGAAGAGAAAAAAGTCTTGGGATGCCCCGCCAGCACTGACATTGACTTTCCATATCGGCGTAGTGTAAAATATTGACTACAGGGAATCCGGTATTGTGAAAGGGGAAATGGAAAGTGAAAAACAAATTATGGCTGATCGTGCTGATTGTTTCATTGGCAGCAGTAGTGGTATCGGGAATCAATGTATTCCGGCTGTCAAGAGAGTACCAGAAGGGCATCAATGAGTATCAGCAGCTGGAAAGCTATGCCTCTGTCAAAGAGGAAGCGCCGGTACAGGAAGAAAGCACAGAGGCAGAGGAAACAGAGGAAGAAAGTCTGATCTCGGTATCTGTTGACATCCAGTATGATGAACTGAAGAAGATCAATGAAGATTTTGCTGGCTGGCTGTATTATGAACCACTGGACATCAGCTATCCGATCGTCCGTGGGAATGACAATGATTATTACACCCATTATACTTTCGAAGGGGAGAAGAATAGTTCCGGTGCGATCTTCATGGACTTTCTGAACAAGACGGATTGCAGCGATTACAATACGATCGTATATGGACATAATATGAGAAATGGAACCATGTTTGGTTCCCTCAAGAAGATGCTCAATGATTCTTCCATACAGGAAGAAAATCCGAACTTCTATGTGTTTACAGAAGATAAGGCTTATATGTATGAGATCTTTGCAGTGTATTTGACACAGGCAGATTCCAGAACCTATGACCTGATCCGGAATGAGGAGGAGCAGCAGGGCTTTCTGGATTATGTGGATGAGACAGCAACCTGGAGATCAGATAAGGCTGTCAGTGCATCTGATAAGGTGATGACATTGTCTACCTGCCATGGACTTCACAGCAATAACAGAACTATCATCCTTGGTGTATTAGTTGCCAGTGAAGACCGGTAGAGAATCATCCAGGGAAAGATCTGAAACGGTTTCCACCTCGAAACGGGTGATCCGGTACAAAGGATCAGAAGAAGCAGCGGGATACAGCGGATCCAGAGAAACAACAAGTGCCTGTGTATCACTTATGGAATAAGAAAAAGTAAGAGAGTCCTGAAAAGACTCTTTTATTTTTTGCCTGTAATCCGCTTCAGAGGAACTTTCTTCATAAGCAGCAAGCAGTTCCTGATTCATGCGTGCCATTTCCAGGTTCGCCTTGCTGACTGCTTCGTAGTAGGCGGTGGTACGGGCAGAGAGCTTTTCACTGAGTCTGTAATCAGCAAGGGCACTGACTGCGGAAAGTCCGGCAAAGCACACCAGACAGAGGATCACAATGATGATCAACAGGGAAGAAGCACCAATATTCATACCATAAGTTTTTTTCTTTTTCATGGGCGGCTCCTTTGAAACAATGTAGTATCCAGAGAATAAATCACATCTCCAGAGGAAAACTCCGAGATCACGATATGGCAGGTGATAAGAGCCGGATCGGAGTCAGCGTAGAGCGAGATCGTCTGCTGGAAGACAGCGGAAGCAGCCTCAGCCGGATCCAGGCAATCAAATTTATCTGTATAAAACAGAGTCAGCGTAGAGGCATTGTCACTGTCAGCGACGGCTGCTGTACCGGAGGATTCTCCGCATCCAAGGAGAGATGCCATTTTTTCGGGATCTCCGTTCGTGGCATAAAAAATCTCGGCAGTATTCTGTGCCAGAAGGATGCTGTGGTTCAGGGCAATGCTGCGTTCACTGATCATATGTGATTTCACAAAGAGCTGGATGCAGATTGCGGCCGCCAGCGAAAAGAAAAGAATGGCAATGATCAGTTCCATAAGGAAGAGGCCGGTTTTTCTGGCATTATTGTTCATTCGCAGCACCTCCTTCCTCGTTTTCCGCAGGAGAAACATACGGATCCGCTTTCAGGCTTACAGAAAGGCTGCAGTCGTCACCATCTGCTGTGTGGATCGTGATCTGCAGGAGATTATCCTGAATCCGGGAAACAGAAAAATCACTGACCGGAAGGATTTCCTGACCTGCAGAGAGGGAAAGAGGGGTATCTTCTCTTACCATGAGCTCTTTCAGATAGCCTTCATCCTCGTACAGCCAGGTGATATAGGCGGTATCCTGTACCGTCTTTTGAAGCTTCAGGGCAGACCTTCCTTCCAGTGTGGAAGCTGTGATGGCACCGCTTCTGTCAGCCTGACGGATCTTTTCCGTCACATAGGCGAAGGAGGTTCTGTCATTGAAGTTGATTTCAGTGTTGGAGACTGTTTTGCCGTAAATATCGGCACCAATGGAGATCAGAAAAATGGTGGACAGGGCAAAAATACAGAACAGACCAATGACAAACAGAATATCAATGATATGTCGTTCTTCCTGTTTTCTCATGAGTTGTCCTTTCTTGCGATAATCGTTACATTTGGGCGGATATTGGAGCCGACGGGCTGGTAATCTACAAAAAACAGGTCTTTGTCATAGGTAAGGCCGTAATGCTCTTCAATATAGGAAAGGCTTGGTGGATAATAACCCTCTACAGCATAGCAGTGAGTGATGTCCCGCTCCAGTGCTGTCTCCAGACTTTCCTGCTGCTTCTGCAGGGCAGAGTCCTGAATGGAGGACAGGGCAAGCAGAAAGACGATCAGAATGGCAGGGAAGAGCAGATGTGGAATCCGCAGAAAGGACAGGGATATTCTTTTTTTCTGTGCAAACCGGTTGTTTGACATAAGCAGATCCTCTCTTTATACATCAGCCGATGCTTGACATAATTCCCATCAGAGGCAGCAGGACGGACATCAGGATCAGACCGACTACCAGAGAAAGCAGGATGACAAGGGTCGGTTCGATGATAGAAATAATATGGTCGAGCTGCTTCTGGGTTTCTTCATCGTACTTTTCGGATATTTTTTTCAGGACGAGATCTACAGAACCGGAGCGGAAGCCAACAGCGATCATACGGGAGTAAAGGCTTGAGAAGATCTGTGCGCTGGCAAGAGCCTCAGGCAGATTGGCATCCTTTTCAATCTCTTCCTTGCAAAGTTCTATTTTCTTTGACATTTCTTCGTTTTCCACAAGGTCAGCTACCATATCCAGTCCCTTATAAGTATCCATACCGCTGGTGAAGGCCAGATACATGCCACTGGCAAAGCGCCCGGCAGCAACCTTTTCGTAGAAGCCGCTGGTCAGAGGAAATCCTGTCAGAAAGCGCTGGATCTGGGTACGGCCGGCAGGACTTTTGTACATGAAGACGAAAACCGTAACGATCACCAGAAAGACCAGAGTAAGGATGAGGGAGTAACGGCTCAGGGTATTTCCTGCGGCAAGCAGGGAGGTGGCAAAAGGACTCATCTGCGTACCAAGCTGCTCAAATACCTGTGCAAAGATCGGAAGTACCTTTACGATCAGAACCACGATCACGAGAAACATCATGGCTATCATAATAAAGGGATAGGTGACAGCACTTTTGATACTGTCTGCAATGGTCTGCTCCCGTTCATAATATTCGGAAAGGGAAGTCAGGACATCGTCTGTATTTCCAGATTCTTCACCAAGGGCGATCAGCTTGATCACATAATCAGGGAAAAGACCGGTTTCCAGAAGTGCCTCGTGGAAGCTGGAGCCTCTTCTGCAGGAATCGCTGATCCGGGAAAGCAGTTCCTGACCCTTCGGATCGTGGGTGTCCTGTTTTAAGATCTCCATGCCCTCTGCAGGACCGATACCGGCCTTGATGATCAGGGCTGTCTGTCCACAGAAGGAAGCGATTTCTTCATTGGAAAGGAGTTGCTTTTTGCTCATTGGAAGGTGTTCTCCTTGTAAAGTGTAGTGATTAGTAAATATATTTGGTGACGTAGTTCTTACCGTCTCCGATAAAGCTTTTTAATTCCTTTTCTCCTGCATTGGCAGCAAAGGTTGGATCCATAATGGACCAGTTCTTGCCGTCAAAGTGGATCATGCCGTTGACCCAGCCTTGATCCTCTACATAGGTACTGATCCAGGCATGGTAGGCATCTCCGGCATAACCGACCTCAAGGCGGGTCGGGATCTGCTGGGAACGCAGCATACCTGCCATGACACTGGCATAGTCAAGACAGATCCCTCTGCCAAGGGCAAGGATTTCGTCAGGGTTTGGGACATAGCCGCTTTTGACATTTTCGGCCTTGTCATAATCGTAGGTAATATTGGCAATGACGTAATCATAAATGCAGATAATGGCTTCCAGATCATCATGGGCGCCGGCAACCAGCGTCTGTGCCTCCCTGACGATCTGACTGTCTTTTGTAAAGGCTATATACTGATTCGGATAGAGATAAGGTCCCATTTTGTTTGTAATGGTAACTGTAAGATCGGTGGAAAAGACAGTGGCATATTGACTGCCCTCCACATTTTCATAAATGCCGACCTGATAAGCACCGTCCCCTGCGGAAAGTGGAAAAGTGGTGTATCCGCCGGATGGAAGATCATAGGTATAGGTCATATAATCTGGTCCGGTAATCTGCAGCTTCACGGGTTTATCTTCTCCGTGCCAGGCTGCCATCACATAGCCATCCTCTGTATGGGAGGCATCCAGTGAGGCGAGATCGTTGCCATACACAGTGATGCCATCAGCTGCTGGGACAAGACAGACCGGGGTGTTATCCCGGATTGTAGTGGAGGCAGAAACATATTCCTTATGGGAGGAGCATCCTCCAAGTAAGAAGGCTGCCAGCAGAAGCAGGAAATATATGATTTTAGACCGTTTCTTTTGTAGTAATTTCATGCTCTGATTATAATACATTCCAGATTCTTTTGCCATAAAAAGAAATACAGTGCGGACGATGGATCCGTTTCGTAATGAAATGACATGAAGCCGGGATCAGAAGACCCCGGCTTTGATATCTGCGTATTGTTCTGTGCTATATACTTTTTAATTGCTGGTTCACCTTTTTTACATCAAGCTGGGCTGACACCCTTTGCATATCGGAAGAATACCAGCCGAAAGGGAACCTAAGGGGTGCTATCGACATCCTGTCTTGCACCAAGAACCAGGATGCAGCTGTGCTTATGCTTTTCATAACCCTCTGATGTTTTGCAATGATTGCAGTAGTAGCATATCTGATAACCATTTCCGTCAGAAGTTTTGGTAATGGCATAAAAGCCTGCCTTCAGTTTTACAGTCCGCCCGCTGGGATAGTGGATTTCAGTCTGATTCCAGTGGCTGGGTACATCCAGATCCGTCTCTATGTTTGAATCATGCTCCCCTGTATAGGTAAAATCGGCCTGTATCTCAGAATAATAGGCTCTGAGATTTGACCAATCAGCAGCAACCCTCGCCTTATGGATATAAGAAAGAAGTGAAGGAGCCAGTATTCCTGTGAGAACTGCCATAATTGCGATCACGATGATCAGCTCGATCAGGCTGAAGCCCCTGTTATATAGATTTTTTTTATTTGTCTGTATAACAGACCTGTTATTTAAATATATCATTTTTACTATCTCCAGTCATAATTAAGTAAATCATAGATGATAGAAAATTGTGAGTCAATTAAAAAAGTATAAAAGAATTATAAAATTATGGCTCTATTTGTCTGCCTCCCGGAATAGGATAAAAGGAGATGGATATGGGAGAATGAAAAATGCTGAATATGCTCTGGGCACTGATGATCCTAGTAGGGATCGTGTATGGTGCTTTAAATGGAACAATGAAGGAAATTACGGAGGCTATGCTGGAGAGTGCTGGTGAGGCAGTGTCGCTCTGCATAGCGACAGGCGGAGTGATGGCATTCTGGACAGGTATGATGGAGGTGGCAGAGAGCGCCGGCCTGATCAGGAGCCTGACGAAGAAAATGGATCCCTTTATCCGGTTCCTTTTTCCTGCAATTCCGAAAGAGCATGAGGCCAGGAAGTATATTTCCCTGAATATTATTGCCAATATACTGGGACTTGGCTGGGCCTGCACACCGGCGGGATTGAAAGCCATGGAAGCACTGGCAGCCATGGAAAAGCAGAGATCCGGACCGGACTATGAGGAGAACAGGGCAAGTAATGAGATGTGTACCTTCCTGATCCTGAATATCTCATCTCTTCAGCTGATCCCGGTCAATATGATCGCTTACAGGCAGCAGTACGGAAGCCCGCAGCCTGCCGGGATCATTGCACCGGCGATCCTGGCGACGCTGATCAGTACGGCGGTGGCGGTTATTTATTGCAAAGTGAAGGATCAGAAAAGCAGCTTCCGGAGCGGTGTAAAATCATTCTGAAATACGAAGCCCTGCATGCCAAGACTGACAGCAGCTTTTACATTTTCCGGGCGGTCATCGATAAAGAAGCATTCTTCCGGATACAGTGAAAAGGTCTGAAGGAGATGTCTGTAAATCGCAGGCTCCGGTTTGATCATATGGACATCACTGGAAACAATGACTCCATCGAACCAGGATTCCTGTGCAAATCTTTGGAAATAATCATGGAAGGTATTGTCTGCATTGGAAAGCACGTAAATATGGTATCCTTTATCCTTACAGGCCTGACAGAAGGAAAGGGCACCGGGGACGGGCTTCATGCAGATGTCCCAGTGGCTCACGCAGTCAGCAAGCTCCTTGTGATAAACGGAAGGGATTCTGTGACTGACAGGCTCATAGCGCTCATCATTACGGAGGATGCCCTGATCACCCATGATCCACTCCGGTCCCTGAAACAGCTCCTTACGGATCAGATCCTTTGCTTCTTCTGAATGACAGAACCGGGCAAGGGGAACCTCAGGATCAAAGGTTAAAAGTACATTTCCCATATCAAAAATAATATTCTGAAGCATTGCTATACTCTCCCTTCTTTAAACTGCAGGATCATTTCTCTTGTCAGGCTTAAATAGTCATCCTCCAGGGTGATCTCATCTCTGGTATACCAGCCGGCCTGAGACAGCTCATTGGTGTCAAGGCGGATCGTGTCATCCCCGTCCAGCTCGCAGAAATAACCAAAGAGAAGACTGTCTGTGAAGCCCCAGGGCTGGCTCTTATAGTAACGTATATTTTTGACCTTAAGTCCCACCTCTTCCATGACTTCTCTTTGGACAGTCTGCTCAGCGGACTCGCCGATCTCAATAAAGCCGGCGATCAGGGCATAGCTTCTATAGGAACGGCCTGCATATTTACTCATCAGGAGCTTATCGCCGTTCAGGATCCCTACGATCACGGCAGGAGAGATCCTTGGATAGACCATGTTCTGGCAGGCGGGACATTTCAGCATACGCTCGAGATGGTCAGGCATCATTTTGTGACCACACTGGCCGCAGAACTGGTTTACACGGTACCAGTCGAAAAGGTGATGCGCCGTGATGCCGGCGAAGGCATTGTGGCGGGAAATGGCAGTACGGAAGATGCGCACATCCTCATATCCGTAACCGGGCAGGGTGATCGTTTCCTCGGTATAGGCCAGGAAATACCGGTATTCATCAATCGAAAACAGATAAAGGAAGGAGCAGGAAAAGGCAGACAGCTCCTGCTTTACCGGATAGCGCAGATGATCCCTTTCGTAGCGGACAAGCACTCTGTTTTTGTCAAAAACAAGGATAAAGTCATAGTCGGACGGAACGAGCTCTTTATATTCATTGTGATAGATCTTTGGATAAATGTCCTGTATCATAAATGGATAACCTCCTTTTTCATATGGAAACCGGGCTCTTTTTATGATAATATGGAACTGTTCTATGGTCAATGGAAACTGGAAAGGAAGCAAAACCATGAAGTGGATGAAATTCAGAATAAAAACCATTACAGAAGCAGAAGATGTTATTGTCAGCACGTTATATGATATAGGACTGGAGGGTGCCCAGATCGAGGACAAGGTTCCTCTTACCACGGCAGAAAAGGAGCAGATGTTTGTAGATATCCTGCCTGACGGACCGGCAGATGACGGGATTGCATACCTCAGCTTTTTCGTAGAGGAAAAGGAGAACGGTCTCCTGGAGGTGGCAGGAGAGGATAAGACGAGTGAGCAGCTCCTTACAGAGATCAGGGAAGAGCTGTCAGGGCTGCAGGAGTTTATGGATATCGGAGAAGGAACCGTCAGCGTGGACGAAACTGAGGATATCGACTGGATTAACAACTGGAAGCAGTATTTCCACCAGTTTACCATAGATGATATTCTGGTCATTCCTTCCTGGGAAGAGGCAGAGCCAGAGAATGAGGGCAGGCTGGTGCTCCACATTGACCCAGGCACCGCCTTTGGTACGGGAATGCATGATACCACACAGCTCTGTATCCGGGCACTACGGAAATATATTACGAAGGATACTGTGCTCCTGGATGTAGGAACCGGCAGCGGTATCCTGGCTATCCTTTCTCTTATGTTCGGGGCAAAAAAAGCGATCGGAACCGATCTGGATATCTGTGCGGTAGACGCAGTCAGAGAAAATAAAGAGGCCAATGGAATTGCGGAGGACAGCTTTGAACTTCTTATCGGCAATATCATTACTGATAAGGAAGTGCAGGATCAGGTAGGCTATGAGTGTTATGATATCGTGGTAGCGAATATTCTGGCAGAGGTGCTGGTACCTCTGACACCCGTGATCGTGCATCAGCTGAAAAAGGGAGGTATTTACATCACCTCCGGTATTATTGATGACAAGGAAGAAACGGTTGCAGCGGCTGTCCGGGCAGCAGGGCTTACGGTGCTGGATATACAGCATCAGGGTGAATGGGTATCTGTTGTTGCCAGAAAGGAATAAGGAGGCAGCAGGTGTATCAGTTCTTCATTGAAACGTCCCAGATCGCAGAAGATCAGATCCGGATACTGGGAAAAGATGTCAATCATATGAAAAATGTCCTCCGCATGAAGCCGGGAGAAGAGATCAGGGTAACAGACAGTGAAACGTCTAGAAGCTACCGCTGTGAGGTGGCAGAGCTGTATGAGGAAACGGTAGTCTGTCATATTCTCGCAGAGGAAGAGGAGGGAAGTGAGCTGCCGGTCCGGATCTACTTGTTCCAGGGTCTGCCAAAGGCAGACAAGATGGAGCTGATCATCCAGAAGGCGGTAGAGCTTGGAGTGTATCAGATCATTCCCACAGCCTGCAGACGGTGTGTGGTGAAGCTGGATCCGAAGAAGGAAAAGACGAAGCTTGCCAGATGGCAGCAGATCGCCGAGGCAGCAGCCAAGCAGAGTAAACGGAGCCTGATCCCGGAAATCATGCCAGTGATATCCCTGAGGGAGGCCTTTGCAAGGAGCCAGAGGATGCAGGTGCGCCTGATCCCCTATGAAAGGGCAGAGGGTATGGAAAAGACAAGAGAGATCCTGAAGGGCATACGGCCCGGAGATGAGGTGGCAGTATTTATCGGCCCGGAGGGCGGATTCGAGGAAACAGAGATCGAAGAGGCCATGAAGGCACAGATTAAGCCGGTCACGCTTGGAAAAAGGATCCTGCGCACAGAGACAGCCGGGATGACAGTGCTTGCTTTTCTGCTGTATCAGCTTGAGCAGTAATTATATGGCGGAGCCGCACGACTTCCCCGTGTAACACATAAAATATAGTAGTATTACAATAAGAAAGACTGGTGATACCATGGAGGTTTATCTGGACAATTCAGCCACCACGAGATGCTTTGATGAGGTGGCACAGCTAATGACAAAGGTGATGTGCGAGGATTATGGAAATCCATCCAGTCTGCATAGAAAAGGTGTGCAGGCGGAGCAGTACATCCGTTATGCAAAGGAAACCATAGCCAAAAACCTGAAGGTGAATGAAAAGGAGATCTTCTTTACTTCAGGAGGGACAGAATCGGATAATCTGGCGATCCGGGGCTGTGCATACGCCAACAGCCGCAGGGGAAAGCACCTGATCACGACACAGATCGAGCATCCGGCGATTCTGCAGACCATGAGGCAGCTTGAGGAAGAGGGCTACCGGGTAACTTATCTTCCTGTAGATGAAAAGGGCTGTATCCGCCTGGAGGATCTGGAACGTGCCATTACAGGGGAAACCATTCTGGTGTCCATTATGCACACCAATAATGAGGTCGGTTCCCTGCAGCCCATAGAAGAGGCCGGAGCCCTGATCAAAAGAATGGACAGCCGGATCCTGTTCCACGTGGATGCGGTACAGGGATACGGTAAGTTCCGGATCCATCCGAAGAAAATGAATATTGATCTGTTGTCGGTCAGTGGACACAAGATCCATGGACCCAAGGGCATCGGATTTCTGTATATTAATGATAAGGTAAAGATCAAACCGATCCTGTTTGGTGGCGGACAGCAGAATGGTATGCGTTCCGGTACCGAAAATGTGCCCGGTATTGCGGGCATGGCAAAGGCCATTGAGATCATTTACAGCGGGCTGGATAAGGATGTGGAAAGGCTTTACTGTATGAAGGAAGCCTTTGTCAGGGGCATACAGGAATTGCCGGATGTGACTGTAAACGGACATCCGGGAAGAGATGGGGCACCCCATGTAGTCAGCGTATCCTTTGCCGGTGTCAGGAGCGAGGTGATCCTGCATGCACTGGAGGATAAGGGCATCTATGTGTCGGCCGGAAGCGCCTGCTCTGCGCATAAGCCACAGCCCTCTGCAACGCTGCAGGCCATGGGGATCCACGGAGACCAGCTTGGTTCAACGATCCGTTTCAGCTTTTCTGTAGAAAACACGATGGAGGAAGTGGACTATACTTTGCAGACTTTGTATGATATAATTCCTGTGCTCAGGAAGTTCACACGAAAATAAAAGGAAGACCGGCCTGGGGATCCGGGCCGGAGCATAAGAGGAAGCATATGTTTACAGCATTTTTAATTAAATACGCTGAGATCGGCGTAAAAGGAAAAAACCGCTATCTGTTTGAAGAAGCCCTGGTAAAGCAGATCAGATATGCACTGAAGAGATGCGAGGGAGAGTTTTCTGTAACCCGTACACCGGGAAGAATCTATGTGGAAGCGGCCTCTGATTTTGATTATGATGAAACCATAGATAATCTGAAGACAGTATTTGGTATTTCCGGCATCTGTCCCATGGTTCATGTGGAGGATGAGGGCTTTGAGAAGCTGGGAGAAGCGGTAGTAAAGTATATGGATGACGTATATCCGGACAAGCACTTCTCTTTTAAGGTACAGGCAAGAAGAGCCAGAAAGAATTATCCATTGAATTCCATGGAGCTGAATGTGGAGCTCGGCGCTGTGATCCTGGATGCATTTCCGGAGCTGACCGTGGATGTGCATAAGCCGGATGTGATGCTGAATGTGGAGATCCGTGAAAAGATCTATCTGTATTCAGAGGTGATCCCGGGACCCGGCGGTATGCCAGTGGGAAGCAATGGTAAGGCTATGCTGCTCTTATCCGGTGGTATTGATTCCCCAGTAGCCGGTTACATGATTGCAAAGAGAGGTGTGAAGATTGATGCAGTTTATTTCCATGCACCGCCGTATACCAGCGACAGGGCAAAGCAGAAGGTGGTGGATCTGGCAAAACAGGTATCCCGTTATGCGGGTCCGATTTACCTTCATGTCATCAATTTTACAGATATCCAGCTTTATATTTATGAAAAGTGTCCTCATGATGAACTGACGATCATTATGAGAAGATATATGATGAAGATCGCAGAGCAGATCGCCAGGGAAACAGAGTGTCTGGCATTGATCACCGGTGAAAGCATCGGACAGGTGGCCTCCCAGACAGTGCAGTCCCTTGGTGTGACCAATGAGGTCTGTACACTTCCGGTATTCCGCCCGCTGATCGGCTTCGACAAAATGGAGATCGTAGATGTATCCGAGAAGATCGGTACCTATGAAACATCCATACTGCCCTATGAGGACTGCTGTACGATCTTTGTGGCAAAGCATCCGGTGACCAAGCCGAATCTGAATATTATCAAACGTCATGAGCAGAATCTGGAAGAGAAGATTGATGAACTTATGAAGACAGCACTGGAAACGGATGAAGTGATCATTGTAAAAGAAGAGTGAAACAAAAAACGACACATTCGATGAATGTGTCGTTTAAAAATCTTCTGGTCTGAGTGGAAGAATGCATGCATCCTTCCGTGGCTCATTAAACTATACCATGTAAGGCTTTAATACTGCAAGAACCTCTTCAGCATTGTCTTCTGCATGGATATTTAAGTCGATCGGCTTGGATAAGTCTAAGGAGAAGATACCCATAATAGACTTAGCGTCGATTACGTATCTGCCAGAAACTAAATCGAAGTCATAATCAAACTTTGTAATATCGTTTACAAAAGATTTTACCTTGTCGATAGAATTTAATGAAATCTGAATTGTTTTCATTGTAATTACCTCCTTAATTTTTTCATACCTTCATGCTATTATAGTAAGGGTTGAAAAGGAAAAAGTCAATGATAAAACAACACAAAAAAAGTGGAGAATAACATGAAAAGTGTAGCATTACACAATCTTGGCTGTAAAGTAAACGGCTACGAAATGGATTATATGCAACAAATGTTACAAGAAAAAGGATATAAAATTGTACCTTTTGATGAGAAAGCAGACATTTATATTATCAATACATGTACGGTAACAAATATTGCAGACAGAAAGAGCAGACAGATGCTGCACCGTGCCAAAAAGAAGAACCCGGATGCTGTAGTGGTGGCGGTTGGCTGTTATGTACAGACCGGTGGGGAACAGGCTCTTCTGGATGAGGGCATTGACCTGGCAGTTGGTAATAATAAGAAAAAAGACCTGATCCCGATTCTGGAGGAGTTCCTTGCAGCAAGAGAAGAGGGCACTGCAGATATGGATAAAACGCTGGAAGGCCGGACTGTGATCGATATCAGCCATACCTGTGAGTATGAATCCATGCAGTTGAAGCGGACGGCAGAGCATAAGCGTGCCTATATCAAGATTCAGGATGGCTGCAACCAGTTCTGTTCCTATTGTATTATTCCCTATGCAAGGGGAAGAGTCAGAAGCCGACAGATGGAAGAGATCCTTGAGGAGGTCAGGACACTTGCCGGAAACGGCTATAAGGAAGTGGTGCTGACCGGGATCCATATCAGCTCCTATGGTCTTGATCTGGATGGCAGGACCAATGTGGGAAAGGGAGAGGATTTTCCCTGCGACAGACTGCTTGCCCTGATCAGTGAGATCCAGAAGACAGAAGGGATCGAGCGGATCCGCCTTGGCTCGCTGGAGCCCAGGATCATTACCGGGAAGCTTGCAGAGGGGCTTGCAAAGATGGACAAATTTTGTCCCCATTTTCATCTTTCCCTGCAGAGCGGCTGTGACAGTGTGCTGGAGCGCATGAATAGGAAATATACGGCAGGGGAATACTATGAGCGTGTAGAGATCCTGCGCCGTTTCTTTGAAGATCCGGCCATCACCACAGATGTGATCGTTGGCTTCCCGGGGGAAACAGAGGAGGAGTTTGCAGAAACAGAACGTTTTCTTGAGAAGGTCGGATTCTATGAAATGCATGTGTTTAAATATTCCATGCGTCAGGGAACCGTGGCAGCAGCAAGGAAGGATCAGGTGCCGGAGGATGTCAAGGCTGCAAGAAGTGACAGATTGCTTGCCCTTGAGCAGAAGCAGTCCGCAGCATACCGGGAGAGACATTTACATAAGGAAACCAGTATTCTTTTTGAAGAAGAGAAGGAAATTGACGGAAAGCGATATCAGGTAGGACACAGCAAGGAGTATATCCGTGCTGCGTTTGAGACAGTGGAGGAGGTCAGCGGACAGATCCTGAAGGGACAGTTTACGCAGATGCTGAAACCAGATATTCTGCTTTTCACGAAGATGTGAAAACAAGCACCATTGAATTTTAGGGGAAAATAGAGTAATATAGTAAAATACAGGGTTTACTATAAGGGGTGAAACTATGCAGGATTTAGGAAATACACAGTTTTTCAGAGTAGAGACAGACAATAACAGTGTGAAGATGATCCTTGATGAGGTTTATCATGCACTGACAGAAAAGGGCTATAATCCGGTTAATCAGATCGTAGGATATATCATGTCCGGAGATCCCACATATATCACCAGCTACCACAATGCAAGAAGTCTTATCATGAAGGTGGAGAGAGATGAGCTTGTAGAGGAGCTTCTGACAGAATATATTAAGAATAACGGCTGGGAATAACGGGTATGAGAATTATGGGACTGGATTTCGGAGCGAAAACAGTCGGGGTTGCCATCAGTGACCCGCTGCTGATTACCGCTCAGGGAATAGAGATCATCAGAAGAAAAGAAGAGAATAAGCTGCGCAGGACGCTGGCAAGGATTGAGGAACTGATCGAGGTATATCAGATCGGAGAGATTGTTCTTGGCCTTCCGAAGCATATGAATGATACAGAAGGTACAAGAGTGGAGCTGACGAAGGAGTTCGCAGAGAAGCTGGAGAGACGGACTGGTCTTCCGGTACATCTCTGGGATGAGAGACTGACCACGGTGGCGGCAGATAAAACGATGATGGAAGCCGGTATCCGGAGAGAACACCGTAAGGAATATGTGGATAAGATTGCTGCAACACTCATTCTGCAGGGATATCTTGATCTGCAGCAGAGAAAAGCACAGGAAGAGGTTTAGATTTGGAAAAAATAGCATTTACTCTGGAAGGAGAAGGCACTGCCTGGTTTTATGTCCTGGAGCAGACCATGATCGGAGGCAGGCATTATCTTCTGGTAACAGAGGAAGAAGAGGGAGACTGTGATGCACTCATTTTAAAGGAGATCCCTCAGGAAGAAGATACGGATAGCATCTACGAGATCGTAGAGGAAGATACGGAGCTGGCTGCGGTTGCGTCAGTTTTCGAAAGCATGCTTGAAGATATAGAAATTGAACCCTGAAATAGCAGGTAACAGTGAGACCGGGCGGGCATAGACCGGATGACAGATAAGGGATCAGCAGCAGGAAACATACCATGCAGGCGGAGGAAACAGAGGTATGGGACGTGCTGATACTGCTTTCTGCCACAGGAGAATGCATCAGCCGGTGGACGGAGTATGGAGGTAAGTATATTTGAAAAAAAAGGAACAAAATAAGGGTTCCAGACTGAAAGTGATCCCACTTGGCGGTCTGGAACAGATTGGTATGAACATTACTGCCTTTGAATATGAGGACAGTATTGTTGTGGTAGACTGCGGTCTTTCCTTCCCGGAGGATGACATGCTGGGAATTGATCTTGTCATTCCGGATATTACCTATTTGAAGAACAATATCGAAAAGGTAAAGGGATTTGTGATCACGCATGGACATGAGGATCATATCGGTGCACTTCCTTATGTATTAAAGGAGATCAATGTACCGGTTTATGCGACCAGACTGACGATGGGTCTGATTGAGAATAAGCTGAAGGAGCACAACCTGACCGGACAGGTAAAGAGGAAGGTTGTGAAGTTCGGACAGTCCATCAACCTTGGGCAGTTCCGGATTGAATTTATCAAGACCAATCACAGTATTGTAGATGCAGCAGCGCTGGCTATTTATTCTCCGGCCGGTATTGTTGTGCACACCGGCGATTTCAAGGTGGATTACACACCGGTATTTGGAGATGCCATCGATCTGCAGAGATTTGCAGAGCTTGGAAAGAAGGGAGTCCTTGCCCTTATGTGCGACTCCACGAATGCAGAGCGTCCTGGCTTTACCCCTTCTGAAAGAACCCTTGGCAAGACATTTGATGCCCTGTTTGAGGAACATAAGAATACAAGGATCCTGATCGCCACCTTTGCGTCCAATGTGGACAGAGTGCAGCAGATCATCAATTCCGCCTATAAGTTTGGCAGAAAGGTAGTCGTAGAAGGCCGCAGCATGGTCAATATCATTGAGGTTGCGACGAACCTCGGATGCCTGAGCATACCGGATAAGACACTGATCGACATCGAGCAGCTCAAGAATTATCCGAGAGAAAAGACTGTCATCATCACTACGGGAAGCCAGGGAGAAAGCATGGCAGCCCTGAGCCGTATGGCAGAGGACAATCACAAGAAGATTTCCATAGGCCCGGGGGATACAGTTATCTTTTCCTCCAATCCGATCCCGGGAAATGAAAAGGCAGTCACCAATGTGATCAATGAGCTTCTTGTCAAGGGAGCGGATGTTATCTTTCAGGATGTCCATGTTTCCGGACATGCCTGCCAGGAAGAGATCAAGCTGATCTATTCTCTGGTTCATCCCAGATATGCAATCCCTGTCCATGGAGAATACAAGCATCTGATAGCACAGGCGAAGATCGCAAGGGAGCTTGGCATTGATAAGGAGAGGATCTTTATCCTGCGATCCGGTGATGTACTGGAAATGTCAGAGGAGTCTGCAGAAGTAACCGGCAAGGTACCGGTAGGTGACATTCTGGTGGACGGCCTTGGTGTCGGGGATGTTGGAAATATCGTTCTCCGTGACAGACAGCATCTGGCAGAGGATGGTATCATGATCGTAGTCCTTTCCCTGGATGGAGCAACGGATCAGCTTGTCAGCGGCCCGGATATCGTATCCAGAGGATTTGTATATGTAAGAGAATCCGATGAACTGATGGAAGAAGCACATGTCGTAGTCAGCGAGGCGGTAAATGGCTGTCTCGACAGAGGTATTTCAGACTGGGGCAAGCTGAAGAGTGCCATCAAGGATTCCCTTGGGGATTATGTATGGAAAAAGACAAAACGCCGGCCAATGATCCTTCCGATCATTATGGAAGTATAGGAAAGCAGGGACTTTTACCATGGAGCAGAGTTTAATCGACGCAACAGAAAGGTATGCAGAGACGATCAGGAATACCGATGTTTACAAAAACTATCAGGAGCAGCTTTTTCTGATCCGGCAGAATCCTGAAAAATACCAGAGAGTGAATGAGTTCTGCAGGAAAAACTATGAACTCCAGCAGAGTGATGGCAGAGATATGGATGAGAGGATCGAAGCTCTGGCAGAGGAACTGGAAAGATTCCGGGAAGATCCGGTGGTAGATGATTTTTTCAGGGCAGAGCTGGCTTTCTGCAGAATGATGCAGGAGGTTAATCTGCGGGTAACAGAGGCAATTGATTTTGACATGGAATTTCCCCTGTAAAGAAAGGAAAAGAGGCTTATGAATGGAAAATATCTGGTAGGAGCTGTAGTAGAAGCTATCATAAAGGCGATTGTTCTTGTGATCGTTATTATGTTTGTATTCCGGACAGCTACTTCGGCCTATGAATTCGGATACAGGGTATTTGCCGATCAGCCGGTTTCCCAGTCAGAGGGGAGAACGATCACGGTAGGTGTTGCGGAGGATGCGGATATTAAGGATGTGGCACAGATGCTGGAAGAGAAGGGACTGATAGAGGATGCAAGACTGTTTTGTGTACAGGAACTGCTTTCCGGTTATCACGATAAGATTCTTCCGGGAATATATGATCTGAGCACATCCATGACGGCAGAAGAGATGCTGGCAGTTATGTCTACACCGGTAACCGCAGAGGATAATACATCCACAGACGGAGATGACGGGGATCCTGAAGAAATGGGAGAGGAACCGGAAGAGTATTATGAAGAGGGAAGCATAGAAGAAGGTGCCGAAGGAATGGTAACAGAATAAAGGAGCAGAACAGTTATGATCACGGAAGAAAGAATCAGCACGTTTATCAATTCCTTCGATACAGGGAATACCCCCTTTTTAAATGAACTGGAACAATATGCAAGAGAGACCAATGTACCTGTCATCAGACCACAGATGCAGAGCTTCTTAAAGCTGCTTCTTTCCATGAAGCAGCCTGAGCGCATTCTGGAGGTTGGGACGGCCATTGGTTTTTCTGCGTTATTTATGAGTGAATATGGCAGGCCTGACTGCCAGATCACCACGATAGAGAATTATGAAAAAAGAATTCCAATCGCCCGTGAGAATTTCAGGAAAGCGGGAAAGGAAGAGAGTATTACCCTGTTGGAAGGGGATGCCACAGAAATTCTGAAGACATTACAGGAACCCTATGATATGATCTTCATGGATGCTGCCAAAGGACAGTATATCCATTTTCTGCCGGATGTGATGCGGCTTCTGAAAAAGGGAGGTATCCTGGTGTCGGATAATGTACTGCAGGACGGGGATGTTATGGAATCCCGTTATGCCGTGACAAGGAGAAACCGCACGATACACAGCCGGATGAGGGAATACCTGTATGAATTGAAGCATAATGACCAGCTTGTGACAGATATCCTGCCTGTGGGCGATGGTGTGACCGTAAGCGTAAAGCTGTAGGATTTGAAAACGTAAGGAGTAGGAAGAATGAGAAAACCGGAATTACTGATCCCGGCAAGCAGCCTGGAGGTTTTAAAAACAGCAGTCAGGTTTGGAGCAGATGCTGTATATATTGGAGGAGAAGCGTTCAGCCTTCGTGCAAAGGCAAGAAACTTTTCCAGAGAAGATATGGCGGAGGGAATTGCTTTTGCCCATGCAAATGGGGTGAAGGTACATGTGACCGCCAATATTCTTGCCCATAATAAGGACATTGATGAGGCAGAGAAGTATTTTGAAGAGCTGAGGGAGCTAGCACCGGATGCCCTGATCATTTCTGATCCGGGTATGTTTACACTGGCAAAAAAGATCTGCCCTGGGATAGAGATCCACATTTCCACACAGGCCAATAATACCAATTATATGACCTTCCGTTTCTGGCATGAAATGGGAGCAAAGCGTGTTGTCTGTGCAAGAGAGCTTTCCCTTGCAGAGATCGCAGAGATCCGGGAGAGAGTACCGGAGGATCTGGAGATCGAAAGCTTTATCCATGGAGCTATGTGTATTTCTTATTCCGGAAGATGCCTGCTCAGCAATTATTTTACTGGAAGAGATGCCAACCAGGGAGCCTGTACGCATCCCTGCCGCTGGAAATATGCAGTAATGGAAGAGAGCAGACCTGGAGAATACCTGCCAGTATATGAGAATGAAAGGGGAACCTTCCTGTTCAATTCCAAGGATCTTTGCATGATCGAGCATATTCCGGAGATGATAAAGGCCGGGATCGACAGCTTCAAGATCGAAGGACGGATGAAAACGGCACTTTACGTGGCGACGGTGGCAAGAACCTACCGCAAGGCCATTGATGATTACCTTGAATCAGAGGAGAAATACCGGGAGAACATGGAATGGTACAAGGCAGAGATCGCCAAGTGTACCTACAGACAGTTTACTACAGGCTTCTACTTCGGAAAGCCTTCCGAGGAAGCCCAGATCTATGATTCCAATACCTATATTAATGAATATATTTACCTTGGTATTATTGAGGAGACCAGGGAGAGAGGGGAGAGAAAAGGGTATCTGGGAAAAATCACGCAGAGAAACAAGTTTTCTGTGGGTGATGAAATCGAGATCATGCGTCCGGATGGAAGAAACACAGAGGCTGCTGTGCTTGCAATCCACACAGAGGAAGGAGAAGAGATGGAAAGTGCCCCACATCCGAAGCAGAGTCTGTGGATAGAGCTTTCAGAAGAACCGGAAATGTATGATTTACTGCGCATCAAAGCGTAAATGTGCAATTTGCATACTTGTATACAATAATTGATGAGGCATTTTATCGAAAACAACCAAAAATAAAAAAGGGTATTGCTTTTTTTATATGAATGGGGTATCTTTAAGGAAACGAAGGGAAAAGTCCTTTCAACATGAATCGAACGAAGATGTTCCAAATGGTTTGTTTGGGGCATTTTTTTGTACCGATTTTTATTCAAACAGGAAAGGAAGATTAAAACATGAGTGAAGTACTGAACATCGAAGAACTTTTCGGAAGCAAAGTATTTACCAGGGCAACTATGAGAGAGCGTTTACCGAAGAGCGTTTACAAGGAAGTTGTTAAGATCATGGATCAGGGCGGCGAGCTTAGCCTTGAGACGGCAGATGTAGTTGCCAAAGCAATGAAGGACTGGGCAATTGAGAATGGCGCAACCCATTATACACACTGGTTCCAGCCTTTGACAGGAATTACGGCAGAAAAGCATGATTCATTTGTTTCACATCCGGATGAAAACGGAAAGATGCTGATGGAGTTCTCCGGTAAAGAGCTGATCAAGGGTGAACCGGATGCTTCTTCCTTCCCTTCAGGTGGTCTGAGAGCTACCTTTGAGGCAAGAGGATATACAGCATGGGATATTACCTCCCCGGCATTTTTGAAGGAAGATGCTACAGGTGTGATCCTATGCATCCCCACAGCGTTCTGCTCCTATAAAGGTGAAGCACTGGATAAGAAGACACCTCTGCTCCGTTCCATGGAAGCGATCAGTGAGCAGGCACTTCGTATTGTAAGACTGTTTGGTAATACAGGGGCGACCAAGGTAGTGGCGAGTGTAGGACCTGAGCAGGAGTATTTCCTCGTTGACAGAGATAAATATTTAAAGAGAGAAGACCTGATCTTTGCAGGGCGTACCCTTTTCGGCGCACCGGCTCCGAAGGGTCAGGAGCTGGAGGATCATTACTTCGGCACCATCCGTGAAAGAATCGGTGCATACATGAAAGACCTGAATATTGAGCTGTGGAAGCTTGGTGTAACTGCCAAGACACAGCACAATGAGGTGGCACCGGCACAGCATGAGCTGGCACCGATTTATGAGACAGCAAATATTGCAGTAGACCATAACCAGCTTGTTATGGAAACCATGAAGAAGGTGGCAGGACGGCACGGACTGACCTGTCTGCTTCATGAGAAGCCTTTTGCCGGTGTCAATGGCTCCGGTAAGCACAATAACTGGTCACTTGGAACAGATAACGGGGTAAATCTTCTGGATCCCGGTGATACACCGAATGAAAATATCCAGTTCCTGCTGGTACTTGCCTGCATTATCAAGGCAGTTGATGTCCATGCAGATCTGCTCCGTCAGAGCGCATCTGATGTAGGAAATGATCACAGACTTGGCGCAAACGAGGCACCTCCGGCTATCATTTCCATTTTCCTTGGCGAACAGCTTGAGGATGTGGTAAAGCAGCTTGTGGAAACAGGTGAAGCAGCTCATGTATTACAGGGCGGCAAGCTGGCAACAGGTGTATCCACACTGCCCGATTTTGAAAAGGATGCAACCGACAGAAACAGAACCTCACCTTTCGCATTTACCGGAAACAAGTTTGAGTTCCGTATGGTAGGATCTGCAGATTCTATCGGAAGTCCGAATACCACACTGAATGCGATCGTTGCAGAAGCTTTCTGCGAGGCTGCCGATATTCTGGAGAAGGCAGATGATTTCGATGTTGCTGTTCATGATCTGATCAAAGAATATCTGACAGAGCATCAGAGGATCATCTTTAATGGTAATGGTTATTCAGATGAATGGGTTGCAGAAGCAGAGAGAAGAGGACTTCCAAACATCAGATCCATGATCGAGGCAGTAGAGACTCTGACTACCGATAAGGCAGTTAAGCTGTTTGAGAAGTTTGGTATTTTCACCAAGGCTGAGCTGGAGTCCAGAGAAGAGGTCTTATATGAGATCTATGCAAAGACCATTAATATTGAGGCTCTTACCATGGTTGATATGGCAAGCAAGGAGATCATTCCTGCTGTTATCAAATACAGCAAGTCCCTTGCAGATTCTGTTCTTGCTGTTAAGGAGGCTGGTGCTGATGCAGAGGTTCAGACAGAACTGCTGAAGGAGGTATCTGCAAAGCTTACAGAAATGAAGACAGCGCTGGCAAAGCTGGAAGAGGTGGAAGCAAAGGCAGCGGCTATGGAAAATGCAAAGGATCAGGCATTCTATTACAAGGATGTTGTCAAGGCTGCTATGGATGCACTGAGAAAGCCTGCTGACGAACTGGAAATGATCGTTGATAAGAAGGTATGGCCGTTCCCGACCTACGCTGATCTGATGTTTGAAGTATAGGATTTATCCGAAAAACATAATATTAAGAAAGTAAAGAGGAGCACTGTCGGCTGGCAGTGCTCCTCTTTCAGTGAAAGATATGTGTTGGTGCCTCAGATCTGCAGACTTCCTTTCTGATGCTTTGCCAGATACAGGGCGGTGTCAGCCTGCCTGTAAAGGGAACGGAAATCTTCATTCTCCTTGCGGACCACACCACCTACACTTAAGGAAATGGAAAGCTCGTGATAGGCTTCTTTTGTAGCGGCAGCAAAGGTTGTCTGAATGGATTTCATGAGATGTACAGCTTCTTCTGTCTCTGTGGGAGATGGGAAAAACAGCATATATTCATCCCCGCCGAGCCGCGCAGAAATAGCAAGCTCTTTGGTCCGGTCACTGATCAGTCTGGCAAGGAATATAAGAACATGATCTCCTGCTATATGGCCTTCTGTATCATTGAGACTTTTAAAGTTATCTATATCACAGATAAAGAAAGTACCCTTTTGACCATTGGCGAAAGCCTCTTTATAGAGGCTGATAGCTTTTTTGCGATTGTAGAGGCCGGTCAGGGGATCATAGTATGCTTCCTGGATCAGCTGTTTTTCACGTGCCCGTCTGTCAGAAATATCTGTCATAATACTGATCATGGCTTCCCGGCCATCTTCAGTGACGATCTTTTTTCCAATGTCGTTGACCCAGGTGAGTTTTCCACCCTTGCCGACAATACGGTATTCTATTTCATATTCATTTCCATTCAAGAACTGCTGACTGATACTTTCTTCGACACGTTTCTGATCTTCTTCGTAGATAATGTTCATCATCTTTTCATCAGTTGCAGCTGCCAGTTCCTCGTAAGTATAGCCAAGAATTTCAAGCATTCTGTCATTAATCGTATAAAGAGGGAAGCCCGCTTCCAGATAGCCACCCATGATACCGCCAGGAAGAGACCTGGAAACCAGTTCCATCAATCTGGCACTGGACTCAGAGGACATTTTGGCAATTGCCTGTCCGCCGTAGCGCAATGGGAAAAATTCCTGATCCTCCTGTACCTGGTTAGAGGTGGACATATGGAGAGAAAGCAGCTTCCAGCCATCCTTTTCCAGACCGGCAACACCGGTGAAACGGGTATCCATTTCAATAAGATCGTCGCCTTCCTCAAACTGAACATGAATCCGGGCAAAAATACAATAGCCCTCAGAACCAACAGGAGTTTCCTGGTACTCGGTAAACTGAAAGTGCAGGGAGCCTGGCATTTCCTGAAATTCCTTTTTTAAAAGATCTGTCAGCTCTTCTTTGTTTTTGGCAATTTCCTGTTCACCGGTACCGATACTGACAATCTGATCAGAAAGCATGGCAAGGGTGGCATTTAGATTTCGATCTTCCAGATAATGCTGGAAAAATGTATGCAGTAATTCCTTCATCATAAACAGCTTTCGCCTTTCACACATTTAGAAAAATCCGTCAGATATATCTGCAATGATATATACCTGGCGGATTCTGCATCATCAGTTAACTTTGATTTCCAGATAACCAAGGAGCTGGCTCATGTCATATTCAGTCATAACGCCGAGGCTTGGATCATAAAATCTGCCATCAAAGTGGATCAGGTAGTGGCAGTAAAGTCCCATACGTTCCATAAGGATGCAGCATTTGGGGAGGGTAGCCTCCTGCCCTTCTGTGTAAACAATAACATCACTGTGATCAATGCCGTAGTGGTTCAGGGCGGAAATCATGCGTCCCATGGTCCCCTGCCATTCCCTACAGTCCATTACACTGATCACTTCTGCAATGGTCACACCGGCAAGCATGGCTACACAGGCCTGACCGCAGAGTCCGTCCCCAGGCTGGATGATGATCTGGATATTATCGATCTTGCGGATGGGATCATCAAAGCTGTAAGGACTGTTCTGATTAACCTGGATAATACTGCCCTGTATATGAAGGAGTAATTTATGGATGTCATTGGTATTGATATGGGCAACATCGTCTGCAGTCAGATGGATCTTGTAAATACCCTTCTCTTCAGGAAGAAGCTCACAGACTATGATCTTATTATCCAGCACCAGATCGGCCGGAATGACGTCACGCTGTTTGCAGACTTCCCATACATTAAAGGGAATGCGGATGCTGAAAATATTATCCTGTTTCTCTATTTTGCCATTAAAAAAATATCTCATGTATGTAGTGTGCCTCCTGTATTCCTGTAACTTATATAGTTGAATGCTTCTTATGGTTAAGAATAACAAATTTTGATACGCTTGCAAATCATTTTCAGGTGAAAACAGGCCAAGTATCTAAAAAAAAACATCTTGATAAAAAAGTAACAAAGATCAAGCCGGGAAAAAGAAAAAATTAAAAAAATTTAAAAAAGTACTTGAATTTATGATTGAAATGAGGTATTATATCCAAGTGCTCAAGCACAGAATAGTATATTGGGCTATCGCCAAACGGTAAGGCAACGGACTCTGACTCCGTCATTTCAAGGTTCGAATCCTTGTAGCCCAGCTTTGAAACCCCAAAGGAAAGACCTTTGGGGTTTTTGTTACCCGGTGCCCATAAGGAAGCTGCGGAGGCAGGTTCTGGAGGTGACAGATGACACAAAAACGTGATATACTAAGGGACATGGGTCTGCATAAAAGAAATGAAAGGGCAGACATAAGAGGAAAGGCAGAATCAGAATTTATGTACAGCTATCAGGCGAGGATCAGATACAGTGAACTGGATGAGTCCGGACATCTGAAACCGGAAGCGCTTCTGGATTATTTCCAGGACTGTTCCACATTCCAGTCAGAGGATCTGGGAGTTGGGATTGAATATTTAAGAGAGAAAAATATGGTATGGGTGCTCAGCAGCTGGCAGATCATAGTAGACAGATATCCGGTACTGGGAGAAGTGGTAACGGTAGGAACCCAGCCTTACGAATTTAAGGGGTTTATGGGTTTCCGTAACTTTGTGATGGAGGATGCATCAGGAAAGAGGATTGCCTGTGCCAATGCCCTGTTCAGCCTGATCAATATTGAAACGGCAGGTCCCATGCGTCCCACGGAGGAAATGCTGGAGAAGTATGTTCTTGGTGAAAAGATTGATATGGAATATGCACCAAGAAAGATCAGGATCCCGGATGGGGCGGTAAAGGGCGAGGAGGTTCTGATCAGACCGCATCATCTGGATACGAACCATCATGTGAATAATGGCCAGTATGTGAGGATCGCTATAGACAGCTTACAGAAGGATTGCCATATCAGCCAGCTCCGTGCAGAGTACAAGAAGCAGGTAAGGCTTCATGAGGTGTTAACTCCTTATATTGTAAGGACAGAGAAGGGTGGTTATGTGGTAGATCTGAGAAATCAGGAAAATGAAACCTGTTGTATCGTAGAGATTGAAGAGAACGGAGAAAACGCATGATAGAAGTAGGGAAAAAGCAGTTACTTACGGTAGTAAAGAAAGTGGATTTTGGTGTATATCTTTCTGACAGCCTGGATAAGGAAGCACAGGATCCGGCAGACCGGGTGCTGCTTCCGATCAAACAGGTGCCGGAGGGAACTGAGGTGGCAGACAGCCTGTCAGTTTTTATTTACAGAGATTCTGAGGACCGGCTGATAGCAACTACAAGAGAGCCCATGCTTCAGGTGGGAGGACTGGCAGTCCTTACTGTGAAGCAGGTGGGACGGATCGGTGCGTTTCTTGACTGGGGGCTGGAAAAGGATCTGTTCCTGCCCTTTAAGCAGCAGACTGCGCCTGTGAAGCCTGGAGAACAGTGTCTGGTAACTCTTTACGTAGATAAGAGCGGAAGACTGTGTGCATCCATGAAGGTCTATCATTTCCTGCGGACGGACAGTTCTTACCAGAAGGATGACAAGGTAGAGGGAATTGTTTATGAGATCAGTTCCAACTTTGGTACCTTTGTGGCAGTGGATGACTGTTTCTCTGCCCTGATCCCGAGGAAGGAACCGGCAGAAGGCATCCGCGTAGGTGACAGGATCACTGCCCGTGTGACAGAGGTGAAGGAAGATGGAAAGCTTTCCTTAAGTCTCCGCGAAAAGGCATATGTGCAGATGGGCGAGGATGCTGAAAAGCTCCTGACACTGATCCGGGAGGCAGGAGGCAGTCTTCCCATAGGGGATAAATCGGCACCGGATAAGATCAGGGAGCTGACAGGCATGAGCAAAAATGAATTCAAGCGTGCCGCCGGCAATCTTTATAAGCAGAGAGTGGCAGAAATTACAGCAGATAGGATCAGCAGTTATGAACAGTAAAAAAGTAAACCTTGCGTTTCTCATTTCAGTCATAGTTTATGTAGGAGGTGTATTTGCCATCAGTGCTTTCTGCCCCTATATATTGGAAAATGTTGTCCTGAATAATCTGATCTGCGAATCCATGATGGTACTGCCGGGATTTGTGATATTCCTGTTTTCCGAGAAGGAGAAAGCAGAGTTTCTTTCCTTTCACAGGATAAAGACCGGTACCCTGCTGGCAGTGATCCCATTTACCCTTTTCAGCATGCCGTTGATTTCCCTGGCAAATCTTCTGTCCCAGTTTTTTACCACAAATCGGGTGATAGAAGCCATGGAAACAACCGATATGGGACAGATCGCGTTTCTGCCATTACTCTTTTCTACAGGTATTTTTGCACCGTTTTGTGAAGAGCTTCTCTGCCGTGGTATTTATTACCGGGGCTATCGGAAATCAGGAAGTGCCTTCCAGGCCATGCTGCTGTCAGCACTGTTGTTTGCCCTGATCCATATGAATGTGAATCAGGCAATTTATGCTTTTCTCATGGGGGTACTGGCGGTACTTTTGGTGGAGGCTTCAGGAAGTCTGTGGGCATCCGTTTTTTACCATGTGCTGATCAATTCCAGCCAGGTATTCCTGATGCGCATTATGATGACAGCAAATCCGGATATCTACAGTGATTCTGCAACGCAGCTTACAAATGGAACACTGGCCATGGCAGCGGGAAGCTTTCTGATCATAGCGGCGATCATGGCACCCTTTGCATGGATGATCCTTGTGTGGATGAGTAAGAATGAAAACCGCAGGGGCGTGCTGATGGAGATTCTTGAGAAGCGGAAGGAAAAGAAGGAGAAAATGATTTCTGTACCGTTAGTGCTGGCAGTTCTGTTCTGCATCATAATGATCATATATACGGAGATCGTAGGATAAAAATTCCCCACAGACCATATGATCTGTGGGGATCAGGTTCCCTAAATAAGAACGTCAATATTGCTTCCTACCGAAGGATTCACAGACAGCTCCATGGAACGGTCCATCATCTGAATCATGCCTGCGCCTGCCGATTCTGCATCGTCGAGAGATTTGCTCAGCATGGCAGTTCCAACCTGGTTTAAAAGCCTGCTGCTGGACAAGGCTGTAGATAATTCGGGAATATTCATAACGACACCATCCTTTCTCCGTATCGTGGATTGCATTTCTTTTGCCTCTATAGTATAGCACATATTTCCCATAAATAAAACAGGAAATCATTTTGTTTATCTTGTATAAGGAAAAAACAGGATTTTTTTGAGAAAAAACATGAATAATTCACAAATATCATTGAAAAATAAGTAGATTTATTTGTACATTTGTTTTAAAATAGAAAAGAAGTTTTTTCTTGGGGTTAATTTCTGGGACAGAAGTATTGTGAAAAATGTATAAGTGAAAAAAACGTGCAGCTAAAGGAGTGGGGATATGATATCAAATCAAACATTACAGAGCACGATTGAAGGACTGAAAGCCATTGCACGGGTGGAGTTCTGCATTATGGATACCGAGGGCAAGGAGGTTGCTTCTACAGGAAATATCAGTGTAAATGGAGGTGCCGTAGCTGAGTTTGCCAAGTCACCGGCAGATTCCCAGGAGATCCAGGGGTGTCAGTACTTTAAGATTTATGATGAACAGCAGCTGGAGTATGTCATGGTTACAGCCGGAACCGGTGAGGATGTATATACGATCGGCAAGATGGCGGCATTCCAGGTACAGAATCTGATGGTAGCCTATAAGGAGCGGTTTGACAAGGATAATTTTATCAAAAACCTGCTGCTTGATAATCTGCTTCTGATTGATATTTACAGCAGGGCAAAGAAGCTTCATATTCAGACAGATGTCAACAGAGTGGTCATGATTGTTGAGACAGAGAATGGAAAGGACAGTAACATCCTGGAGATGATGCGTTCCTATTACAGTAATAACAGTGGAGATTTTGTTACGGCAGTTGATGAGAATAATGTTATTATTGTAAAGGATCTTTCAGAAGGCGAAAGCATGAAGGAGATCGAGAAGACGGCGGCAGGCATTGAGAAGTTCCTGCAGAAGGAGCATATGACGGGTATCCATATTGCGTATGGAACTGTTGTGAAGGAGATCAAGGAGGTAAGCCGTTCCTACAAGGAGGCAAAGATGGCACTGGATGTCGGTAAGATCTTCTTTGATGAAAAGAATGTGATCGCTTACAGTGAGCTGGGAATCGGGCGACTGATCTATCAGCTTCCCATTCCGCTTTGCAAGATGTTTATCCGTGAGATCTTCGGTGATAAGAGTCCGGATGATTTTGATGAAGAAACACTTGTTACGATCAATAAGTTTTTTGAAAACAGCCTGAATGTTTCTGAAACGTCAAGACAGCTGTTTATCCACAGAAATACACTGGTATACCGTCTGGATAAGCTGCAGAAGAGAACAGGGCTTGACCTTCGGGTATTTGAGGATGCGATCACATTCCGTATCGCACTGATGGTCGTGAAATATATGAAGTACATGGAAAGTTTTGAGTATTAAGATACAGGTGGTGAAAAAAGTGGCAAGAGAGCAAAGGAGCAGAAGAAGAAAAGGAACTGCAAGTGATGAGATCATCACAATGAATCATGTCAGCAAGGCTTATGCAACAGGTGCTCCCGCACTGAATGGGGTAGATCTTCATATTAAAAAGGGAGAGTTTGTATTTATTGTAGGAGATAGTGGATCAGGAAAATCAACCATGATCAAGCTCCTTCTCCGGGAGCTTGTGCCTACGGAGGGAGAGATCAATGTTATGGGATATGATCTCGTCAGGATCAGGCACCGAAAAATTCCCATGTTCCGCAGGAATCTGGGGATCGTGTTCCAGGATTTCCGTCTTTTAAAGGACAGGAATGTATATGAGAATGTTGCCTTTGCACAGCGAATTATCCAGAAACCGACCAAGGAGATAAAGAGAAATGTACCAAGCATACTGGCAACGGTAGGACTTGCAGGCAAATATAAGGCGAAGCCGAGGCAGCTTTCCGGTGGTGAGCAGCAGAGAGTGGCGATCGCAAGGGCACTGGTCAACAGACCGAGCATTCTTCTGGCAGATGAGCCTACCGGAAATCTGGATCCTAAGAACTCATGGGAGATCATGAAGCTGCTGGAGCAGATTAATGAGAACGGTACGACAGTGCTGGTCGTAACCCATAACCGTGAGATCGTTAATGCCATGCAGAAAAGAGTCGTTACAATGAAGAAGGGTGTCATTGTAAGTGATGAAGAGAAGGGTGGTTATATAGACGATGAGGATTAGTACATTTTTTTATACCATCAAACAGGGATTTATTAACATTTTCAGAAATAAATGGTTTTCACTGGCATCTATAGCTACGATCAGTGCCTGCCTGTTTCTGTTTGGTCTTTTTTATTCCATTCTGATGAATGTGCAGAATATTGTGAAGACTGCGCAGGAGGGTGTATCTGTAACGGTTTTCTTTGATGAAGGTATCAGTGATGACCGGATTCAGCAGATCGGGGATGAGATCCAGAAGAGACCTGAGGTTTCCAAGATCAATTTTATCTCAGCAGATGAAGCATGGGACAGCTTTAAGGAGGAATATCTTGGTGAATATGCAGACGGATTTACAGAAAATCCGCTGGAAAATTCTGCAAGCTATGAGATCTATCTGAATGATGTATCCATGCAGCCGGCGCTTGTTTCTTTCCTGGAAGGGCTTGACGGGATTCGTGAGGTAAACCGGTCTGAAATCACGGCAGCATCACTGACCGGCATCAATGCGCTGATCGCCTATGCATCCATCGGTATCATAGCGATCCTGTTTGCGGTATCTATTTTCCTGATCAGTAATACTGTTACGATCGGTATTTCAGTCAGAAAAGAAGAAATTTCTATTATGAAATATATCGGTGCTACAGACTTCTTCGTCAGATCTCCCTTCGTCATTGAGGGTATGCTGATCGGAGCAATCGGAGCACTGATCCCCATGGGAATCATCTACAGTGTTTATAATGAAGTGATCGGTTATATCATAGGTAAGTTTTCCAATCTGTCAAAGCTGCTTGCCTTTCTGCCTGTAAATGAAATCTTTGCGAAGCTCCTGCCGGGATCACTGATCATGGGCATAGGAATCGGTTTCCTTGGAAGTATCATTACGGTTAGAAAGCATTTGAGAGTGTGATCATATTCATGAAAAAATGGAAAAAAGGACTCTGCCTTTTGCTGAGTGTTCTGCTGGTAAGTTCAGCCGGAAGCGCAGGCACACTTTCTGCCAGTGCACAGGAGCTGACGAATGACAGCATCAGGCAGAAGGAAGAAGAGATAAAAAAAGCAAAAGAAGAAAAGAACAGCCTTCAAAGCAGTCTGAGTAATATAAAAGAGATCAAGAAGCAGCTTGAAACCTCCAAGAATAATCTGGCCAATTATATTACGGAGCTGGATGCTAATCTGTCTACGATACAGGCCAAGATAGAAGAACTTAAGGGTCTGATCACAGAGAAGGAAGAGGAAATTGCTGCCAAGGAAAAAGAGCTGGAGGAGGCTGTGGCGGTACAGGAAGCCCAGTATGAGGCAATGAAGGCCCGGATCAAGTTTATGTATGAAAAGGGAGATACGGTATACCTTGAACTCCTTTTTGCGGCAGACAGCTTTGGCGAGGTGTTGAACAAGGCTGAGTATATTGAGATGCTTTCCTCATATGACAGGAAAAAGCTGGATGAATATGTAGCACAGGCTGAGTATGTTTCCCTGTGCAAGGAAAGCCTGGAGGAGGAAAAAAGCGTTCTGGATGAGGCCAGGAGGGTACAGGAAGAAGAAGAGGCTTCCATGAATGCACTGATCTCGGCCAAAGAACAGGAGATCAGTAATGTAACATCTGATATCAAGAATAAAGAGGCTGCCATTGCGGAATATGAGGCTGATATTGCAGAACAGAATCAGACCATTGCGGCATTGGAAAAGGCAGTCGCAGAGGAAAGAGCCAGACTGGCAGAGGAGCAGGGCAGAAGATATGATGGTGGAGTATTCACCTGGCCGGCGCCGTCATATACGAGGATATCGGATGATTATGGAAACCGTATCCATCCTACCCTTGGTATTCAGAAATTCCATAATGGAATTGATATGGCAGCACCGGGAGGCAGTGCGATTCTGGCAGCCTATGACGGTAAAGTAGTTGCTGCTGATTACAACAGCAGTATGGGAAATTATATCATGATCGATCATGGTGACAGCCTGTATACGATTTATATGCATGCATCGGCACTTTATGTTTCCAAGGGGACCGAGGTTTCCAAGGGGCAGAAGATAGCTGCGGTGGGAACTACAGGGCGATCCACTGGCAATCATCTGCATTTCAGCGTGCGGAAGGGTGGAAGCTATGTGAATCCATGGAGTTACCTGAAGGGTTGATAACAGACGGGAGTGTGTGGATTGGAAGAGCAGGAAACAGAACAGACATTACAGGGAGAACAACAGACTGAGCTGCGGAAGGGAGAAAAAGACAGGAGACTGCCACTTTTCTTTGGAGGAATGGCAGCAGGAATTGCTGTATGTGTGCTGGTTGGAGCCGGGGTTTTTGCGGGAAAAAGCATTTATGGATTAGTGAAGACCCAGGGGGGTGCGCAGAGTGAATCCAGTGTTGTGAATGCAGAAACCATACAGAAGATGAGGAGCCTGGAGAGCGTAATCGAAAAATATTACTACGATTACAAGGATGAGCCTACGACAGAGGAGAACCTGCAGACAGGTATCTATAAGGGTATGACAGAGGCGTTGAATGATCCTTATTCTGAGTACTATACCGCAGAGGAACTGAAAGAGGTTGTGGATGGCAACAATGGTGTTTCCTACGGGATCGGGGCTTATATTACGCTGGACAAGGAGCAGGATATGGCGGTGATCGCCGGTGTCATGGAAGGAACGCCTGCCGAGGAGGCTGGTCTTAAGGAAGGCGATGTGATCTATGAGGTAGATGGGGAAGAAACCAGGGGACTCAGCACCAGCAGGGTTGTTTCCATGGTCAAGGGAAAAGAAGGGACTACCGTTCATCTGACCATTTACCGGGAGGGAGAGGCTGACTTCCTTGAAGTAGATATTGTAAGAAGCAAGCTGATCGAAACAACTACAGTGCGCTATGGCATGGTGGAAGGTGAAGAAGGAATCGGCTATCTGCAGATCACAGAGTTTGATACAGTTACTCTGGATCAGTTTAATGAGGCTATGGCAGAGCTTCGTGCTGATGACATGAAGGGACTGATCCTGGATCTTCGGAGCAATCCGGGCGGAGATCTTTCTGTGGTAGTTGAGATTGCAAGACGTCTTCTGCCGGCAGGACTGATCACTTATACAGAAATGCCTTCCGGACAGCGGACAGAATATACCTGTGATGGTGAATATGAAATTGACATACCCATGGTGGTACTGATCAATGGGTATTCGGCGAGTGCAGCGGAGATCCTGGCCGGAGCGATCCAGGATCACAATAAGGGAACTGTTGTGGGAACAACCAGTTACGGCAAGGGTATCGTACAGAGGTTGATCACACTGGAGGATGGCAGCGCTGTGAAGCTGACTGTCAGCGGCTGGTTCACACCGGATGGCAATAATATTCAGGGAAGTGGAATCGAGCCGGATGTTGAAGCAGAATATGACACCGATCTGGCAGAAACAGAAGGTCTGGACAGCCAGGTGGAAAAGGGAATCGAAATTCTGAAAGAAAAGATTGGATAAAAATAATATTGTTTTGATTTAGAGCCTGCAGGTTATGGATCTGCAGGCTCTTTTTCTAGAGTTTCATCGGTTTGTATGAATAGATCTCCGATTGGTACATCAAGGAGATTACTCAAAACACAAACAAATGTTCTGATCCTCCTGTACAAATATAATTTACCGTGGTATATTAAAAAGGTAGATTTAAATTAGGAGAAAACATATGGGTCAGTTTAAACTGCATTCAGAATATCAGCCGACCGGAGACCAACCACAGGCGATCGCAGAGCTTGTGCAGGGATTTCGAGAAGGCAATCAGTTTGAGACGCTGTTAGGTGTTACCGGATCCGGTAAGACTTTTACGATGGCTAATGTGATCGCAGCGCTGAATAAACCTACTTTGATCATTGCACATAATAAGACACTGGCAGCACAGCTTTACGGGGAGTTCAAGGAATTTTTCCCAGAGAATGCAGTGGAATATTTTGTGTCGTATTATGATTATTACCAGCCGGAGGCTTATGTGCCTTCGTCAGATACTTATATTGCCAAGGATTCTTCCATCAATGATGAGATCGATAAGCTGCGTCTGTCCGCAACGGCATCCTTGTCAGAGAGGAAGGACGTGATCGTGATCGCAAGTGTGTCCTGTATTTATGGACTGGGCAGTCCGGAGGATTATCAGGACATGATCGTTTCCCTGCGTCCGGGTATGGTGAAGGACAGGGATGAGGTGATCCGGGAGCTGATCGATATCCAGTATGACAGGAATGATATGGAAGTGAGCAGAGGATGCTTCCGTGTACGTGGAGATGTTCTTGAAATTTTTCCGGCACAGGGTGGAGATTATCTGATCCGGGTGGAATTTTTCGGGGATGAGATTGACAGGATCGTGGAAGCAGATCCGCTGACCGGGCAGGTGCATGCTTCTCTGCAGCATATTGCTATTTTTCCGGCATCCCATTATGTCATTCCACAGGAGCGCATCAATACAGCCTGTAAGAATATTGAAGCTGAGCTGGATGAGAGAGTGCGCTTTTTCAAAAGTGAGGATAAGCTGCTGGAAGCCCAGCGTATTTCGGAACGTACTAATTTTGATATAGAGATGCTGCGGGAAACAGGCTTCTGCTCCGGTATTGAGAACTATTCCAGACATCTGTATGGGGCACAGCCGGGAACACCGCCACATACCCTGCTGGATTATTTTGGAAATGATTTTCTGATGATCATAGATGAGTCCCATATGACAGTGCCGCAGATTGGGGCTATGTATAATGGAGACCGGTCAAGGAAGACGACACTGGTAGATTATGGTTTCCGGCTTCCTTCCGCACTGGACAACAGACCTCTCTGCTTTGAAGAGTTTGAACAGCATATCGATCAGCTCCTTTTCGTGTCGGCAACACCTTCAAAATATGAAGAAGAGCATGAGCTGCTCCGTGCAGAGCAGATCATAAGACCTACCGGACTTCTGGATCCGGAGATCGTAGTGAAGCCGGTAGAGGGACAGATCGATGACCTGATCAGTGAGGTACGTAAGGAGACAGATAAGCATAATAAAGTGTTGGTCACCACACTGACCAAGCGTATGGCAGAGGATCTGACCGGCTATATGAAGGAAGCCGGGATCCGGGTGAAATATCTCCATTCGGATATTGATACGCTGGAAAGAGCGGAGATCATCCGGGATATGCGTCTTGATGTATTTGACGTGCTGGTGGGGATCAACCTGCTGAGGGAAGGCCTGGATATTCCGGAGATTTCACTGGTAGCAATCCTGGATGCGGATAAGGAAGGCTTTCTGCGTTCTGAAACATCCCTGATCCAGACAGTAGGCCGTGCTGCCCGTAATGCGGAAGGCCATGTTATCATGTATGCTGACAATATGACAGATTCCATGAAGGCAGCTATTGAGGAGACTGCCAGAAGACGGAAGCTGCAGCAGAAGTATAATGAAGAGCATGGTATCACACCACAGACCATCAAAAAGGCTGTCCGGGATCTGATCAGTATTTCAAAGACAATTGAGAAGGAAGAACTCCGGTTTGAGAAGGATCCGGAATCTATGGGCAGGGAGGAACTGCAGAAGCTGATCAGCAAGGTGGAGAAGCAGATGAAGAAAGCGGCAGCGGATCTTAACTTTGAAGCGGCAGCAGAGCTTAGGGACAAGATGGCAGAGCTGAAGAAAAAGCTCCATGAGCTTGAAGAAGAATAGAGAAGAGAAAGTACAGGTAATAAAATGAGTTTAGCAGATAAGCATATAGAAACACCCAGAATACGTCCGAGAGAATATATTAAGATCAGGGGCGCAAATGAACACAATCTAAAAAATATAGATGTGGATATTCCGAGAAACGAGCTGGTAGTCCTGACAGGACTGTCAGGTTCCGGCAAATCTTCCCTGGCATTTGATACAATCTATGCGGAAGGACAGAGAAGATATATGGAGTCATTGTCTTCCTATGCAAGGCAGTTCCTGGGTCAGATGGAAAAGCCTAATGTGGAGAAAATCGAGGGACTGTCTCCTGCAATTTCCATTGATCAGAAGTCCACAAACAGAAATCCCAGATCTACAGTGGGAACTGTTACAGAGATTTATGATTATTTCAGACTGTTGTATGCGAGGGTAGGCGTTCCACATTGTCCCAAATGTGGCAAGGAGATCCGTAAGCAGAGTGTCGATCAGATGGTAGATCAGGTGATGGAGCTTCCGGAAGGGACAAAGATCCAGCTTCTTGCACCTGTAGTCCGTGGCAAAAAGGGAGAACATGCCAAGGTATTTGAACGGGCGAAAAAAAGTGGCTATGTACGTGTTATGGTTGATGGCAGCATGTACGAGCTTTCTGAAGAGATCAAGCTGGATAAGAATATCAAGCATAATATAGAGATCGTAGTAGACAGACTGGTAGTGAAGCAGGGGATTGAGCGGAGACTGACAGATTCTATTGAGAATGTACTGGCACTTACGGAAGGACTTTTCCTACTGGATGTGATCGGCGGTGAGCAGGTGACCTTCAGTCAGAGCTTTGCCTGCCCGGACTGTGGCATCAGCATCAGCGAGATTGAACCGAGAAGCTTTTCCTTTAACAACCCGTTTGGCGCCTGCCCGGTCTGCTTCGGACTTGGCTATAAGATGGAATTTGATCCGGAGCTGATGATCCCGGACAGACATTTGAGCCTGAATCAGGGAGCAATCCAGGTAATAGGCTGGCAGTCCAGTACGGATAAGGGAAGCTTTACCAATGCGCTCCTTCGGGCGCTTTCAAAGGCTTACGATTTCAGCCTGGATACTCCCTTTGAAGAGCTTCCGGAAAAGATCCGGCATATGCTCATTTATGGTGGCTTCGAAGAAGTCAAGGTACATTATGTCGGACAGAGGGGAGAAGGAACTTATCCTGTCACCTTTGAAGGACTGATCAAAAATGTGGAGCGCCGGTACCGGGAAACGGGATCTGATACCATGAAGCAGGAATATGAAAGCTTTATGCGGATCACGCCCTGTAAGGAATGTGGTGGCATGCGTCTGAAAAAGGAAGCGCTTGCTGTTACTGTATGCGATAAGAATATTTATGAGATCACAGCCATGTCCATTGGTAATCTGCAGCAGTTTCTGACGGATCTAAAGCTCACAAAGCAGCAGATGCTGATCGGCGGCCAGGTGCTTAAGGAGATCCGCGCAAGAGTCGGCTTTCTGATCGATGTGGGACTGAACTATCTGTCTCTTGCCAGGGCAACAGGTACTCTTTCCGGCGGAGAGGCACAGAGAATCCGTCTGGCAACCCAGATCGGATCCGGACTTGTGGGTGTATGCTATATCCTGGATGAGCCAAGTATCGGCCTGCATCAGAGAGATAATGATAAATTGCTGAATACGCTCAAAAACCTCAGGGATCTTGGCAACAGCCTGATCGTTGTAGAGCATGATGAGGATACCATGCTGGCAGCGGATCATATTGTGGATATCGGACCGGGAGCCGGCTCTCATGGTGGAGAAGTAGTAGCACAGGGAACCGCAGAAGAGATCATGCAGATCCCGGATTCTGTTACGGGACAGTATCTCAGCGGCATACTGCAGATTCCGGTTCCAGATACCCGGAAGAAACCGACAGGTTTTCTTAAGATTATAGGAGCTGCAGAAAATAATCTGAAAAATGTGACAGTGGATATCCCCCTTGGTGTGATGACCTGTGTGACCGGTGTTTCAGGTTCGGGTAAAAGTTCTCTTGTCAATGAGATCCTTTATAAGCATCTGGCAAAGAGCCTGAACCGGGCAAGAACGATTCCCGGTAAGCACAAGGAAATTCGGGGCATTGACCAGCTTGATAAGGTGATCAATATTGATCAGTCTCCGATCGGAAGGACACCGAGATCCAACCCGGCCACCTATACCGGAGTATTTGACCAGATCAGAGATCTGTTTGCGGGAACACAGGATGCCAGAGCCAGAGGCTATAAGAAGGGAAGGTTCAGCTTTAATGTTAAGGGAGGCCGATGTGAAGCCTGCGGTGGTGACGGGATCATCAAGATCGAAATGCACTTCCTGCCGGATGTGTATGTACCCTGTGAGGTCTGTGGCGGAAAGCGTTATAACAGGGAGACACTGGATGTTAAATATAAGGGAAAGAGTATTTATGATGTGCTGGAGATGACAGTTGAAGAAGCAGTTCCCTTTTTTGACAGCATTCCTTCCATTAAAAGAAAAATTGAAACATTGAATGATGTGGGACTTTCTTATGTAAAGCTCGGACAGCCGTCTACTACCCTTTCGGGAGGAGAAGCACAGCGGATCAAGCTTGCCACAGAGCTGAGCAGGCAGAGTACCGGCAAGACTATTTATATTTTGGATGAGCCTACTACCGGACTGCATTTTGCAGATGTACACAAGCTGGTGGAGATCCTGCAGAGGCTGGTAGAGAATGGCAATACAGTTGTGGTGATTGAACACAATCTGGATGTGATCAAATGTGCAGATTATATTATTGATATGGGACCGGAAGGCGGAGATGGCGGTGGACAGGTTGTCGCAAAGGGTACACCGGAAGAGGTTGCAGAAAATCCTGATTCCTATACCGGACAATATATTAAAAAAATGTTGGAGAAGTATAAAGAAAACCAGGAAAAATACCGATTAAAATAATAAGCATGGACGCAGGAGTGAAAAACGAACGGATTCGTTTTGCATTGCTGCGTCTTTTTCCATTAAAATTTTATGAAATCCCTTTGAAAATGCAAATCTATGGGTTATAATAATTCCGTAGCGCCTTTTTAAGGTGGAAAGTAGCAGAAAGGGGTATCGTAATATGCAGTATACAGATATCGGAATTGATTTGGGAACAGCCAGCATTCTGGTTTACATCAGAGGAAGAGGCGTTGTATTAAAGGAGCCCTCTGTTGTAGCTTACGATAGAGATACGAATAAGATCAAAGCAATCGGGGAGGATGCCAGACTGATGCTGGGAAGAACACCCGGTAATATTATGGCAGTCCGTCCTTTGAGACAGGGTGTTATTTCTGATTATAGGGTCACTGAGCAGATGATGAAATATTTCATCCAGAAGGCACTGGGTAAGAAGGCTTTCCGTAAGCCGAGAATCGCTGTATGTGTACCAAGTGGCGTCACAGAAGTAGAAAAGAAGGCAGTTGAGGATGCAACGCTGCAGGCGGGAGCCAGAGAGGTTTCTATCATAGAAGAACCTATTGCAGCGGCAATCGGTGCAGGAATAGACATTTCCAAGCCCTGTGGAAATATGATCGTTGATATTGGAGGAGGTACCTCTGACATTGCAGTTATTTCCCTCGGAGGAACAGTTGTCAGTGCTTCTATTAAGATTGCAGGTGATGATTTTGATGAAGCACTTGTCCGTTATATGCGTAAAAAACATAATCTTCTGATTGGTGAACGTACTGCAGAGGATATCAAGATCAAGATCGGAACCGCATTCAAACGTTCCGAGGTGGATTATATGGATGTCCGTGGAAGAAACCTGGTAACAGGACTTCCAAAGACAGTTACCGTTTCTTCTGAAGAAACAGAAGAGGCATTAAGAGAAGCAACAGCACAGATCATCGAAACGATCCACAGCGTTCTGGAGAAAACGCCTCCGGAGCTTGCTGCAGATATCGCTGACAGAGGAATTGTCCTGACAGGAGGCGGAAGTCTTCTGCGCGGGCTGGAGGATCTGATCTGTGAAAAGACAGGTATCAATACCATGACAGCAGAGGATCCCATGACAGCGGTAGCAATCGGTACCGGTAAATATGTGGAATTTCTGGCGGGCTACAGAGACGAGATTTAAAGAGGAAACGTAAATGGTAAAAGGACTCTATACAGCATATTCGGGTATGGTCAATCAGGAGCATCGCATGGATGTCCTGACAAACAACCTTGCCAATGTGAATACCAATGGTTATAAGAAGGAAGGGGCAACCAGCCAGTCCTTTGATGCCGTACTTGCCTATAAGATCAAGGATGCATCGGAAGGATACAATCTGGCGAAAAGAATCGGTATCAATCAGCCGGGAGTTAAGATAGGAGAAGGATATACCGATTTTGAGCAGGGGGCTATCAAGACCACAGGGAACACCTTTGATCTGGCACTGACAGATTCTGGATTCTTTGCTGTAGAGTTTACAGATAAAAGCGGAAATACATCCGTGAAATATACAAGGGATGGTGATTTTACCCTGACTCAGGACGGTGAGCTGGTTACAAGAGATGGAGATCCGGTACTGAATACCAATGGTCAGGCAGTGAAGATCAATCCTAATCTGGATACACAGATCAATGTCAGCGGACAATTGATCCAGAATGGACGTGTTGCAGATACGATCCAGGTGACGGACTTCGCTGACTATAATTATCTGGAGCATTATGGTGAGAATTATTTCCAGCCGATCGAGGGTGCAGAGGAGACAGATCCGAAGGCACAGGTTTATTCCGGCTATCTGGAGACATCCAATGTATCTGCTGTTACTGAGATGGTAAATATGATCAGTGTGCAGAGAGCATATGAATCCAACCAGAAGATCATTACTACAATAGATTCAACGCTGGACATCGCAGCGAATCAGTTAGGTAAGCTGTAAGGAGGACTACAATAAATGGTAAGAAGCTTATGGTCAGCGGCAACGGGAATGAATGCCCAGCAGACAAATGTTGATACAATTGCAAATAACCTTGCTAATGTAAATACTACGGGATATAAGGCGCAGACGGCACAGTTTAAGTCACTGCTTTATCAGACACTTCAGACGGCTACTACGACGGCAAACGGAGATCCGAAGCCTACTACTTCCCAGGTGGGGCTTGGTGTAAGAAATTCTTCTATCAATTCCAGCTTTAACCAGGGAAGCCTTTTAGCATCCAGCAGTGATACAGCCTTTGCCATTGAAGGCGAGGGATTCTTTGCTATTCAGGGAAGCGATGGCAATACCTACTATACAAGAAACGGTGATTTTACCTGGGCTACCAATGGCAACAGAGGAATGATCCTGACCAATCAGGACGGACTTCCGGTTCTGAGCTCTACCGGACGGACGATAACTCTTGGCAGCAATTATATTACCAGCAAGATTACGATCTCACAGGATGGAACGGTCTGTTATCCGGATGCCAATAATAATGCACAGTCTCTGGGCATTAAGATCGGTATGTATCAGTTCAATAATCCCGGTGGACTGCAGAGAACAGGGGACAGCCTTTTTCAGGCAACAGCGGCAAGTGGTGCAGTATTGAATGAAGCAACCAACCGGAATGTAACGCCAAGCCGTATGGTACAGGGATATCTGGAAGGCTCCAATGTGCAGGTGGCTGATGAGATGGTAAATCTGATCGTTGCACAGCGTGCTTATGAGATGAATTCCAAGGCAATTACCACTACAGATGAAATGATGCAGACAGCGAATAATCTGAAACGGTAAGGAAAGTAAGGGCATAAATTATGGATGTTAGCAGTATCAGTACATATACAGATTATCTGACAAAGCAGAATACGAAAGCTGACGAGCTGAGGAATACACTGAACAAAACAGATTATTCAGACGCAGATGATGAGAAGCTGTTAGATGCCTGTAAGCAGTTTGAATCTTATCTGCTGGAGCAGGTATTTAAGGAGATGCAGAAAACCGTAGATTGTATCAAATCAGATGATGACAGCGATCCGAACCAGAATCTGGTGGATTATTTCAGAGAGAATACACTGCAGGAGCTGGCAAGTACTTCAACAGAGAAGGAAGGACTTGGGATTGCACAGATGCTTTATGAACAGATGAAGCGAAATTATAATTTATAAAAATGAATCATATGGGGTTGCTGATGTGAGATGGTTGATACCGTCTTGCAAAGGCAGCTTTTTTTACGCAAAGCCGGGCATATATTGACAAAAATGGATAGAACCGGGCAGCGCAGAAAAATAGGGAAGAGGAACAGAAATGGACAAGGTTCATGGATATGTAGACCATATCATATACCAGAACAGGGAAAATGGATATGGAGTACTGAGTGTAATAGAAGAGGAAGAGGAGGTCATATGTGTTGGATTCTTCCGGAATGTAGAGGCGGGAGAAACACTGGATATACAGGGAAATTATGTGGAGCATCCCATGTATGGCATGCAGATGAAGGCAGAAAGCTACCGGGTGGTTCCGCCTGATGATGCGCTTAGTATGGAACGCTATCTGGGTTCTGGAGCCATCAAGGGAATAGGGGAGGCTCTTGCCAAAAGGATAGTGAAAGCCTTTGGAAAGGACACATTCCGAATTATAGAAGAAGAACCGGAGAGACTTTCGGAGATCAAGGGTATCAGTGAAAGAAAGGCTTCGGAGATTGCAGACCAGATGATCGAAAAGAGAGAGCTGCGCCAGGCCTTTGTTTATCTGCAGCAATATGGAATCTCCAATACTCTCGCAGTGAAGATTTATGAAAAATATGGCTCGGCCATGTACGGAGTCATGAAGGAAAATCCGTATAAGCTGGCAGAAGATATCAGTGGAGTGGGATTCAAGATTGCGGACGAGATCGCAGCCAGACTGGGGATCTGTCCGGACTCTGATTATCGGATCCGGAGCGGCATCCTTTATGCACTGATGCAGGCGGCGGCAGAAGGACATACCTATCTGCCGGGGGATCTGCTTGCGGAACGCACGGCGGGGCTTCTTGGCATTGGGAAGGAAGCAATATGGCCGGGAATCAATAATCTGGCTATGGATAAAAAACTGGTGATCAAAACCCTCAAGGAAGAAAAAAGAGTATACGCAGGAGCCTATTACTATGCAGAACTGAAATGCGCACGAATGCTACATGACCTGAATATATCTTTTGGGGATGGGCTGACAGGAAAAGAAGAAAAAAGACTTCTTGGTATTCTGGAGCAGATGGAAGAACAACAGGGGATATTGTTGGATGACCTTCAGAAAAAAGCAGTGATCACCAGTGCCGTTAATGGTATCATGATCCTTTCCGGAGGTCCCGGTACAGGGAAAACGACAACGATCAATACGATCATCAGGCTTTTTGAGGCAGAGGGAATGGATATTCTGCTTGCGGCACCGACAGGACGGGCTGCCAAACGTATGACAGAAACTACAGGGTTTGAGGCCAGGACGATTCACAGATTACTGGAGATCAATGGCACTGTGGAGGAAGGCAGGGGGGCAGAATTTGAACGGAATGAAGAAAATCCACTGGAAGCAGACGTTATTATTATAGATGAAATGTCCATGGTAGATATCCATCTTTTCAAAGCACTCCTGGAGGCGGTCAGTGTGGGAACCAGGCTGATCATGGTGGGGGATGTGAACCAGCTTCCCAGTGTGGGGCCTGGACAGGTGCTTCATGATCTGATTGAGAGTGACTGCTTCCCGGTGGTTATTCTGCAGAAAATCTTCCGGCAGGCGCAGGAAAGTGATATTGTCCTGAATGCACACAGGATCAATGCCGGGGAAAGGATCAGCTTTGATAATAAGAGCAGGGACTTCTTTCTTCTGGAGAGAACAGAACCCGGTGTGATCTATAAGCACATGATACAGCTGATCCGGGAGAAGCTGCCAAGGTATGTAGATGCAGATCCATTTGATATACAGGTACTGACACCCATGAGAAAAGGGAGCCTTGGAGTGGAAATCCTGAATGGGATACTGCAGAAATATCTGAATCCGGAAAGCCCTCAGAAAAAAGAATATCAGACCGGGGAACGTCTTTTTCGTGAGGGAGATAAGGTGATGCAGATAAAAAATAACTATCAGATCGCCTGGGAAGTCAGAAGCCGCTACGGAATCCCCGTTGATAAAGGAATGGGGGTATTTAATGGAGATATGGGGATCATCAGGGACATCAGTGAACCAGCACAGACCATGACGGTAGAGTATGATGAACATAGACTGGTAGAATATCCTTTTTCCCAGCTGGACGAGATTGAACTGGCTTATGCTATCACCATCCATAAAGCCCAGGGAAGTGAATATCCGGCGGTCATTCTGCCGCTGCTTACGGGCCCAAGGCTTCTTCTTAACAGAAATCTGCTGTATACCGGAGTGACCAGAGCAAGAAAGTGCGTTACCATACTTGGCAGCAGCAGACTGGTGCAGGAGATGATCGACAATGCAAGAGAAAACAGGAGGTATACCAGTCTGAATGATAGAATCAGGGAAATCCAGTGTGAAGAAATGGAAAAGGACTGACGGCAGCGGAAACCGGAGAAATACGGGATGGAAGGAGACGGTAAAATGGCTGACAGAGGTAGCAGCCGATCTTGTTTTTCCAAAAAAATGTGTCCTATGTGATGAGATCATTCCGTTTGATAGAAGAAAAGAGGGGATATGTGACAGATGCCGGTCAAAGATCCGGTATATCAGAGAACCCTTCTGTATGAGGTGCGGAAGGCAGCTTGGGAAAGACCAGGAAGAGTATTGTAAAGACTGCAGCAGCAGGGAACACGTTTTTTTACAGAATGTGACATTATATGATTATGGAAGTATTGCCGATTCACTGTTCCGGTTCAAATACAGAGGGCGGCGTGAATATGCAAGGTTCTATGGAGAGGAACTGTACCGGGGATACCGGGAGTGGCTGGCTGTAAGAAAACCGGATGCACTGATCCCTGTGCCATGCCACAGCTCCAGAAGAAGACAGAGAGGATATAATCAGGCAGAGCTTCTGGCAGAAGCTCTTTCTGCGGTGTCGGGAATTCCGGTAAAAAAAGACCTGATCCAAAGAATCCATAAAACTTGGCCGCAGAAAAACCTTACCCTCAGAGAAAGGCAAAATAATTTGAAAAAGGCTTTTAAAATCTGCCAAAATGATGTAAAATTAAGTACGATTGTAATTATAGATGACATATATACCACGGGCAGTACGATGGATGCTATGGCAGAGGAACTTCACCGGAACGGTGTCAGGAAAATATATGGCATGGCGTTAGCATCTGGCCGAGGAGTATAAAGAGGACTACGACTATGAACGATATACGTAATTGCAGAATCTGTGGAAAAATTTTTAACTATGTTATGGGACCGGTAGTATGTCCCAGATGCAAGGAAAAGCTGGAGGAAAAATTTCAGGAAGTAAAGAAATATATCCAGGACAATCATGGGGCAGATATTCCGGAAGTATCTGAGGCGTGTGATGTAGATCCTGCACAGATCCGGCAGTGGATCAGGGAAGACCGGCTGCAGTTTGCTGATGATTCACCGATCATGATCCCCTGTGAAAAATGTGGGAAGATGATCCGTTCAGGACGTTTCTGCGAGCAGTGTAAGGCAGAGATGACCAATACTTTCCGTAATGCATTTACACCGGCTGTAAAGCCTGTGAACCAGAAGCCGGAAGGACTTCGCTCAGAAAGAGACAGAATGCGTTATCTGTAGAGATATCCGGAAAGGAAAGATTATGATTAATGAGGAAAAAGTCATCATGATGACGAAGCTGGCCTCTTATGAATCCGGCGAAGGAAAAAAAGATATCAGCATTCTGAACTATTTTCGGAACGATTATATAGGATTTCAACTATTAAAGTCAGTCATTTCGGCAACCATTTCCTTTTTGGCGATATTTGCAGTTTATGCTTTTTATAACTTTGAAAACATCATGCAGGATATTTACAAGCTGGATCTGCTGGCTTTTGGAAAGAGTATTATTATACTGTATCTGTGTGTAACTGCGGCTTATGGAGTGATCTCTTATGTGGTGTATGCAAACAGATACAACAAAGCGCAAAAGCATTTGCGGACATATTATGCCAATCTGAAAAGGCTGGCCAGTATGTATGAACGATAAGATATGAGGATGACAGAATGACAACTTTACTTGTTGCGAAGCAGTATATCAAACATTTTATTTCCAAGTATGAAGTATATCTAAAACCCCTGTTAAAACTGATATTAGCTCTTACATCGCTGATGCTGATCAACGGAAAGATTGGATATATGCATCGGCTTGACAGTATTTCCATAGTGCTGATCGCAGCACTGATGTGTTCCTTTATGCCAATGAATTTTATTATTGTTGTGGCAGCGGTGTTTACAGTATTACATATGTATGCACTGTCACTGGAATGTGCGGTTGTGACACTGGTGCTGCTGCTGGTGCTGTTTTTATTGTATTTCAGGTTTTCACCGAAGGATACGATCGTGGTACTGCTTACTCCGATGAGCTTTATTTTAGGAATCCCTTATGTAATGCCGCTGGCAATGGGACTTCTTGGAAGTCCGGCCTCCGCAGTATCGGTAGGCTGCGGTGTGATCGTAACTTTCTTTATCCGGAATATAGCAGATGGATCTTCCACATTCTCAGCAATGGAGGCGGAGGATATGGCATCCAGGTTCCGCTATATTATTGACGGATTTATCAGTAATAAGGGAATGATCCTTACGATTGTGGCCTTTACGGCAACAATCATCATTGTATATCTGATCCGCAGACTTTCTGTAGATTATGCATGGACAATCGCTATTATTGCCGGTGCACTGGCAGATGTCATGATCCTTCTGGTAGGGGATCTGATCTTTGATACCAATGTTTCCATTCTGGGACTGATTATTGGTACGGTTGTTTCAGGGCTTCTGGCGAAGGTGATCGAATTTTTTGCTTTTCATGTAGACTACAGCAGGACAGAAAAGGTGCAGTTTGAGGATGATGAATATTATTACTATGTGAAAGCAGTACCTAAGATCACGGTTTCTGCACCATCCCGCACCGTGAAAAAGATCAATACCGCCCGAAGAAGACCAGCTTCCACACAGGGACGGAGATAACGGAAAACGTTTGTGAAACGGGGAACATAAATGTCTCAGCTAAATGATTTTATAGCAACATATATAGCGAGGATGCCAAGCATCAGGTGGGTAGATATTGTGGAGATCCTGCTGATTGCATTCCTGATGTACCATATTCTGGTGTGGGTAAAGAATACCAGGGCATGGTCACTTCTTAAGGGAATTATTGTGATCGCAGTTTTTATCCTGATAGCTGCCTATTTTCAGATGAATACAATTCTGTGGATCGTGCAGAATGCTTTTGGAGTAGCGGTAACGGCGGTAGTAGTTATCCTCCAGCCTGAACTGCGAAAGGCACTGGAGGAGCTTGGACAGAAAAATATTATCAGCTCCATTATTCCCTTTGAAACCTATAGAACATCAGAAGAAGGAAGATTTTCGGATAAGACCATCAATGAGATTACTAAGGCCTGTGTGGAAATGGGAAAGGTGAAAACAGGTGCACTGATCGTAATTGAGCAGAACCAGTCACTCAGTGAATACGAAAGAACCGGTATTGATGTAGATGGTATCGTTACCAGCCAGCTTCTGATTAATATTTTTGAAAAGAATACACCTCTTCATGACGGGGCGGTTATTGTGAGAGGAAACAGGGTCACCTCGGCAACCTGTTATCTGCCTCTCTCTGATAATATGGCACTGAGCAAGGATCTGGGGACCAGACATAGGGCTGGTGTCGGGATTTCAGAAGCCACAGATTCCATGACAGTGATCGTATCAGAGGAAACTGGTAAGATCAGTGTAGCTTATAAGGGAGAGCTGGAAAGGAGCCTGGATGGTGACAGGCTTAAGGAAAGACTGAAGTCGATACAGAATAAGCCGGAGGAAGAGCCAAAGAAGCGTATTCTGTGGAAAGGACGGTCAAAGAGTGAAAAATAAGCTTACGGCAAATCTGGGTCTGAAAATTATATCACTGTTTTTTTCCTTTATGCTCTGGCTTGTTGTAAATAACATGAATGATCCGACCATTGACCGCTCATTCAGCAACATCCCGGTGAAGCTGTTAAATACAGAGCTGATCACAGATTCCGGTCAGGTGTATGAGGTGCTGGATGATACAGCAGTAATTGACAGAGTTACGATATGGGCACCGAGGTCGGTTTTCAGTTCACTGACAGCCAGTAATATCATAGCGACAGCGGATGTCAGCGAGCTCAGTAGTCTTGATACGATCAGTATTAAGCTGACAACGAATTTAAGCTCAGGTGATATTGAAAAAATCAAGGCAAGCAATGATACAGTAAAGCTGCATATTGAAAACAAGAAGACGAAAACGCTGGCTTTGGGAGTGACTACTTCAGGAATGACAGAATCAGGATATATGATAGGTGAAATTTCCACAGATCAGAATCTGGTAAGGATTTCGGGACCAGAATCTGTGATCAGTAAAGTCAGCCGGGCAGTTGTAGATGTGCCAGTAACGGGATTTACCAGTGATATCAGTGATAATGCAGAGATCAGGCTGTATGATGCAGATGACAATCTGATCCAGGACAGCAGGATTGTCCAGAATATCAAGACAGTTGGTATCAGAGTGACCATTTATAAGACAACAGAGGTGCCTATCATATTTAATTATGTGGGTAAGCCGGCTGACGGTTATGAAGTAAATGGTGATGCAAAGGGAAGCATAAGCAGTGTGAAGCTGGCGGGAAAAGAGAGCATTCTGAAGAATGTTACGGCCATAGAGATCCCGGCTGAGGAGATTGATATATCTGATCAGAGAGAGGATTATATGGTTACCATTAATCTGGAGGATTATCTGCCTACAGGAACGTTCCTGGCAGATACATCTGACAAGAATGTGGAAGTAACCATAAAGATAGATCCGCAGATCACCAAAGAGCTGGTGATCTCTGGCGACCGGGTGGAAGTAACTGGTATTCCAGACGGATACAGAGCTACGATTTCAGAACTGGACAGCAGTATTACAATCCAGGTAAAAGGGCTTTCTGAGGATGTGGCAGGCTTGCGGGCATCAGAGATCCGGGGAACTGTGGATGTAACGAAATGGATGGAAAGCGAAGGAATGACAGAGCCGGTAGCGGGTTATTATCAGGTAGAGGTTGATTTTGGCCTGCCTGGAAGTGCTGTTGTGGAAGATCCGTTAATAGTGACAATGCATTTATCAAAGGTGGAGGAATAAAAATGGGAAGATTATTTGGAACAGACGGTGTGCGTGGTGTGGCAAATGATGAGCTGACGCCGCTTCTTGCCATGCAACTTGGCCAGGCAGGTGCCTATGTACTAACGAAGGAAAACGAGCATAAACCAACAATTATGGTAGGATGTGATACACGTATTTCCGGTGATATGCTGGCAAATGCCCTGATGGCAGGCATATGCTCGGTAGGAGCAAACGCTGTTTATGTTGGTGTGATCCCAACACCGGCGGTAGCTTATCTTACAAGAAAGTATAAGGTAGATGCAGGTGTTGTCATTTCAGCATCCCACAACCCGGTTGAGTTTAACGGGATTAAATTTTTTGATGGAAATGGGTATAAGCTTCCGGACGCACTGGAAGATGAAATTGAAGTACTGATCAAAAATAATATGAATGGAATCAAATTCCCGATTGGCGCTAACGTAGGAAAAATCAAGTACCGTACGGATGCCAGAGAGGAGTATATCAATCATTCCATTCAGTCTGTTAATGTGGATCTTACGGGATTAAAGATCGTGGTAGACTGCGCAGAGGGTGCATCCTATTATACGTCAGTAGAAGCATTAAAAGAGCTTGGTGGCAATGTAGTTGCCATTCATAATATGCCGGATGGCACAAATATCAATGCCAACTGTGGTTCCACACATATGGAAGAGATCAGGGCAAGAGTGGTCTATGAAAAAGCGGATGTAGGTCTTGCCTTTGACGGTGATGCAGACAGATTAATGGCGGTTGATGAGCTTGGTAATGTAGTTGATGGTGACCAGATCATGGCTATTGTAGGTAATCACATGAAGAGTAAGGGAGAACTTACCGGAGATGTGATCGTGGCAACGGTAATGAGCAATCTGGGATTTTTCCTGATGGCTGAAAGGAATGGAATCCAGGTGGATCAGACCAAGGTGGGAGACCGTTATGTTTTGGAGCACATGAAGGAGATAGGTGCAAGCCTTGGAGGAGAGCAGTCAGGACATATTATTTTCCTGAAGGAGAATACAACCGGGGACGGACTTTTAAGTGCACTGCATCTGCTGCAGGTTATGGTGGAAACAGGAAAGCCGCTTTCAGAGCTGGCGTCTGTCATGGAGGTGCTGCCACAGGCACTCGTGAATGCAAAGGTGCCAAATCACAAGAAAGAAAAATATATGGAATATCCTGAGATTGCAGGAGCCATTGAAAAACTGACAGAGAAATTTGCCGGAGAGGGAAGGGTGCTGATCAGACCGTCCGGAACAGAGCCTCTTGTGCGCGTTATGATAGAGGGCAAGGATCAGCAGATGATTGAAAAGGATGCCAGGGAGCTGGCAGATCTGATTCAGAACATTATGTTGTAGTTATAGCAAAGAATGATATGGGATGTTAGGAGGATGTTGTTATGGTAAGCCAGAAGGTGACTATCAAAAATCCCACCGGGCTGCATTTAAGACCGGCAGGTATTTTATGCAAGGAAGCGATGCAGTTCAAATCCTTGATCACGTTTACATTCAGAGGGAATACAGCAAATGCCAAAAGTGTACTCAGTGTACTTGGTGCCTGTGTGAAAAGTGGGGATGTGATTGAGGTGATCTGCGATGGTGAGGATGAAGAGATAGCCTTGAAGACATTAGTAGATGCGATTGAGGGTGGACTTGGTGAATAGCAAATAAAAAAGAGAACAGCAGCGCTGTTCTCTTTTTTTAATCCTAATTGGATTCGATTGACTTATCATCTACGTTAAAGGTGTCACCGTCTTCAACAATACATACCATGGTCTTGCCGGTGTTGAGCTTGATCTCATTTCCATTATCATCATAGTATCTGGTAGCACCGTAGTCAGATGTCTTTTCCCAGGTTACGTGGATTCCTTTTCCATTTGTAAAGAACCAGCCATCTCTTGTAGTATCATGACACTGGAAGGAAAGGTAGCCCTTCTGGTCTCTTACCTCAAAGTAGGTATTCTGGATCAGGACATTCTTGAATGCAAGCTGCTTATTGTTAGCCAGATCAATATGCGGACCGTCACTGTCACCGGAAAGGTGCTGATATCTGTCATACAGACCGGTTTCTTCGTTATAAATGAAGTAGCAGTTTGTCACAGGGTATGCAGGTGAAAGATCGATCTTGGAAGCATTGATCGCGTCACTGTACTGCTCCAGCGTATTCGGTTCAGAGCTGCCTGCAAACTGATAATGGGTTGCATCGGAATATCCATCTCTGTATGTCAGAGGATAGCCGTAGTGGTTTATGGCATCCTGAATCAGAGATCCACTTGTAAAGGCGTTGTCTGTAGAATTCTTGGCTGTGTCTCTGAAGGAGGCTTTGCCATAATCAATGCAGTTAATATTCTGGGTATCGGAGCGGCCGACAAGATCATCTATGTAGAAAGGTCCGCCGTAATGGATATAAATAGCATCCCATTCGAACGCCCAGTATAAATAATAATCACGGCAGCTTCTGATATTACCGACCTTTTCAAGGTTCTTCCAGTCTTCAAACACAGCCATAAGACGTGTCATGCTTCCTTCTACATTACATTCATAAAGAATGGATGCATCTGAAATACTGTACTGGCTTGCTGTTTTGGAGTTGGGGATCATGATAGCAACAGGACGTGTATTTGCAACATCCTCGTCAACCCATTCATTTGTCAGACGGCTTCTGACCATACCCTCTGCGGGAGGCGTATCGAGATCTGCTTCTGTCTCAGCCTCTTCAGAGGAACTGTCTTCTTCCTTTTCCGGCTGTTGTTCAACAATAGGCTGAACAATAGGCTGTACTGCAGTTTCTTCTGACTTGCCACAGCCGAATAATAAAAGAGATGAAGACAAGGCTACAAGAAAGAGCACTTGTAATCTTTTCATCTTTTAAATCTCCTCACTTTCTTCTTGGTAGCAGCATATGCGATTATGCCACATAACCGTTATTATAACACAGAAGAAAATGACCGTCACTAGAAAATGTGTAATTTGTTATACAAAAATATTAAAAAATTGTTACAACGAAGGAAGGCTTGTATTAATACGTAAATAAGGGTAAAATAGAAACAACTGAGCTTATAGCTTTTGAAGGAAAGGATATATGGGATGAAGAAAATAATTGTTACAGGCTGTAACGGACAGCTGGGAAGAGCAATTAATCAGGAGCTTGCAGGAAATACAGAGATCAGTATTGTAAATACAGATGTGGCAGAGCTGGATATTACGAGTGTGGATGAGGTACTTGCACTGGTCAGGGAGGTTAAGCCTTATGCAATAATCAACTGCGCAGCCCACACGGCTGTAGATGCCTGTGAAACAGATCTGGATAATGCCTACAGGATCAACGCCATTGGTCCGAGAAATTTAGGTATTGCAGCGACAGAAACAGGTGCAAAGCTGATCCATGTTTCCACAGACTATGTTTTTGATGGAAAGGGTACAAGACCTTACGTAGAGTTTGATACGCCAAATCCCCAGGGGGCTTATGGAAAGACAAAGCTGGCAGGAGAAAACATGGTAAAGGATTTTGCGGACAGATACATGATCTTCCGTACTGCATGGCTGTATGGAGATGGCAGGAATTTTGTAAAGACTATGCTGAGGCTTGCTGAAAATGGGGACAAGGTCAGAGTGGTAGAGGATCAGGTAGGAAGCCCTACCAGTGCCAGAGAGCTGGCAAGAGCTATTACTTCACAGCTTTTTACCGATAATTACGGACTGTTCCATGCAACCTGCGAAGGAAACTGCAGCTGGGCAGATTTTGCAAGGGAAATTTTCCGTCTGGCAGGCAGGGATACCTATGTGGAGGGAATCACATCAGCGGAATTTGCTGCAAAGGCACCCAGACCGGCGTATTCTATTTTGGAGAATTATATGCTGAAGCTGACCGGTGGTTATCAGTTTGCAGACTGGCATGACGCACTTGATTATTATATGAAGGCACAGTAACCAAAGAAGGAAAAAGGAATGACATTTTTAGCAGATTTATTTCATAATACGATCTTTCTTTCAGCAGTAACCGGCTGGCTGGTGGCGCAGGTGATGAAGACAGTGATCCACCTGATCCTGACCAAGGAGTTTGTAGCTGAAAGAATGGTAGGCAGTGGAGGTATGCCAAGTTCTCATTCTGCGACGGTATGTGGTCTGGCTACTGCTGCAGGGATCACTTATGGAGGCGGTAGCTTTGAATTTGCCATTTCCGTGATCCTCGCAATCATCGTTATGTATGATGCCATGGGTGTGCGCAGGGAAACGGGGATCCAGGCGAAAGTTTTAAACGAAATGCTGGAGGCTTTCAGTACTATGGGCAAAAAAATGAGCCCGGAAGAGAAGCTGAAGGAATTTGTGGGACATACACCGCTGCAGGTACTTGCCGGGGCAATTCTCGGTATTGTGATTGCAGTGGTCATCTGTTACTTATAAAGGATAAAGAACAAAGAATAAGGAGATCAGAATGCAGAATCAGAACATAGCATTAATTACAGGTATTACAGGACAGGACGGCTCTTATCTTGCGGAGTTCCTGCTGGAGAAGGGATATGAGGTACATGGCCTTGTGAGGAGACACAGTATCAGCAACACGGCACGTATCGATCACATCCTTCAGTCAGAATATAATAAGGTAAAGTTTTTCCTTCATTATGCAGATACTACAGATTCCAGTAATCTGATGAGACTGGTAGCAGAGATCAGACCGACTGAGGTTTACAATCTGGCAGCACAGTCCCATGTAGGTGTTTCCTTTGAAGTACCTGAATATACAGCAGAGGCAACCGGTGTCAGCACACTGAAGCTTCTTGAGGCACTTCGTGTTAACGGCGGAAACTGCCGTTATTATCAGGCATCTACCTCAGAGCTTTTTGGCGGACTTCCGGAGACAGCACCTCAGAGTGAGAAGACTCCTTTTTATCCCAAGAGTCCTTATGGTGTGGCAAAGTTATATTCCTACTGGATCACTGTAAACTACAGAGAGTCCTATAACATGTTTGCATGTAATGGTATTCTCTTTAATCATGAATCACCCAGAAGAGGTGAGAATTTTGTTACCAGGAAGATCACACTGGCGATTGCAAACATCATTGCAGGAAAGCAGGAGAAGCTTTCTCTTGGAAATATGAATGCCAAGAGAGACTGGGGATTTGCCGGAGATTATGTAAAGGGTATGTGGCTGATGCTGCAGCAGGATAAGGCAGATGATTATGTACTTGCAACCAATGAGACACATACAGTACGTGAGTTTGTAGAGGCATCCTTCGCTGAGCTTGGCATTTCCATAAGATGGGAAGGAACCGGAGTCAATGAGAAGGGCTATGATGCAGAGACAGGCAGACTGTTAGTTGATGTAAATCCCGAGTTTTATCGTCCGGCAGAGGTTGAATTCCTCTGGGGCAATGCAGAGAAAGCACAGAAAGCTCTTGGCTGGGAGAGAGATGTGGATTTCAGGGGGCTTGTAAGCATGATGATGGATGCTGACCTGCGTGCGATTGCAGGAATGAGCTGCGAAGAGTACAAAAAGAGCAGAAAAGGCTGAGAAAAAGCGGCCGGTAAGAGGCTTTTTATAGATGGTATCAGTAATTCTTATATGGATTTATATGACGGTTACCTGTTACATTACAGGTTATCTGTGCCTGACAGGAATCTGCAGGAAGGGAAACTATCAGATCAGGAAAGAGAGCAGTTATCTTTTCACGGGGATCGTCCTGATGACGGTATATGCAGAGATATTCAGCCTATTTGGAGGTGTTTCGTTTCTTGCCAATGCGTTGCTTCTGGCGATCTGCCTGATATGTTTTTGGTTCAAAAAGGAGGAACTGGCAGGACATTTTAGGAATATACGGCTTACGGTAACACCACAGAGAGTAATACTGATCCTGGTTCTGTTTTTCCTATTTGCGTATGGGACGGCGAGCGGACTGGAACATTATGATACAGGACTGTATCATGCGCAGAGCATCCGGTGGATAGAGGAGTATGGTATTGTTCCAGGACTTGGAAATCTTCATTCAAGACTGTCCTATAACAGCGCAGCCTTTAGCTTATCTGCATTGTACAGCATGGCTTTTCTGACAGGAAGATCCTTTCACTGCTGTACAGGGTATTTTGCATTTTTGCTGGCTGTATGCTGTACAGACGCATGCTGCAGGGAAAGAGAAAAAAAGCTGCTGTTATCGGATCTGATCCGCGTGATGGCGGTATACTACCTGTTGAATATTTTTGATGAAATGATATCCCCGGCATCGGATTATTTTATGGTGCTTACAGTATTCTGGCTGGTGATCCGCTGGCTGGAGCTGCTCGAAAGAAAAGAGGAATCTACAGTACCTTACAGCCTGCTGTGTATCCTTGGTGTATATGTGTGTACCATCAAGTTTTCGGGAGCACTGATCGTATTGCTCACGATCTGGCCGGCAGTAAAACTGATCCAGGGGAAAAGGGTGCAGGAGATCCTCCGTTATATTGTATGTGGACTGATCGTGCTTGTACCGTTCCTGATCCGGAATGTGATCTTATCGGGGTGGCTGCTTTATCCATTTACAGCCATAGATCTTTTTGACCTGCCCTTTAAGATCCCAAAGGGAGTGGCGGAATATGATTCCCGGGAGATCCAGGTGTATGGGAGAGGCTACAGTGATGTGGAACGGTTTGGGGAATCTGTTGTAAAATGGTTCCCGGACTGGTTCAGAAACCTGGATATGATAAATCAGGTATTCCTTCTGGCGGCACTGGCAGGGCTTCTGATTCTGGGAATGCTTGTCATATGGAACATATTCAGAAGAAAAAAAGAAGCTTATGGTGTACTTTTTCTTACGTGTATACTGGGGTGCTGTTTCCTGTTCTGGCTTCTGAGTGCACCGCTGATCCGATATGGATGTGTATTTCTGTGGGTTTATCCGACACTTCTGTATGGATATCTGTACCAGGAGATCAGTCCAAGGTGTGACAGATATAAGCTGGCAGTGATAGCACTTGGGCTGTTTGGGATATACAAGGGAGCCATGTTTGGCAGGGAGCTGATCCGGGATGCAGATCATGCCGGGCAGTATTTACTGGTACAGCAGGATTACGAAATCTTTGAAACTACGTCCTATGACCTTCATGGTTATACATTTTATTATCCAAAGGAAGGTGACAGGACAGGATATATTGATTTTCCGGCATCGCCGGTAAAGGCTGAGGATATCTTCATAGGTGATACGATAGAGGACGGTTTTCACGATGTGATCCATACAAAGTGAAAACGGAGTCTTAAAAGATAAGAATTGCAAAATGCAGGAAAAGAGGAAAAAGCTATGTTAAACAAAAACGACAAAATATATGTGGCAGGACACAGAGGCCTTGTAGGAAGTGCTATTGTGAGAAATCTGAAATCCAAAGGCTATGAAAATGTCATTGGAAGAACCCATAAGGAACTGGATCTGACCAATCAGGCTGCTGTCAGAGATTTTTTTGAAACAGAAAAGCCGGATGTAGTAGTACTTGCTGCTGCAAAGGTTGGTGGTATCAATGCCAATAATACAACCCCTGCAGAATTCGCCTATGAGAATATGCAGATCCAGTGTAATGTGATCGAATGCTGTCACAGATATCATGTAAAGAAGCTGCTGTTCCTTGGAAGTACCTGTATCTATCCCAGAATGGCACCTCAGCCGATCCCGGAGGATGCGCTGCTGACAGGACCTCTTGAGACAACAAATGAAGCATATGCCATTGCCAAGATCTCCGGTCTTGAAATGTGCAAGTTCTATAAGAGACAGTATGGGGATGATTTTATCAGCTGTATGCCGACGAATCTTTACGGACCCCATGACAACTATGATCTGTCCGGTTCCCATGTAATGCCGGCAATGATCCGTAAGTTCCATGAAGCCAAGGTAAATGATGCACCTTCCGTAGAACTCTGGGGAACCGGTACACCGCTTCGTGAATTCCTTTATGTGGATGATATGGCAGATGCGTGTGTATTCCTGCTTGAGAATTACAGCGGTGAGCAGCACGTAAATATCGGCACCGGAAAAGAAGTAACGATCAGACAGCTTGCAGAAACTGTAAAGGAAGTAGTCGGATATCAGGGAGACATCGTATGGAATAAGGACATGCCAGATGGTACACCAAGAAAGCTGACCGACGTAACGAAGCTGCATGGACTTGGATGGACACATAAGGTAGAACTGAAGGAGGGCGTGGAGCTGGCTTATCAGTGGTTCAAGGATAATGTGGAAAATGCAAGGATGTAATTTAAAAATGCAGAGGAAATAAGGATCAGGAACCTGTGTACACTGGAAATTTCAGCGGTGCAGGTTCCTTTTTGGTTACCATGTATATGAGGAAAAGATCCGGTTGGTCTTTTTGAGTTCCGGGGATGGGAAGGTTACAGATGATAAAGGTATTGATCGTTGATGATGAACGACTGGTGGTTGAGAATATTACAGAGTCAATCCAATGGGAAAGCATGGGATTTGTATTGAGCAGGCCCGCATATAACGGTAAAAGTGCAATACGTATTTTTGAAGAGGAGAGGCCGGATCTGGTGATCACGGATATCAAAATGCCAGGTATGGATGGACTGGAATTAAGCCGGGAACTGTTAAAACGGAAGGCTGATATCCAGATCATACTGCTTACAGCTTATAAGGATTTTGAATATGCTAAAAAGGCGATTGAATTAGGTGTATCCAGGTATATTGTCAAAAATGACATCCAGCCAGATTTCATGAGAGAACTTTTAATGGAGGTCAGGGAAGATATCAGGGATCACAAGACAAATGATCGTATTCTCAGGAGAGAAAAGTGTAAAAACCTACTGGAAAAAGGGGCAGCTGACTCTGAACTCCAGAAGGAACTGATGACGTCATCTATGAGAATTGCACAGTATATGATAATACTTCCATATGGTTATTTTGATGACCTGTTACGGCAGACGGAAGAACTTTCAGAGGATACAAGGGTACTGGATTCTCTGATACAGGAATATGATGGAATCTGCGGTTTTTTTATTCGATTTCAATGTGTATTTCTTATGGAAGAGGTACCGGAGGAAATAACCGGAGAGATGCAGATCAGACAGTATATGTATGAAAAAGCCGGAGAATTTCAGGGCAAATTGAGGGAGGATGGAGAAGACAGTGGCCTGATCATTATGGGATACAGAAAACAGAAAGAAAAAGGCTGTATGGAGCTGTATCAGAGGCTGAAGAAAATGTCAGAATACTTCCGGTTTATGCAGGAAGGGAAAATATACATGGAATCGGATCTGCAGGAAAAGGTGAGCCCAGGTGTGACAGAGAAGGAATGGGATATGGAGGTACTGAATGATAATTTCAGGAATCACCAAGCTGAAAAAATCACAGAGGATATAGGACAGATGTACCAGACGGTCAGAGAACCTGTATGGGATAAAAATGGTCTGATAACATTAACAGAAAAACTGAGGAATCACTTGAACGATTTGTGCAGGAGATCGCCTGGTGTCCGGTTTGAGATGCTTCTGCAGCAGGAAGCCGGGAGAAGTATATTTTTAGACGAAATCCGTGACAGAATGACAGAAATATACAGAAAAGCGAACCGGATGGTGCAGAATGGAAAAGAAGCACAGTACAGTATCTATATACGAAAATGTATACAGTATATAGAGGAACATTATAGTGAGAAAATAAACATTGAAACGGTTGCCGGGACACTGGATATCAGTGGAGTATATCTGAGCCAGTTATGCAGAAAGGAATTATCGCAGAGTTTTCTGGAACTGCTGACAGGTACCAGGATCAAAATGGCAAAGAAATTGCTGCAGCAAATGCCTCAGATGAAAATGTATGAAATAGCAGAAGCAGTTGGATACCGTTCCAGCCAGTATTTTGCAAGTGTTTTTAAAAAAGCAGAAGGAATGACGCCATGGGAATATCGTAGCAGGAACAGTTGATGAGGAATGCAGATGAAAAAAGCGAAAAAGAGCATGAAAAGAAAAATGCTGGTGCCGATCTGTGGGATCCTGATAGGGGTACTCGTACTGACTGGAATTATAACGTACAGGTATTTCTGGGATGTATTGAAGGAGAAAGGAATCAGTGATGACCAGAAAAATCTGGAGCAGGCAGGACAGCAGATCAATTATGTAGGAGAGGAACTGGAGTATTTTACAAGAATGCTGCTGATGGACGAGGAGATCCAACAGTATATTACGACGCAGTATTACGAGGATGCGTTTGATGAAGTTTTTACTGTGCTGCAGATCCGGGAGCGACTGATCTGGTACACCTTTATGAGAGAAGATGTGAAGGATATCCTGCTTAACATGCCGGAAAAGGATGTCATCTGGAGTCTGGAAAAGGACAAGGATCGTTCAGCGATGGAGGTGCAAACTGAGTGGTACAGGGAATTTAAAGAAGAAAAACAGTCCGGTTTTTCAAGATCTCATAAGAATGCACTTAATGAAGGAAATGAGTATATCAGTTATGTATATCCTTTCGTCAGCTATTATATGCCAAAACGGCCACTTGGTGATCTGATCGTGGACTTAGACAGAAAATCCTTTGATGATATCCTGAATCTGACAGCAAAGGAGTATGATGCGTTTTACTGGATCCTGGACGATAAGGATATTTTATACAAGCAGGACGAAATAGGAAAAAAAGTAAATATTTCTGATGTTGTAACAAAGGAAAACGAAAAAAGTAAATGTTATGTATTAAATGAAAAGGATGGTTACTGGATCATATACCAGATTCCAAAGTACGGATGGAAGCTGGTAGCTTTTACTGGAAATGAGCGGATTAGTGACAGACTTGATTATTTGAAAAGCTTTTTTCTGGCATCTATTTTTCTTGGGGTTTTACTGGTACTGATCGTTATGGTTCCCATGATTTCCAAAATTGCAAAACCGATCCAGGATTTATCCGAAGAAATGAATAAAGTTTCCAAAGGAGATTTTCAGGCACATTTTCAGGCAGATAACTATATGGAACTGACTGTTATGAGCAATAGCTTTAATTACATGGTCAGTGAATTAAATGCTTATATAAAGCGGATCGAAAGAACAGAAGCAGCCAGGTTTGAGATGGAGGAGAAACTGCTTCTTTCACAGGTAAATCCCCACTTTATCTATAATGTACTGAATACGGTGATTTTCCTGGCCAGAAAGGGGAAAAATCAGGAGGTGGTAGAAGTAACTGACTCATTTATACATCTTCTGCGTGATGCAGTACGGCCTGGAAAAGCAGATATGTTTGCAACGATCAGTCAGGAAATTGACATACTGGAACATTATCTCAAAATACAGGAATACCGGTATCAGGATGCATATCAGGTGATCCTGGATGTGGAGGAAGAGACTCTGCAGGCGACGGTTCCAAGGACGATACTCCAGCCTCTGGTGGAAAATGCGATCATACATGGTATTTTGTCAGATGAAAAGGAAACAGGTATTGTCAGGGTGTGTATAAAAGACTGTCAGGATCACATTCTGATGGAGGTGGAAGATAATGGAACAGGAATGGAAGAGAAGCGGATGCAGGCATTTCAGATGGGTGTGAAAATGGACGGTGGAGATTCTAAAATGAAAAGTATTGGAATTCCCAATATTCTGTCACGGCTTCGTTATCTTTATGGTGACAGGACCCGCTTTATAATGAGTAAAAGTGAAATGGGCGGAGTGCTGATCCATATTGAGATACCAAAATAAAAGTTGGACAATTCTTACAAAGAAATCGTGAGAAAAAGAGAAAAAACAGGAATGTATAACAAAAAGTATTGGATTTTATACAATATTATTGTTATGCATTCTTTTTCTGATTTTACCAATTGTGTAAGATAAAGTTGTTCCGGAACACAGAAAAGAAAAGTGGAGGATATGTATATGGGAGTAAGAGGGAAAAAACTTACAGCATTATTAGGTGTAGCAGTAATGACAGCATCTTTGCTTAGTGGATGCGGTTCTGCTTCTGAAAACAGTGAAAGTACGGCAGATACGCAGACAGCGCAGGAGAACGCAGCTGCTACAGAAAACCAGGAGAACACCGGGGATACTGTGACGATATCCATGTGGGGATGGGATGAAGGAACCATCACCAATGTAGCCAAGGAATTTAATAAGGAATATCCCAACATTCAGATCGAATATATTCCGGTATCCGGTGGATCAGATTATACACAGAAGGTACAGACATCTGTAGCAAGTGGTATGGAGCTGCCGGATATTTTATGGCAGGATTACAAGCAGCGAGGTGTGCTGTATGAAATGGATATCTGGGAAGATCTTTCAGCAGATCCCTACAATTATGATACAGAAAAAATGTTCCCATACTGCGTACAGTCAACATGTACCAGAGATGGAAAGATCGTAGGTGTGGAATGGTTTATGAATGCAACAGGTTTAAGCTATAAGAAGGATCTGTGTGAAAAATGGATCGGAACTGCTGATTCTGCGGAACTGGAAAAAATGATCCAGTCATGGGATGACTTTATTGAGATTGGCAAGAAGGTCAAGGAGGACAGTAATGGAACGGTTTATATGTTCTCCAGTGCAGAAGATGCAATGGCTATGATTTCCGGTAATTTCTATGAATCAGCCCCTTCTGTAATAGATGAAAATAACAAACTGGACCTGGAAGGAACCTATGGAGAATCTCTGGCAATTTTGAAGAAGATGATCGATGCAGGTATCGTTAATAATCTGTCCCAGAATTCTGCAGCAGCCAACGCATCCTATGCAGATGAGAATAATATTTTCTATTGTGGAGCAACCTGGTCACCTCATTACAGTATTGAACCCAATGATCCAAACAGTGCTGACAGATGGGGACTCATGGTATCTCCCGGAGTAGCATTTAACCTTGGTGGTACAGCAATGGGTATTACCAATACCAGCCAGCATAAAGAAGAAGCATGGACATTTATCCACTGGCTGACCCAGACAGAAAATGGCGCCTATGCGTGCAGAGACAGCAGTTCCTATCTGACGAACCTGATGAGCATTTATGAAACAGATGATTATCTTGATTATACGATTAGCTGCTATGGAGATATCAAGGCAGGAAAGGTATGGGCTGATGATATTTCCCCGTATATTGAAGGAGCACAGGTATCCCAATATGATGCCCTTCTGGATGAGGTGGGACATGCCGTTTGCGAGGCGATGATAAAAGATCCTTCTTTGACAGTAGAAGATGCACTTGGACAGATGGAAGAGCAGATTAAGGCGAAGGCACCGGAATTATATGAATAAAAAAGAAAAGAGAAAGATGCAAATTTCTCCATACCTGTTTATAGCACCCTTCTTTCTTGTTTATATCGGATTTAACCTGTTTCCTATTCTGTATTCCTTTTACATCAGCTTTACAGATTGGGACGGAATCCATACGCCACAATTTATAGGCGTTAAGAATTATATCCGGCTGTTTACCGTAGACCCGTATTTCTGGAAATCGGTGTTAAATACATTCCTGTTTGTAGCAGTATGTGTTCCTGCACTGGTATTTGGCGGAATGCTGATGGCAGTGATGCTGAATGCAAAATGGGTAAAGGGCAAAAGGACTCTGCAATGTCTGAGTTTCCTGCCCTATCTGACCACACCTGTAGCAATAGGTCTGATCTTTGCCCTTATTTTTGACTGGCAGACAGGAATCTTAAACAGGGTGCTTCAGGCGGCAGGATGGATGGATACAGCATACGACTGGCTTGGAAGTCCGGGGACTGCAAGGGTGATCGTGATTCTGATGGTAGTATGGAAGTATCTCGGATACAATACCATGTTTTTCCTGTCGGGAATGGCGGGAATATCATCAGATATATATGAAGCAGCGGAAATTGAGGGCGCCGGTACTGTACAGATCTTCTTTAAGATCACTGTACCGCTGTTAAAAAATATTATGGTATTTGTTATGCTTACCAGTATCATAGGAGGACTGCAGCTACTGGAAGAACCGATGCAGTTGTTTTCCGGATGGGCAACTTCCTCAACACAGCTTGGAGGACCTGGATCATCTTGTCTGACAGTGATGTGGTATTTATATGATACTGCATTTGGAACAACCATGCGGCAGGGACTGGGAGCAGCGATATCGTATTCACTCTTTGTTATTATTGCTGTTTTTGCATTCTTCAGTTACCGATTATCTTACCGTGGAGAGGATGCATATGAATAAAAGCAGAAAACACAGACTGCAAAGTGTCCTGGAAACTTTCTTTGCAGCGCTGATCGTGATTATTTTAATGTTGCCATTTTATATCATGTTTATGATGGGAACTTATTCTACAGCAGAAATATTTCGGATACTCCCCTTTAAACCGGGGAGTCATCTGCTGGAAAATTTAAAGCAGCTGATGGCAAGTAATTTTCTGCAGTATTATTGGAACAGCACAAAAGTAGCTGTTTGTACAACAGTTGGGTCGGTACTGATCTCCACAATGGCTGGATTCGGATTTGCCAAGTTTCATTTTAAGGGAAAGGGATTCCTTTTTTCCATGGTGCTTGTGACGATGATGATACCAACACAGCTGGGACTCGTTGCATTTGTAAAGGAAATGAAGGTTCTGGGCTGGATCAATACGCATCTGGCTCTGATTTTTCCCAGTATGGCACATGCATTTGGTGTGTTCTGGATGACCCAGTTCATGAAAGACAATGTACCGGATGAGGTTTTGGAGAGTGCCAAAATTGATGGGTGCAATGATATAAAAGCATTCATCTTTATCGTAATACCCTTTGTAAGATCAGCAATGGTAACACTTGTTCTTCTGGTATTCATTGCGTCATGGAACAGCTTTCTTGTACCACTGATCTTATTGAATAAACAGGAAATGTATACGATCCCGCTGGGAATTACAACCCTTGGAAATTTTTTCCGGGCAGATTATGCCGTTCGTATAGCAGGACTGGCGATGGGGACGATTCCGCTGATCCTGATCTTCGCACTTGGATCCAAATACTTTATTAAAGGGCTGATGGCAGGTGCTGTGAAAGGATAGACGGATGGCAGGAAAAGGAGATGAATTATTTATGAAGACAAAAAACATAAACGCAGATTTCTGTGTTGTGGGAGGCGGTCTGGCAGGGAGCTGCGCAGCCATTGCAGCAGCCAGAAAAGGACTTAAAACAGTTCTGATCCAGGATCGTCCAGTGCTTGGAGGAAATGCTTCCTCAGAAATCCGGATCTGGCCGATCGGAGCTGAGGGAGATGAAAATCATGAAACAGGAATTGCAGAAGAACTTCTTTTGGAAAACAGTTACAGAAATCCGAACGGAAACTGGACGATCTGGGACAGTATCATATACGGAAAAGTAAGGTTCTGTGAAAATCTGACATTACTGCTGAATTGCTCCTGCAATGGTGCAGAGATGGATGGAAAGAAGATCCGTTCTGTAAAGGCATGGCAGACGACAACAGAAACCTGGTACATAGTAGAAGCTGATTACTTTGGAGACTGTTCCGGAGATGGAATCCTGGCACCACTGACAGGGGCGGAGTACAGAGAAGGAAGAGAAGCTAAAAGTTTATATGGAGAATCATGGTGTAAAGAAGAGGCAGATAATCTGCGGATAGGACAGGGAATCATGCTGCAGGCCAGGGAAATGACTACACCTCAGCCGTTTATTGCACCGGAATGGGCATATTCCTATCCGACAGATGAAAGCTTCCCGACAGGGACATCCCATGATTTCCGTGAACAGAATTTCTGGTGGTTTGAAGTAGGTAATCTGCAGGACACGATTTCAGAGGCAGAAGACATTCACACGGAACTGCTGAAAATGGCATTTGGTATGTGGGATCATATTAAAAAGGATCCTAAGCACCATGCAGAAAACTGGGCGTTGGATTGGGTTGGATTTTTACCGGAAAAACAGGAGTCCAGGAGATATGTCGGTGATTATACGCTGAATCAGAATGATGTTGAAAACGGGGTGCGATTTGAAGATGCAGTGGCTTATGGAGGATGGCCGGTGGAAGATCACCCGGACTATCCTTATCTGGAAAAGGGACTTCCGATTGGTATGTATTCTGTAAAGCGGGAGTATCACATTCCCTTCCGTTCCTTATATTCAGCAAATATTGAAAATCTTATGTTTGCCGGAAGAGATATCAGTACCTCTCATATGGCACTGACATCCACAAGAGTGATGCTGACCTGTGCGATCTGTGGACAGGCAATTGGAACAGCAGCTTATCTCGCAGGAAAATATCATATGACACCGAGAGAACTGGGCCAGAACAGGATACAGGAGTTACAGGATATGCTGATGACAGATGATTGTTATCTGCCTGAGTTTATTGCACCTGTGTGCGAACTGACGAAAGAAGCAGCCCTGACAGCAACAGAAGGAGATGCAGAGGCACTCAGAAATGGAAAAAACAGGGTTTTGAAGGATGTGGACTACGGATGGTGCGGCAAGATAAATGATGAGATCACCTATACGTTTGAGAAGGAAGAGAATGTTCAGGAAGCCGTTTTGATCTTTGACAGCGAGTTTACAAGAAATGGTTCGTGGAAGGAACATCACCCACTGAATATGCCGAATTTCTATCCACTGGAGGGCGGTCATTATCATGTGCCAGATTGTATGGTAAAGGGGTTTGAACTGAAAGGGAAAAAGGATGGAGAATGGTATACCATTCAGAAAATACCTGAAAACTATCAGAGATTTGTAAAGATCCCGATACACGAAAAATTGCAGGCAGTGAAACTGATTCCTCAGAAAAACTGGGGTGAACAGGAAAAAGTTCATATTTTTGCGTTTGAAGTAAGATAGTGCAGAAGAAGATGGTGAAGATATTGTTATCTTCACCATTTTTAATTGCCATGCATATGAAAAACGATCCGGTGGATCCTTTTTGAATTTACAGTAAGTAAAAAGAAAAATTGCCAAATCAGCGGGGGTATTGTATAGTAAATTTATCTTATGAATGGGAAAGGAAAGGATAGTGAAATGAAAAACAGGAAACTACAAATGATACTTTTGGCTGTATTTGTCATGTTATGCATGGCTACCGGCTGTGGAAAGAGCGGCAAAGCACCTTATGAAGCAACGATGAGTAAGGTATTTATGTGCGATGATGCATATACAGGAAGCATAATAGCAATTAATCTTGATGTGACCAATAACACAGGTGATTATATATCAGCCTACACACCGGTTTATGAAATGACAGCTTCTCTGGATGGAGCAAATCTGGAAACAGCTTTTCTGCTTTCTGATAATCCGGAGGCTATTGACAACAGTCAGATGATCGCAGAAGGTGAAACAGGACAGGCACAGGCGGCTTATCTGCTGCCGGATGGAGTGACTGAAGGAACACTTTCTGTTCTGGTTGTGGCACTCAGCACGGATGGAAAGTCGCAGATTACCGTGCTGGAACAGGATATTGATCTTTCGACAGTAGAGAAGGTGGTATCAGAGGCTGTATATGATGTTACCCTTGATGATAAAAAACTTACAGATGATGAAGATGGAAATCCGCTTTTGGTACTGGATCTTACTTTTACCAATAACAGCAGTAAAGCTACCAGCTTTGGCAGTGCAGTGGAAATGCAGATGTTTCAGAATGGAGTAGGACTTACGAGTGCGTATCTGCCATACAGACATCCAATGTATGATGAAGAAATGTACGGAAGCGATTATACGGATATTCAGCCAGGTAATTCTATTGCGATAAGAAGAGTATATGGGCTGAATGATCTGGATTCCGATGTAGAACTCAGCTGTATTGATTTTGATTCATTTGATCAGAAGAAGATCCTGGAGGAAACAATTGATTTATCCGGGGTAGAAGCAGTTGTTGCTGAAAGCGCTTATGAATTTTCCATGGATGAAATTCTGATTGGCTATTCTGATTATAATGACGATTATGTGGTCGTTATGGTAGGAGAATTTACCAATAATTCTGATGAAGATATTTCCTTCAGTACCGCATTGGATATTACAGCAAGACAGTCCGGCATGGAAATGCAGTCTACTTATGTGCCGGGAGCAAGTTCTTATAACTCTAATAATATATCACCTGGTACAACAATCATGGTTGCTCTGGCATGGGAACTGAACAGCAGCGAGGATGATGTTTCCATTACGGTAATTGACAGATACAGCTATAATAAGATGACAGTATTTGAAGAGACATATACGATAGATGAGCTTCTGGATAATACCCTGAATTATATGGATGCAGATGAATTTACAGATGAAGCCATTGATGAAAGTGAATTTGAATCACTGTAAAATTTAGAATAAAAGGAATTCTGCTGTGACGGGCAGTTTCTTTACTGAGTTGTTTGGTAAAGAGGGTACATAGCGACAGCAGGATTCCTTTTTCACTTGAATGATGTGATGACAGTCAGCAGGACATTATTTTTCTGCCAGTTTTGCCTGCAAATTTGCAATGATGGCATCCTTTTCGGCAATCACCGTATCCTTTTCTTCAAGCAGAGCCTTTTGCGTATCCACTTCCTTCTGCAGCTCATCGATCATATATCTGACAGTATTCCTGTCCATTTCCCGTAATTCCTCAGAAAAGAAACCCATAACATTCTCCACATTCTGACACATGCGGTATAGTGTCTCAGTATCGGCTTATATATTGGCGTTTTGTGACTGCAAAGAAGCGATAAGAGCATCCTTCTTGGCAATAATGGCATCTTTCTCGGCAAGGACGGCAGCGTTTTCGGCAATCACCGCATCCTTTTCTTCAAGAAGAGCCTTTTGCGTATCCACTTCCTTCTGCAGTTCGTCGATC
>NZ_JAXXXI010000060.1:0-2596 GCF_037359455.1 Suilimivivens sp.
TTATGACAGAACCTGTGAAAGCAGGGAAGTGTGGATAAAAGTACGGAAACTCAAGTGACTTTGAAGTTGACTTTGAAGTAATATTGAAGTAATCTTGAAGTAACAGAAGCAGGAGGTAAGCAGATGTATCTGGAAGAGATTGTGAAAAATGTACAGTTAGAAAATGATAAATTTGAATGTAAGAGTGTCCTCAACCGTGAGGATGTTGTAGGCTGGCTGAAAAGTATTGCTGGATTTGCAAATGCAACTGGCGGTGATTTTTACATCGGAGTGGAAGATAAGACAAATAAGCTGATAGGATTTGATCGAAAAGGTGCTGATAATGAACGTAATTATTTTAATAATCAGGTGAATGAGCATCTGACTCCCAGACCGCAAATGAAGATTTCATTTGTTCGATATGAAGCAAAAAGTGGAGAACGGTTTATTATTCATGTATCAATTCCGGAGTCCGTGGTCAAACCAATTATTTTAAAATATAAAAATATTCCATCTATTTTTATGCGGAGAGATGGCTTTACCAATGGGGCAACTTATGAAGAAATTATTGAAATGAGTATAAAAAGCAGGAATACACAGTATGATCTTCTTGTTTCTGATATTCCATATGAGCCGGAGCAGTTTTCTGTTTTACAGACGTTTTATCAGGAGCACAATAATGGAAAAGAGCTGAAAGAAAAATTCCTGAAATCCATTGGATTTTATAATGAGGAAGGTTTTCTGTTAAATGGAGCGGTATTGTTTAAAGATGATTATCCAGGATCCAAAACGGGAGTTCAGTGTTCGGTTTTCGCAGGCTTTAATAAAGGAAGTGAACGAATCATAACCATTAATCGTTTTCAGGGAAATGTGATTGCTACCATTCAATATATGATGGACTTTGTAAATCAAAGAATGAATCATTCCATGATAAAGCTGGATGATGTAAGAAAAAATATTGATTCTTATCCGCAGCGAGCCTTATTCGAAGGAGTAATTAATGCGGTGGCTCATCGTGACTACTATCTGGATGGAACGCAGATTCAGGTAGATATGTTTAAGGATCGTCTGGAGATATCTTCTCCTGGAGGTTTTTACAGGGGAGAAAAGCTGGGAAAGACTTATGATCTGTCCGGAATTATTTCAAAGCGAAGAAATGAATTGATTTCCAGTATTCTAGTTGCCTGTAATGTAATGGAGGCTGCCGGTACAGGATTTGATAAAATTATTGAAGAGTATAAAGAGGCAGATGAAGCACATAAACCATATATTTATTCTTCTTCGGATCATTTTACATTAGTATTGCCGGATCTTACTTATGAAAATGGAGTAGAAGACAGTAAAGTACCGGTGCTGACATTTGCACCGGTTCCTGGCGGAACAGAAATGGATGAAAAGGTTTTATCCTTCTGTTATCATCAGGCTCGTAAAGTATCGGAAATAGCAGAATATTTGAAAGTCAGTGATTCCACCTACCTTCGGAAAAATGTACTTGGTAATCTGGAAAAGAATGGATATCTGGAAAAGAGCAGACTTTCACGTGCCATGTTTTATAAGACCAATCCGGAAATGGTGGAAATAGTCTGACCGGTGGGAGAAAAGAGTCTGTTTATGAAGACGATAGAAGGAGAGAAGACAGATCCTGCATCCGCGATAAATTGGAGTTGTGGTAACGCTTATCCAGAGTGACATCAGCAAGGAACCAGTCCGGCGGCAGAAAAGCATCTGCCATTTCCTCATCAGGAAACTCCACCTCTGCAATGATAAGTGGTGCAAAAGGTGCTTCAAATACATCCAGCTCTATGGTAAGGGATGGTGTACTTTCAGGCTGATATCCTTTCCGGAAGGATGGCTCTGAAATGGGAAACAGATAACGCTTTTTGGTAATGATATTGCCATCTGCTTTGGGAAGCAGATGCTCATAGGCCTCTCTGGTCAGGGGGAGATTGTATTCTTCTCTTGCCATGAGGCCTTTTCCTTTGTAAGTAAGATAATAGTCATCATCCTGACGGCGGATCCGGATGACCGGATCGGTATTCAGGTAAGCCTGCTCTATGAGAAGACAGGTGTGGCTGTCGAGATCCACCGGCAGTTCTTTGATCGTAAATTTGCGTTCGATTTCCATAAAATAGTACACTCCTGAAATTTTTGACACGCAGCCATGAAAGTAAACCCAGCTGAAAAGGATTTCCATGCTGTGGCTTCTTACAGTCAGTATACAGGAATCGGGAGGAAGAATCAATTCACTGAATTCCGATTTGGTAAAAACGGGCGGCTTTTTTGCATGGATAGACAGAAAGGGGGCACAAAAATAACTACAAAATTTTAGCGTTCAAATTTGTGCAACTTTAACGAAAAGGAGGATCGTAAATGGCCGCCGCTATCCCGGGAATGTGCTTTTTGTGCCTGCGGTGTCCGGCGGTATCCATCCTACACAGAAGCCCGTGGAGCTCTGCGAGTACCTGATCCGCACCTACACCCGCCCCGGAGAACTGGTCGCGGACATTTGCGCGGGCTCCGGCACAACCGCGATTGCGGCCATCAACACAGAATGCCGCTTTGTATGCTTTGAAACGGCCCCGGCCTTTTATGCCGCCGCCAGTGAGCGCATCCGTGC
>NZ_JAXXXI010000061.1:0-15332 GCF_037359455.1 Suilimivivens sp.
TCTTTTCCTTTTTCTCTTCCTTGGCTTCCTCTTTTATCACGATTCGGGGCATGGGGAGCTTTTTTCTTCTCCCATGCCCCGCTCTTTTCCTTTTTCTCTTCCTTGGCTTCCTCTTTTATCACGATTCGGGGCATGGGGAGCTTTTTTCTTCTCCCATGCCCCGCTCTTTTCCTTTTTCTCTTCCTTGGCTTCCTCTTTTATCACGATTCGGGGCATGGGGAACTTTTTTCTTCTCCCATGCCCCGTCTGTCCTCATTGGCACCACTGGCATCACTGTCCCCACTGGTACCACTGGCAGTCCTCACAGTCATCAAATCTCCGCCTTAACTCCTGTCACCCGGTAGCAGACCAGCAAGACCATCAGACCATCAGTCCTTTCCTGTCAGCAGTGCCTTCCGTATCTTGCTGCGGCAGCGCTGCAGCGCATTGTCTGTCGATTTATCATCCTTTCCAAGTACTCTTGCAATTTCTGTATACTTCATCCCTGTCAGATACAGGTCGAGCACCTGTCTTTCAAAGCTGCTCAGCTCACTTTCGATGGCTTTCTCGATACGCTCTACATTCTCCCTGTCGATCAGCAGTTCCTCCGGGTTCTGTTCATCCCTTGAAACCAGGGAATCCAGAAGCTTCTTTTCCTCTTCCGTCTTATCACTGCCATTTCCCGCATAGAGGGAAACATAGCTGTTCAGCGGCGCATGCTTTTTTCTGCCAGCAGCCTGCACCGCCGTATACATCTGTCTTGCCACACACAGATCTGCAAAGGTGGCAAAGCTGGCATCTCTTCCAATATCATAATCCCGGATCGCTTTGAACAGCCCGATCATCCCCTCCTGGATCAGATCCTCCCTGTCTGCGCCAAGGATATACATACTTCCGGCCTTGCTCCTCACCAGATTTTTGTATTTCTCCATGATATAATCTGTAATTTTCTCTTCACCATCCCGGATCCGAAGGATCAGCTCCTCATCCTTAGAGGTTTCATAATCATTCCCCAACAGCTTCTACTCCCTCCTCCTCTTCGATCAGGATCAGCTGTGCTGCTATATGCTGTGCCAGCATACGGTAACCGGTTTCGTTGCCATGAACACCGTCCGGCATCAGTGCGTGGATCACTGCTGCATCATGCGTATCCAGAAAATTGGAATTGTACAGATCAATCACCGGTATCCCATGCTCTTCTCCAAGCTGTTTCATCACCCTGACAAAGGCTGACTGCGGCAGAAGATAATCCCTGCTTTTCCTCAGCAGATCATGCAATACATTTGGAAGAGGCGTGATCAGTACGATCTGCGCATCCGGGTAATCCTTCTGCAGTCCAAAGAGAAGCTCATCCAGATCTCCTGTAAAGGTATCCTTTTCTCTTTTCTCCAGGCTCCCAAGCTCCTTTTCAGAAGCACAGAACCCGTCATTGGTTCCTCCCATGACAAGGATCACATCTGTATCCTCCGGGATCTCCTGGTATCTGTCTACGAAAGCATTCTCCCAGTACCGCCCGATGGAAGAACCTCCGATCCCGAGATTCACTACCTCTTCTGCGCCAAGTATTTCTCCCAGCTGGGACGGATAGGACATAGACTGATAATTCTCTATGGTATCCAGATTAGATGCTGCCGTAATACTATCTCCAAGACAGGTAATCTTACAGTCTGAAAAATCCACCTCACCGTCAGCAATGATCTTTTTATCCTGTCTGTTGATCTTCATGGTATTTTCGTAGGAAGCACAGATCTCCCTCTCTTCTCCGGGAAAAAGCAGATTGCCGGATACAAGACCGCCCGGCAGAAAGCTCCCCCATTCCAGATTTCCGGATATGGAATTCCCGGATATAGAATTCTCAGATTCAGAATTTCCAGATACGGAATTTCCAGATACGAAATTCCCGTATACCAGATTCCCCGGTACAGAATTCCCGGATACCAGATTTTCAGCTTCTCCTTTATATGCTTCATTGTCTGACACAGAACCATCGCCTTCTGCTCTATCCGGTTCTTCCAGAAAAACTTCCTTTTTTTCTGTGTAATTCAGCTCATTTTCTTCTATATAGGAAATAAGAGCCTCCGGATCCTCAGATAAAGTCTGGATATTCGCCTGCATACTGGCAATATCCGCCCGTGCTTCTTCATAAACGGCTTCTCTTTCTATTTCCCACATTTTTCTTTCGTGCCGTTGCAGCCCTTTGTCAATCCCTACAGCCAGCAGCATGATAGCAGCCATAGCGATCAGCATCAGCATCACACGATTCAGCTTATTCATAAAATTACTGATTGCTCCCTTATCTTCCTGCCTTCATTCTTTGTCTTACCACCTCATAGGCAAGTATGCCTGCTGCCACCGAAGCATTCAGGGAATCAATATCTCCTTTCATGGGAATGGATGCCACCATATCACATTTTTCCTTTACGAGGCGTCCTACTCCGGCTCCTTCATTTCCGATCACAAGTCCAAGCGGTCCTGTAAGGTTCAGGTCATACATACATGTCCCATCCATGTCTGCACAAGCAAACCACATACCCCTCTTCTTCAGATCCTCCATGGTCCTTACCAGGTTCGTCACCCTTGCCACTTTAGTATAATTCAGGGCACCTGCCGAGGTTCTTGCCACAGTTGCCGTCAGCCCGACTGCCCGGTTCTTGGGGATGATCACTCCGTGGGCTCCTGCAAGGTTTGCAGTACGGATGACAGCTCCCAGATTATGAGGATCCTCAATATTATCAAGCAGGATAAAAAAAGGATCCTCTCCCTTTTTTTCTGCTTCCGCAAACAGATCCTCTACTTCTGCATAATGATAGGCGGCAGCCACAGCGATCACACCCTGATGGTGTCCGGTTTCTGACATATGATCAAGACGCTCCTTATCCACGAATCTGATCATGGTTCCTCTCTTTTTGGCCTCTCTTTTAATGGTGGCAACAGGTCCGTCCTGACAGCCATCCAGAATATATACCCTGTCAATCTCACGTTCAGAACGGAACGCCTCGATCACAGCATTTCTTCCTTCTATGAGCATTTCTTCATATGTCTTTTCTTCTGCATTCATCATACATTCTTTCCCTTCTCTGTTCCCTTATACACTTCCACCAGACTCGTCCAAACGCTGCAGCTCCGCCTGTCTCCTTCAGCAGCTCTTTCGAGGATCAGATCCTGCTGATTCCTTCTTTGATAAGAAAAAGTACCCGTTCTTCCCTGCCGGAGAGATACAGGTAGCCGATCAGTGCTTCCAGTCCTGTCGCCTTCCGGTAATCCAGAATGGATGCATTCTTTGCACTGGTATAGGACTTGGCATTCCTGCCTCTTTTGTATATGGCAAGTTCTTCCTCTGTCAGTTCCGGCTCCAGTGCTTCGATCATAGCTGCCTGCGCCTGTGCCTTCACATAGGATGTGGTGAGCCTGTGAAGCTGGCTGGCCTGACGGTTTCCCTTCTCCACCACCATGGTTCGGATCACAAGCTCATAGGCAGCATCTCCGATATAGGCAAGCGTAAGAGGTGAATATGCCTTCATATCCACCTCTTTTAACCCAAATAATTCTCTGATCCTGCTTGAAAGACTCAGGCTCTCTTCCATTTTACGCCCTCTCTGGTGTCCTCGAGAACAATTCCTTTGGCAAGGAGCTCATCTCTGATCTCATCCGCCCTTTTGAAGTTCTTCTCTTTTCTTGCTGCCTGACGCTCTGCGATCAATGCCTCAATATCGCTGTCCAGGATCTCTTCCTTTTTCTCTACGATCAGACCGCATACATCACAAAGCTCTGTGATCTCATCCTTCAGATACTGTACAAATTCCTGGCTGCTTCCCTCTCCTGCGTTGGTATTGGCAAACTTCACCAGCTCGAAAATAACGGAAAGTGCATCCGCTGTATTGAAGTCATCATCCATGGCTTCATCAAAACGTGTCCTGTAGACAGCCGCTTCCTCTGCCAGCTTCTTTTCTTCCTCTGTCATGGAGCCCTCTGCGCTCTTTAACAGATAATCCAGATTGCTGACGCTGGTCACGATTCTGTCATAACCGTTCTGTGCTGCTTCCATCAGCTCACTGCTGAAGTTTAAGGGACTTCTGTAGTGTGCAGAAAGCATGAAGAAACGAAGAACCTGAAGATCATACTTTTCACTGATGTCTCTGACAGTAAAGAAATTGCCGGCAGATTTGGACATCTTTTTATTATCAATATTCAGAAATGCGTTGTGCATCCAGTATTTCGCAAACGGTTTGTCATTGGCAGCCTCAGACTGAGCGATCTCGTTCTCATGGTGAGGGAAGATCAGATCCTCGCCGCCTGCATGGATATCGATCTCATCCCCAAGATACTTCTTGCTCATGACAGAGCACTCAATATGCCAGCCGGGACGTCCCTGGCACCAGGGTGACTCCCAGTAAGGCTCTCCGTCCTTCTTTGGCTTCCAAAGTACGAAATCAAGGGGATCCTCCTTCTGATCCTCTCCGGTTACAAGGAGAGATCTGTTTCCTCCCTGCAGATCATCCAGATTCTTATGGGATAACTTACCATAATCCTTAAAGCTTCTTGTACGGTAGTAAACAGTACCATCCTCTGCCACATAAGCATGACCCTTTTCGATCAGGGTACCGATCATATCCAGCATGCCGCAGATCTCTTCGGTAGCCTTGGGATGTGTAGTAGCCGGCTTTACATTCATGGCAGCCATGTCTTTCCTGCACTCTTCTATATAACGCTCGGAGATCACAGATGCTTCCACACCTTCCTCGATTGCCTTCTTGATGATCTTATCATCCACATCGGTAAAGTTGGATACATAATTAACCTCGTAACCCTTATGCTCCATATAGCGTCTTACTGTATCAAATACGATCATGGGCCTTGCATTTCCAATATGGATCAGATTATATACTGTAGGTCCGCAGACATACATCTTCACCTTTCCTTCGGTAAGAGGTACAAACTCTTCCTTCCTTTTTGTCAGGGTATTGTAAATCTTCATTTCCGCTTACGTCCTTCCTTTTATTCTGCATTCTGACTCTGCTTTTTCTGTGCTCTCTCACTGGTACGCATCTTCTGCTCCAGGTCAATGAGCTGATTGGTGATCTCTGCATTGCTGTGCTGCAGGGATGTGATCGCCTCCCATACCGGATCAGGATAATGGATCTGATCCAGCTCATCCTGGGGATGATCAGGATTGATCCGCTTCACGACACGTCCCGGTACACCAACAACTGTGCTGCCGGCCGGTACATTCTCAAGCACCACGCTGCCGGCTCCGATCTTACAGTTATCACCAATCGTACAGGAACCAAGTACCTTGGCTCCGGCTCCGATCATGATGTTGCTGCCAAGCGTAGGGTGACGCTTTCCCTTTTCCTTTCCGGTTCCTCCAAGGGTCACCCCCTGATATAAGGTTACATTATCACCGATAATCGTGGTTTCTCCTATGATAACTCCGGATCCATGATCGATAAAGAAGCCCTTGCCGATCTGTGCACCCGGGTGGATTTCAATTCCCGTTTTCCTTACAGCCCTCTGGGAAACCCATCTGGCAAGAAAGTAATGCTTTTTCAGATAAAGCTTATGGGCAACACGATATCGCAGCATTACCTTAAAGCTCGGATATAAAAAAACTTCCATAGAAGAGTGGATTGCCGCATCCCGTTCCTTAATAATGGCCATCTCCTCTTTCACACTCTGAATCAGTCCCATTTTTTGCTCCTGTCATGTATTCTTTTCCGTCAAAAATACGGACCGGAAAAATTCTCTTTCTATAACAGAATATGAAGAAGAAGCGGTTTTGTCAACTGCTAAATCGTCTCTTGCTGTGTGGTTTTCACAAGTATTCTGCCAGCTCTTTAAATGGCTGAAGGCTTCTTTTCAGGATCCCATTCATATAGGCGATCAGAATTCCATAATTGGTGAAAGGGATGCTGCTCTCTGCTGCCATCCTTTCCCGGCTTCTGATCTCTCTTTCATTCAGCATACAGCCGCCGCAGTGCACTACAAGTGCATAACTGGAAAGATCCTCCGGGAAACCTCCGCCCGAAGTAAACTCATATACAAACCTTTTGCCCGTATGCTTTTCGATCCAGCCCGGCAGCTTCACTGTCCCGATATCTTCGCACTGTCTGTGATGGGTACAGCCCTCGGAGATCAGGATCCTGTCCCCTTCCTTTAATCTGTCAAGTGCTGCCGCCCCCTGCACAGCTCCTGCAAGTACGCCCTTATACCTGGCAAACAGAATAGAAAAGGATGTCAATGGGATGTCCTTTGGCACCATCTGCTTTACACATTCAAAGGCCTGACTGTCAGTGATCACAAGCCTTGGCCTTTCCTTTAAGGAGGAAAGCAGTGCTGGCAGCTCCCCTGTCTGTGTCACGCTTAAGGTTCCGTGCGCATCCAGTATATCACGGATCACCTTCACCTGTGGGAGGATCATTCTGCCCTTTGGTGCAGAGGTATCAATGGGCGTTACCAGTACCACGTGATCCCCTGCTTCAAGAAGCTCGCCAACGATCGGTTTCTCTTTTCCCATTTTCCCTGCAAGGCTTCCGATTCTTTCCTTCAGCTGCTCTATATTTTCCCTTTTCAGGGCACTGACTGCAATTTCATTTTCTTTCAGATCCTTCAGGCAGGAACACTCTTCCCTCGCAAGATCCTTCTTATTATATACGATCAGATAGGGAACCCTTTTCTTCTGAAAAAGGGTGATCAGTTCCTCTTCCATTCCGGTAAGCCCTCTGGTGATATCTGCCACAAGGACAGCGATATCCGCCCTGTTCAGCACCTGTCTGGCCTTCCGAACACGCATCTCCCCGACAGTTCCTTCATCATCAAGCCCCGGTGTGTCAATGATCACTACCGGCCCTAAAGGAAGGAGCTCCATGGATTTCGTCACGGGATCCGTGGTCGTTCCCTTTACCTCTGATACAATAGACATCTCCTGTCCGGTCACTGCATTGACCAGACTGGATTTACCGGCATTTCTTCTTCCAAAGAATGCGATCTGAATCCGGTCAGCCCCCGGTGTCTGATTCAGTGCCGCCATGCTGTGCATCTCCTTCCTGTGCGTCTGTTCCGGTCAGAAACGGAAATCTCTTTCTCCCTGCCCGATCTTCACCAGATATTCCTCTGTTATTTTCCGTACCTGTTCCTTCGGAATATTTAAAAGCTCCTCTTTGATCATCCTCTCACCGATCTCCCTTGTCTCTGCACTGGCATAATCCTCCAGAAATTCCTGCAGTGTGATCAGGGCATTGGGATGACAGCAGTTCTGGATCTGCCCGCTCTTACACAGGCTCATAAAACGATCACCTGTCCTTCCTGCCCGGTAGCAGGCTGTACAGAAGGACGGGATATGCTTTGTCTCCATCAGCCAGCGGACTACCTCATCCAGTGTACGCTGATCGGATACATCAAACTGCTCTGTATCAGTAGGACGGAGCTCTTCTGTATAACCGCCAACACTCGTCCTTGAACCACCACTGATCTGGGATACCCCAAGGTCGATCACCTTCGCCCTGACCTGCTGGCTCTCCCTCGTGGAAATGATCATGCCAGTGTAGGGTACGCTGATCCGGATCAGGGCACAGAGCTTCGCAAAGATCTCATCACCGATACCATTGTCAAAGGTATCCGGGTCGATATCATCTGCCCGTTTGATCCTCGGTACACTGATCGTATGTGGTCCTACGCCATGCACTGCCTCCAGATGCTCAGCATGCATCAGAAGTCCTGCAAATTCGTAGCGGTACAGCTCAAGTCCGAACAATACGCCAAGTCCCACATCATCAATGCCACCCTCCATGGCTCTGTCCATAGCTTCCGTATGGTAGGCATAATCGTGCTTCGGCCCCGTGGGATGTAACTGTTCATAGCTTTCTTTATGGTAGGTTTCCTGAAAAAGGATATAGGTTCCGATTCCTGCTTCCTTTAATTTCCGGTAATTCTCCACAGTTGTCGCCGCAATGTTGACATTTACACGGCGGATCGCCCCGTTTTTATGCTGGATGGAATAGATCGTTTTGATACTTTCCAGCACATATTCGATAGGATTGTTTACCGGATCCTCTCCAGTCTCAATAGCCAATCTCTTATGTCCCATATCCTGCAGGGCGATCACTTCCTGACGGATCTCCTCCTGAGTCAGTTTTTTTCTCGGAATATGTCCGTTCTGATGATGGTACGGACAGTAAACACATCCATTCACACAATAGTTTGAGAGATACAGCGGAGCAAACAATACGATCCTGTTTCCATAGAATTTCTTTTTAATCTCTCTGGCAAGTGCTTCCATCTCGTCAAGCACCTCCGGATCTTCACAGGCAAGCAGAACCGATGCCTCTCTGTGGGAAAGTCCCTTACATTCTCTGGCCTTGTCAAGGATCTGACGGATCATTTCCTTATTGTTTTTGTTCTCATCTGCAAAAGCAAGTGTGTCCTCGATTTCCTCGTGGCAGATAAACTCCTCTGCCTTCATGGATTTACTGTTGTACATCTTATGTCATCCTTCTTTCTTACTGTCTTCCGATACATCCACTGCAGCCAGCACATCCTCTCTGCTCCTGCATCACATCAATTGCTCCCACAGAAAGTGGGCTTGTCAGCAGACAGATAGCCTGGGACGAGATCCCTTCTCCACTGCCGGTAAAGCCAAGACCTTCCTCTGTGGTCGCCTTTACATTGACCTGATCTATGGAAATCTGCAGGGTATCTGCAATATTCTTTCGCATGGTATCAATATAAGGGCGCATCTTCGGTGCCTGCGCAATGATCGTAGCATCAATATTTTCTATAAAAAAGGCATTCTCCTGCAGCAGCTCTCCCACATGGGAAAGAAGCTTTAACGAGGAAATACCTTTATAAGCCGGGTCACTGTCCGGGAAATGCTTGCCAATGTCTCCAAGGGCTGCTGCTCCAAGCAGGGCATCCATAATGGCATGCAGAAGCACATCCGCATCCGAATGACCAAGAAGTCCCTTTTCATAAGGAATCGTAACACCTCCGATGATCAGGTCTCTTCCCTCTGTTAATTTATGAACATCATATCCCATTCCAATTCTCATATCTTTCTTTCCTTCCTCATATATTCTACTACAGCATAACAGAAATATCACTTTTTTGGGAGAGCTCCATTGAAAAAAATTCTCGTTGCCGGAGAAACCGGAAAAACCTTTAATTATGAAAACACCCTCCGAAGGCTCGGTGCCTCCTGTACCACCTCTCTTCATGTTCCGGAAACCTCATCCTATGATGCCCTTCTCCTTCCCGGCGGCGGTGACATTGATCCAGTCCTGTTTGGTCAGCTTAACTGCGGTTCCCGTTTTTTTGATCCGGTTCTTGACAGACTGCAGCTGTCTGTCCTGAAAGCCTTTGTATCTGAAAAAAAGCCGGTTCTTGGTATCTGCAGGGGAATGCAGCTCATCAATATTTTCTTCGGTGGTGACATCCATCAGGATCTGCCATCCGCTGACCGCCATCAGTACACGAATGGAGATCAGTACCATGAGACCTTTGCCCTGCCTGGCACTGTCCTCTACCGGCTTTACGGGGAGCGGTTTGTGGTAAACAGCGCGCATCATCAGGGCGTGGATCTGAAGGCTCCCTCTCTGTCCTATATCCAGTACTGCGACGATGGTGTAGTGGAGGGACTGTGCCACCACTATCTCCCTATCGTTGGTGTGCAGTGGCACCCGGAGCGGCTTTCTGATAAAGAAAAAAGCGAAGCCGTAAACGGTTCGCTTCTTCTCGATGCATTTCTGCATCATTATAAATTTGTATAAAAGGGGAATTTATACCGATCTGTAACAAATCCTGCGCCACTGACAATTCCCACAGATTTTCTCTCCGATTCCCTGCTCCAGGATCTGCTCTGCCACCTGTCTATAGAAAGTGAGGAAGGGCTGTTTCTCATTTTCCTCAAGGCCGCAGCTTTCCAGTACTCCTGTGTCATAATCGTAAACCTTCTGTGCCGCATCGCAGACCCCCTCTTTATTATGGGGACAGGCACAGCATATATCGTCCGTTTCCCTTACAAGCGTGATCATCGGGTTCTGCTCTGTCAGAATTTCCTTCATCTTTGCCATGTGTGCTGTAAATTCGCTGCTGTAGCCCTTTCCCTCAAAAAAGGAAAGACACATGCCATGATGGGGACGCAGTCTGAATTCTTTCTTTTCTGTAATATCCGTAAAATCCATAAAAATCAGTTCAGCTTCAGGATTACGGAAAACCGCTTACTCAGGACAAGTGCAAGTGCAATCTTGATCAGATCCGGGATGATAAAGGGGATCACACACCAGGAAAGAACTGCTGCCAGTCCAACCGGTCCAGAATTTTTCGTATATACTGCCATGAACCATACGGTTCCAATCGCGTAGCATACGATCAGTCCAAGTACCATAGATAAGCCAAGCACCCAGGTCTTTTTACCAAGGAGTGCTTCCATGCCCCACATCAGAAGTGCGGAAAACAGGAATCCGATAATATAACCACCGGTACTGCCAAGCAGGATGCCAAAGCCCCCTGAAAATCCTGCAAATACAGGAATCCCTACTGCACCAAGCAGAATATAGATCAGTACGGAAAGACTTCCTCTCTTGCCGCCGAGAACACCTACTGCCAGAAATACGGCAAAGGTCTGCAGGGTAAAGGGAACTGTCGTTGGAATGGATATCCAGGAGCAGATTGCGATCAGAACCGCAAATACTGCTATGTATACCATGTCATAAGTTTTACTTCTTGTTGCTGTCTGTGTTGTCATTTGAAAATCCAGCCTTTCTGTAGTATGTTCCTTCAGGAACCTTAGACAGAATAACATGGCAGACTTTGATTGTCAACCTTGTTTTATCGTATGGTTAACAATTTGTTTTTCTGTTGCAGCTATCCCTCTATTATTGCTCTGCAATTCTCGCAGCTAATTCCTCCAGATATTCCCATCGTTCCATTTTTTCTTCCAGAAGCTTCTCTGTCTCTTCCTTCTCCTTCGTCAGCTCATTCAGCTTCACAAAATCAGTCGCCGCCTTCAGGATCCCGGCCTCCAAAGTTTCTATTTTCTCTTCCAGTGCAGCAATATCATCTTCTATGGTTTCATATTCCCTCTGCTCCTTATAACTGAATTTCAGCTTTGCAGACGGCAGCTTCCAGGCTTTTCCCGATTCTGTTTTTACTTTACCTGCACTGCCAGTATTTTCACTGCTTCCTGTCTGTTCTGAAAATCCTCCCCTTTCCATCTGGACCCGGTCACGGTAATCCGTATAACCGCCCTCATACTGCCTGATATTTCCACCTTCCTCAAAGGCGAATATCCTCCTTGCACAGCGGTCCAAGAAATATCTGTCATGGGACACCATGATCACGATTCCATGGAAGCTGTCCAGATAATCCTCCAGGATCGTCAGTGTTTCAATATCAAGGTCATTGGTCGGTTCGTCCAGGATCAGGACATTCGGTGAATCCATCAGTACCCGGAGCAGGTTCAGTCTCCGCTTTTCTCCTCCGGAAAGCTTCTTCAGAAGTCCGTACTGTGCTTCTCCCTCAAACAAGAACCTCTCCAGCATTTTGGCTGCAGAAACCGGTCCTTCCTCAGTCTGTACAAATTCCGCCACATCTCTGATATAATCGATCACACGCTGCTCTGGCGGCATTTCCTTCTCTGTCAGCTCCTGATCATAGCAGCCGATCTTCACTGTCTGTCCGATCACAATACTGCCCTCATCCGGCTCAACCCGCCCGGTGATCAGCTTTACAAGTGTTGTCTTGCCACACCCGTTCCTGCCAACGAAGCCAACTCTGTCACCCTTTAAAAAGATATAGGAAAAATCCCGGATCAGCACTTTATCCCCGTATGCCTTGGAAAGATGGCTGATCTCCACAGTGGTTCTGCCAAGTCTTGTGGCACTGCTGCCAATATCTATCTGGCTGCCTGCTGACAGTGCCTCCCTGTTTTTCAGCTCCTCATAACGCTGCAGTCTCGCCTTTTGCTTGGTGCTTCTTGCCCTGGCACCACGCTTCACCCATTCCAGCTCTTTACGCAGAATGGTTTTCCGCTTTCTCTCTCCTGCTGACAGTGCTTCTTCCCGCTCCGCTTTTCGTTCCAGATATCCGGAATAATTCTCATCATAGGAATAAATACTGCCTCTGTCGATCTCTATGATCCTTGTAGCCACACTGTCCAGGAAATATCTGTCATGGGTCACCATGATCAGTGCTCCCGGCAGCTTTTTCAGCTCTTCCTCCAGCCATTCCGCCATGTCATTGTCCAGGTGGTTCGTAGGCTCGTCCAGGATCAGCAGATCCGGCCTTGTCAGAAGAGCTGCCACAAGTGCCAGCTTCTTACGCTGTCCTCCGGAAAGGATCCCACACTTTGCCGTGAAATCTGTTACACCAAGCCTTGTCAGCATCCGCTTTGCCTCTGTCTCCAGCTCCTGGTCTGTATGCCCTGATCTGCTGCTCTCCCGGCATTTCTGCAGGACTGCCTCTATAACAGTCTGTTCTTCCGGAAATATAGGATGCTGCGGCAAAAAACTGATCACCAGATGCGAGGCTCTGGTGATCGTTCCACTGTCTGACTCCTCCAGTCCTGCGATCATTTTCAGCAGCGTGGATTTTCCCGTTCCGTTGATCCCGATGATGCCGACCTTTTCTCCTTCCTCCAGATACAAGGAAGCATCCCTCAAAATTGTCTTTTCTCCAAACGATCTGCTGATTTTAGAGGCTGTCAGTATATTCATAAATTATCCTTCTGTCTTTTCCTGTATTTCCGCAATGGTTTTGGCAATGATCTGTTTCATTTCCTGCTTTTCCCTGCCAATGGCAAAAGCAAGCTCTGAATACAGGCTGTCCTCTGCCAGTTTGAAATATCTCTCATCTGTAGAGGTGCTTTTCTTTCCCTGCGCTCTGCGGATCTGCTTTCTACTATACAGGTTTTTGATGATTCCGACAAGCTCTGTCGGATTGCAGCTCTGGATAGCCGCCTTATACTCCTGTTCCCGCTGCTTGTCGTTAGTACTCCATTTCTTTTCTGTTTCCGGTATTTTGCGGATGATCTCCCAAGCTTCTTCTTTGCTCAGCGCTTTCCGAAGGCTCCTGCTCTCCGCATCAACCGGCACATACACTTTCGCGCTTTGGCAGTCCTTCGGGATCAGCAGATAATATAATCTGTTTCTGTCCGTCCCTGGCATATCCAGGTGCATGATATCTTCCACTCTGCAGACACCATTGTTAAATTTGATCACATAATCTCCGATCTGATACAAAATAATCACATCCTTTCCAATTTTTCCGTCATTTCTTACGTTTATACTATTAGTGTACCACTTTTCAGTGAAAAATTTCAAAGGACATTTTGTAGTAAAAAAAGCACAGAAATCCCGCTTTGACAGGAATTTCTGCCTTATCCCTCTCCTGTCTGCCTGGGCTTTCTGTGCTTATTATACAGGTACTCCTTTTACAGGAAGATGTACTTCAGAATAAACAGTACTGCCAGTACCCACATAAGCGGGGTGATCTTCTTTGCCTTGCCTGCAGCTGCATGAAGAACTACATAGGAGATAACGCCAAATGCGATACCTTCTGAAATAGAATACATAAAAGGCATAGCAAAGATACAGATAAATGCGGGAATTGCTTCCAGCATATCATTCCATGCAATCTTTGCTACCTGCTGCATCATAAAGAAACCAACAACGACAAGTGCCGGTGCTGTTGCAAAGGAAGGAATTGCAAGAAAAATAGGTGAGAAGAACAGTGCCAGCAGGAACAGTGCTCCTGATACAATAGAAGTAAGTCCGGTACGTCCGCCTTCTGCAATACCTGATGAAGATTCTACAAAGGTTGTAATTGTAGATGTACCAAAGCATGCACCTACAGTAGTACCTACAGCATCTGCCATCAGAGCGCCTTTGATTCCGGGAAGCTTGCCATCCTTATCCAGCATATCAGCCTTGGTCGCACATCCGATCAGTGTTCCAAGGGTATCAAAGATATCTACGAACAGGAATGCAAATACAACCACCAGGAAGTTCAGTGATCCGATCACAGAGAAATCCATCTTGAACAGTGTCGGTGCAAGGGAAGCCGGTGCAGATACGATGCCACTGGGGATCAGGCTGTAGAAGCCAGCATCCGGTGCTGGTACATATAATCCGGTAAGCTGGCAGATAATTCCCAGTACCCATGTGATCAGAATACCAAGGAGAATATTTCCCTTTACATTCTTGATAACAAGGAATGAAGTGATCAGAATGCCAAGCAGTGCCAGTACGACAGTAATTCCTTCAGAATTAAAGGTTCCTGCCTGAATAGATCCCTTAAAAGAAAACAGTCCAACCAGGGTAGAACCGTCTACTACGATGTGTGCATTCTGCAGTCCGATGAAGGTGATGAATAATCCAATACCAACGGAAACTGCTACCTTAAGACCTCCTGGAATTGCATTGAAAATTGCCTCTCTGACATTGGTCAGGGAAAGCAGGATGAAAACAATACCTTCAACAAATACGGCTGTCAGGGCAACCTCCCAGCTGTATCCCATTCCCAGCACAACTGTGTAGGCAAAATAGGCATTCAGTCCCATTCCTGCAGAAAGTACGAAAGGCAGGTTGGCAAACAGTGCCATACAGATTGATGCAAGCGCAGATGCTAATGCGGTTGCTGTAAAAACTGCGCCTGTGTCCATACCGGCTGCTCCCAGAATACTGGGGTTAACGGCAAGGATATAGGCCATTGTCATGAAAGTCGTGATACCGGCAATAAACTCTGTCCTTACGTCAGTTCCACGCTCTTTCAGCTTGAAAAATTTGTCCATTTCTATCTCTCCTTCTCATTTTGTTAACAGACAAAACCAGTGTATCATATATTTCATATCTGTGGGATTCTTTTTTCCTTTTTCAGTTATTTTTCCTTCTTTTCCTGCCTGTCAGTCCTGGTTTTTCTCCTCTTCTCACAGTTTTTCCCTTCCTGCGGGGCATGATTGCTCCTTTTCACTCTCCCATGCCCCGCTCCGCTCTGTTTTCCTTCTTTTCCTCTTCACTTTTCCCTGCTCGCGGGGCATGTTTGCCTCTTTTCTCACTCTCATGCCCCGCTCCGCTCTGTTTTCCCTCTTTTCCTCTTCACTTTTCCCTGCCCGCGGGGCATGATGGCTCCTTTTCACTCTCCCATGCCCCGCTCCGCTCTGCTTTCATGCTTTTCCTCTTCACTTTTCCCTGCCTGCGGGGCATGTTTGCTCCTTTTCACTCTCTCATGCCCCGCTCCGCTCTGCTTTCCCTCTTTTCCTCTTCACTTTTCCCTGCCCGCAGGGCATGATGGCCTCTTTCCACTCTCCCATGCCCCGCTCCGCTCTGCTTTCCCTCTTTTCCTCTTCACTTTTCCCTGCCCGC
>NZ_JAXXXI010000062.1:0-19232 GCF_037359455.1 Suilimivivens sp.
CGGGATTAATTGCTAATTAAAAAATGAAATAAATACCGGTCTTAATAATCCGTAAATAGTGGAGAATTAAGATCGGTATTTTTTATAACATAAAACTTTCATTATAACTGAAATTTTCATTTCCGCATTATCTAAGGTTGCATACCAAATCGAAGCCCAATAACTACACGGAATCATGTTTGTGATTTGGGCGCTGAATAAAGAACGGTGCTGTGAGAGGACGGCGGTTAGTCACCGCCTCCTACTCGATTCATAGGAAATTACGTCTTATGAATCAAAAAAGTCCTCCGAGTCCTCCGAGCCGGATTCTTTCTTATTGCAGCTTTTCGTCGATTGCGTTATGATAAAACAGAGTTCACAGATGAAATATGTGATATAACACAGGATAGATAAGGAAAAGGGATGAATCTAAAGAACAGGATTTTTTCAGAAAAAGAAGTAAACACCGGCAGACAGGTGGAGATGGATATTGCCAAGGTGGTCTTTGTGATCTTTGTAGCAATGGTGCACTGTACCATTGACTGTGTACCGGAAGAAGCACTAAACAGCGGACTTCCTTATATTTTTGATACGGTGATCGGAGGCCCCATGATCGCACCGGGACTGATGTTTTCCATGGGAGCCTGTCTTGTCTATGGCAGGAAGAAGGAATGGAATGACATTGTCAGAAGAGGGGTGCAGATCTTTCTGCTTGGATTTCTTCTGAACATGTGCCGTTACACGATCCCGGATCTGATCGGATATGCCATTTCTGGAGACAGGGATATGTTTCTTTCTTCTATTATATATCAGACCTTTAATAATGATATTTTCCAGCTTGCAGGACTTGTGCTGATCACGATAGGCATTTTTATAAAGCTTGGACTGTCTGATGTAAGTATGATCCTGATCGCACTGCTCTGTTCTGTTGTGGGAACCATGCTGAACGGAACTGATACAGGGAATATGGTATCCAATATCATTCTTGGATATTTTATTGGAACAGAGGATGCGGCAGGACAGGTGATGTCCTATTTTGTTTATATGAACTGGCTGATCATGCCGGTAAGCGGGTATGTATTTGGCAAAAGGCTCCGCAGGATAAAGGACAAAGCACTTTTTTACCGGATCGCCAGTACGGCATGCTTCCTTGTTACACTGCCGTATTTCCTGATAAAGATCAACAGCCGGCAGGGAATGTTCGGTGAGGGAGAGCTGTGCTATTATCATATCATTACGCCGGATGTCCTGATCTGTATCACGACAGCAGTCACCATGTTTGGTATTTACTATTTTATAGGAAAGCATTTATCTGAAAGAGCGGTGAAGCTTGTATACAGGATTGGCACGGATATGACGGCATTTTACTTTATCCACTGGATCTTTGTTGCACTGACCGTGCAGCTCTGTCTGAATCTGGTCAGGGGGACACAGCTTCTGCCCACGCCGATGATCCTGCTGCTGGCAGTGGTGATCACAGCAGTGTCCCTGATACTTGCAGATATCTGGAATAGTAAGATCAGAAAAGGATTTCAAAAGGGGAAAACAGAACATGAAGAAAAGAAAACTAAGTACTAAGGTGATCCTGGCAGTAGTGTTTTTTTCGCTGTTGATCATTGTGGCAACCTGCTTATCTGTGGTGCTGCGCTATCGGAAGGACATTATGGAAAGATACAGCAGCCAGGGCTTTGCCTATGCCAGGACGGCAGCAGCCTATATTGATGGGGATACGATAAAAAAGTATCTGGAGACCGGACAGAAGGATGCTTATTATGATGAGATTGAAAGCTTTCTGAATGCCAGTCAGGAAAATTCAGCCCTGAAATATTACTATGTTTACGTACCCTGTGAGGATGACCTGATTTATATCTGGGATGCCAATAAGGATGAAGGAGCCTGTGATCTGGGAGATCATGAGGATTATATGGAGGGAGGAAGGGAGGTTTCCTTTGCTGCCTTTCAGAAGGATCCGGAAGAACAGGTTCTTATATCCATGGATGAAACCTATGGGTACATTGCATCAGTAGTAGCACCGGTCTATGATAGTACGGGAGAGCCGGTGGCTCTTGTAGGTGTGGATATTTCCATGCCGGGAGTAAAGGAAAACATTGCCCGTTTCATTCTGACGACCAGCATCAATATCATCATCGTGATCCTGCTGTTTAGCATCGCATTGCTTGTGGTAGTCAGACAGAAGCTGCTCCGTCCGATTGGACTTTTAAACAGGGCATCCCAGAAGATGGTCGAGAACCTGGAGAAGGAAGAGACAGTTTCCATTGATATCCGGACAGGGGACGAGGTGGAAGAGCTTGCCAGATCCTTTGAAAGGATGTATGGGGAAGTAAAGGATTACATAGCACGCCTTTCTGAGGTGACAGCAGAAAAGGAAAGGATCGGTGCGGAGCTTTCAGTAGCGACCAAAATCCAGGCAGACATGCTGCCAAGTATTTTCCCGCCTTTTCCGGAACGGACAGACATGGAGATCTATGCGACTATGCATCCGGCCAAGGAGGTCGGCGGCGACTTCTACGACTTCTTCCTGATCGATCCCATGCATCTTGGCGTGGTGATCGCGGATGTTTCAGGAAAAGGAGTGCCGGCAGCTTTGTTTATGGTGATCGCCAAGACACTGATCAAGAACCGGGCACTGATGGGCGGAACACCGTCAGAGATCCTTGCCTTTGTCAATAACCAGCTATGTGAAAATAACGAAGCAGAGATGTTTGTAACCGTATGGATGGGAATTCTGGATCTGTCTACAGGTGTGATGACAGCAGCCAATGCCGGACATGAGTATCCTGCCTTCCGGAAAGCAGACGGCGAATTTGAGCTGATTAAGGACAAACATGGATTTGTTCTGGCAGGACTGGAGGATGTGGCATATACAGATTATGAGATCCGGTTTGAACCGGGAGATACGCTGTATGTTTATACGGATGGAGTGGCTGAGGCAACGAATGCAGAGAGCAAGCTGTTTGGTACAGAACGGATGCTGCAGGCATTAAATGGCAGCTCGGATAAGGCATGCAGGAAGATCCTTGAGAACGTAAGCGGGGGGATTCATGCCTTCGTACAGGAGGCTCCCCAGTTTGATGATATCACCATGGTGGCACTGACATATTATGGAGAAACCGGTGAACATTAATTCCCGTTTTCACCACGGATCACCAGAATATCATTTAATTTGACAACAGTATCTTTTTGCGGCAGAACCGACAGATTATCCCTGAGGATCAGGAAGATAGTCAGCTGGTCTGCCGTTTCTATTTCTTCGATCGTCTTGCCGGCATAGCGTCTGTCGGCAAGAATTTCAGCAATTTCCTTAATATCCGCATTTTTGATATTGGACAGACCACTCTTTCTCTGGTACTGTTCCACGAAGCCGGCGCTGATGATACCGGTAGGGATCGCCACGGCGCCAACACCAAGATAAGCGATACAGATCGCCATGACTTTGCCAAGGGTAGTAATGGGATAGATATCACCATAGCCCACAGTCAGAAGCGTGGACATGCTCCACCAGATCCCGCTGAATGCATTACGGAAGACATCAGGCTGTGCGTCATGCTCGACACTGTACATACACAGGCTGCTTGCCAGCATCAGGATCACTACAATAAAAACAGAGGAGATGATCTGATTCCGCTTTTCATAAAGGACGGTTGTGATGACATTGAAGGAATCATATCTGGAGTTGAGCCGGAACAGATGGAAGATCCGGGCAACCCGCAGCATCCGGAAGATGACAAAGCCGGACAGGAAGAAAAATGGCAGGATCGTCAGGAAGTCTATGATACCGTCAAAGGAAATTAGAAAGCACAGTCTGGAACGCAGTCTGCTTCTGGAAGGATAGAGCAGATCGGCTGTCCAGATCCGGAGTATATATTCGATGCAGAAGATGCAAAGGGTAGCAGCTTCTATCACGTGGAAAAAGCCGGACAGAAAGGACAGCTCCGAGAAGGTCTGGAGAAAAGTAACCACGATATTTGAAAAAATAACAACCGTAATGAAAATATCAAAGGCACGGCTGATCCGGTTACTTTTATCTCCAATCTGTATGATATTAAAAATTCTGGCTTTCAGAGGTAAGGAGTTTTCACTGTTCATAAGTGTGATCCTTTACATACTGATCCATCCAAAGGCATTTGCCACAGAGCTGATCAGGATAATGACGGCAAAGATCGGGCAGAGATATTTGATCATGATCACAAATACCTTTTTCCTTCTGAACCTGCTTTCGCCGTGAAGAACCTCTTCTTCGATCTTATCGACACCAACGACTCTTGAAATGAGGAGAGAGATGGCGATAGCAGCTATGGGCATCATCACGGAGTTGGTTAAAAAGTCAAAGAAATCAAGGAACTGCATGCCAATGATAGTAACAGAAGCAAGTGGCCCATAACCAAGGGATGAGAGACTTCCCAGGACGATCATAATAATACCAACAATAACAGTTGCTTTTTTACGATTCCAGTGAAGCTCATCCTCGAAGGTGGAAACTGCACTTTCTGTCAGGGCGATAGAACTGGTGATCGCAGCAAACAGCACCAGCACGAAGAAGAGTACCCCGATAGCGGAGCCAAGTCCCATGCTTTCAAATACCTTGGGAATGGTAATGAACATCAGGGAGGGACCTGCCTTCAGTGTATTCGGATCACCGCCGGAGAAAGCAAATACAGCAGGAATGATCATAAGGCCTGCCATGATAGCAATGGCGGTATCAAAAATCTCCACATTTTTGGTAGAGTCTTCAATGGAAATATCCTTTTTCATGTAGGAGCCAAAGGTGATCAGGATACCCATGGCAATGGAAAGAGAGTAAAACATCTGCCCCATGGCAGCTACGACTGTCATCCAGGAAAAATTCTGTACATTGGGAACCAGAAAATATTTCACACCGGCAAGTGCACCCGGTCTTGTTATGGAGTAAACAGCAATGATCACAGAAAGCACTACCAGAATAGGCATCATGATCCTGGATACACGCTCAATTCCATTTCGTACACCGGCATAAATGATAAGCAGGGTGAACAGGGCAAATATAATGAAGCAGATCTCTGTGGAAACACCATCGGAAATAAAGGAAGTAAAGTATTCATCAAAAGCCAGAAGATCACCATGGCCGGTAATATATTCAACAAGATATTTGATGACCCATCCACCGATCACAGAGTAATAGGGAACGATCAGGATCGGGATAATGGCATTCAGCCAGCCGCCAATGGAAAGGGAAATGGATTTCCCAAAGAAATGGAACGCACCTACAGGACTTTTGCCGGTCATACGTCCAAGAGAGGTTTCAGCAATGATCATGGTGTAACCGAAGGTCAGTGCCAGCAGAATATAGATAAGCAGGAAAATACCGCCGCCGTATTTGGCCGCAAGATATGGAAAACGCCATATATTTCCAAGACCAACGGAGGCACCCGCCGCAGAAAGGACGAAGCCGAGCTTTCCTGAAAATGAACTTCTTTGTTTGTGATTGTGACTCATAAAATTCCCCTTTTTCTTTTATTCTGAGCAGAGTATCTTCTCCTTACCAGGATCAGCTGCTTTTATTGTGCATATGTCGAAAATATAGCATAAAACCTGCAAAAAAGCAATGTTTCAGGCAGCCTGTCAATCATAAATTTTGTTTGACATTTTAAAAAACAGGCAATATAATTACACCAAACGAGTAGCAGATAAGCGTAAATCCAGTTTATCAGCTGCTCGTTTTTATATTGCGAAAAAATGAGCATTGCCATGAAAAGAGAGGAGCTGAAACAAAATGGCGGAAAGCAACAAGATGAAGGAAATGCCGGTGGATAGGCTGATGATCCGGATGGGGATCCCTATGATCTTATCTATGGCGTTGCAGGCGGTCTATAACATTGTAGACAGTGCTTTTGTAGGAAATATGAAAGAGGGAAGTGAAGCGGCGTTAAATGCCCTGACACTGGTATTCCCGGTTCAGATGCTTATGGTTGCAGTGGGGGTTGGAACAGGTGTGGGAACCAATGCGCTTCTGGCAAGGACACTTGGGCAGGGAACCAGTAAAAAGGCTGCAAGGGTAGCAGGAAACAGTCTGTTTCTTGGTGTGATCATTTATGCGGTCTGCCTGGTATTTGGTATATTTGGGGTAAAGGCATATATTACATCGCAGACAGTAGATGTGGAAGTAACTAAGATGGGCGTCAGCTATCTGAGAATATGCTGTGTGATTTCTTTTGGGATTATTTTCTTTTCTTTGTTTGAAAAGCTATTACAGGCAACAGGCCGATCACTTTATTCTACAATCGGACAGGTGGCTGGTGCGGTTATAAATATCATTCTTGATCCGGTCATGATCTATGGTATTGGACCCTGCCCGGAAATGGGAGTGAAGGGGGCAGCCTACGCAACTGTGATCGGACAGATAGCATCTGCAGTATTGCTGTTTTTCTTTCACATTAAGCTGAATAAGGAATTTGAGCACGGAGTGAAATATATGAAGCCAGACAGCGGGATCATCAAAGAAATCTATGCGATCGGACTTCCGGCGATTATCGCGCAGGCTCTGATGTCTATCATGGTTTATGTGATGAATCTGATCCTGAAATTCAGTCCGTCAGCACAGACTGCCTATGGTTTATTCTATAAGGTACAGCAGTTTGTCCTGTTCCTTGCATTTGGACTTCGGGATGCGATCACTCCAATCATCGCGTTTGCTTATGGGATGAGAAGCAGGAAGAGGATTCAGGCTGGAATTAAATATGGGCTTATTTATACTATTGCATTAATGATCCTTGGGACTGCGATCACAGAAATATTTCCCGGGGCATTTGCAGCGCTGTTTAATGCAGGACAGTCGAGAGAATATTTTGTCGGTGCGATGAGAGTGATCTCCATCAGCTTTCTGTTTGCCGGAATCAATGTTGCTTATCAGGGCATTTATCAGGCACTGGATGGTGGTGTGGAATCACTGGTTATTTCGCTTTTGAGACAGCTCATTATTATCCTGCCGCTGGCGGGAATTCTTTCTCTGTTTGTCAGAAATGGTCAGATGGGGGTTTCACTGATCTGGTGGGCATTTCCGGTCACTGAAACGACCGCATGTCTTGTGGGATATGTATTTTTAAAGAGGATCAGAAAAATTAAAGTGGATGCTTTGGATTAAGGAGGAGTCAGAGATGGCAAAAAGAATTATTACGATCAGCAGAGAATTTGGAAGCGGTGGACGTTTTATCGGAGAAGAGGTCGCAAGAAAGCTTGGGATTGTTTATTACGATAAAAGCATTATTAATGAGATTGCAGAAAAGTCAGGTTTAGCACCGGAATATATTCAGGAAAATGCAGAGCTGTCTCCGAAGAAAGGAGTATTTGCATATGCACTTGTCGGACGTGACGTTACAGGAAGATCAGTTGGGGATATGGTTTATGAGGTGCAGAGAAAGATTATTTTAGATCTGGCAGAGAGAGAACCCTGCGTGATCATTGGAAGAAATGCAGATTATATTTTAAAAGACCGGAACGATGTGCTGAACGTGTTTATCCACGGGGATATGCCGGAAAAAATACAGCGCATCAGTCGGTTATATCATGTCAGTGAACAGAAGGCTGTCAAAATGATGGCAGATACAGACAAAAGACGTATGACAAATTATAATTTTTATACAGAGCAGAAATGGGGGAGAGCCAGCAATTATACGTTGTGCCTGAACAGCTCACAGCTTGGATATGACAGATGTGAGAAGATCATTATGGAATGCAGTAATAGTTGAAATATGGATGTATACTTATTTTGGTGTCATGCTGGCAATCCAGATAGCACAGAAGCTGCTTGATAAATTAGATAAATGTGATATACTGAATATATATGAAAAGAAACCGTGTGAAATTGCAGTTTTGTTAGCACACGGTTTTTTAGAAAACAATGGTTAGATAAGACTAACTTGCATAATGGAAATATACAGGACAGTTTAAAATAGGAAAGCTTTCAATCGTTCGGAATATTTCAAACAAAATAATAGTTTTGGAGAAACTTAGCTGATATTAAGGAGATGATAAGAGATGAAGAAAAGGCATTTTGATGTGGAATTAGATGGATTTTATGGTGCATATTGGAAATGCAAAACAGGCTCAGACTGTGCAATGATTGCCATGATCGGAGATGATCCAGAGGATTATCTGGCACGTACATCCGTGAAATGGTTACATAAACTCGGTATAAATGTGATGACAATGTCACCTGGAAAAAAGGATTATGGACATCATAATTATCCACTGGAACGTATAGAGAAAGCAATCAATTGGTTAAAAGTACATGGTAATCAGAAGATAGGAATTGTCGGGGCCTCTACTACAGGAACACTTGCATTAACTGCCGCTTCTTATTTTGAGGATATTACATTGACGATAGGTCTGACACCGAGTGACTTTATCTGGCAGGGGTTTATGCAGGGCAAAAAAGATGGCTGTAAGGAATGGCCGATTGAGGGAGAATCTCTTTTTTCTTACAAAGGAGAACCACTTCCGTATATGCCTTTTTGCTACAAACATCCTGACTACTGGCATGTAATCGAGAAAGAAACAAAACGAACCGGTGATATGATTAATTCGAAAAAACTGTTTGATGATTCAGAAAAGGCTCACCCAATCACAGAAGACGAGATGATCAAGATTGAAAAAATCCATGGAACAGTATTGCTGATTGGTGCTGAGGATGATGTGTTGTGGGATACTGCAAAATATATCTGTCGAATGAAACAGCGAATGGAAGAACGCCCGCATATATGCAGATTAGAGCCTGTAATTTATGAGCATGGAACCCATTTCGTTTTTCCAGAGAGCATGCTAAAGACAATGCTTCCGGTTGGATCCGGACTCTTTATGAAGCTGGCATTTCAGGCAGCAAGAAAATATCCGAAAGAATGTCGCAGGGTACGTCTGGATATTGACCAGCGGGTAAGAAATGCAGCTACAGAATGGAAGAGTGCAGATAGATAATTGCCGGAAGAATTTTTATTATATGCGAGTTAGAATAAACTAACAAAAGGAACAACGATAAAACGAAAGATAGGAGTGAACAAGTGTGAAAGAAAAAAAGAAGTCGACAGTCAGCTGGATTCTGATATGGGCCGGACAAAAAAGAATTGTCTATGCGTGGAGTGTGTTACTTGCAATAGGAAATGTGGTTTTTAAGATTTTTCCGTATTTTATCATTGCAGATGTAGTAAAGCTGTTTTTAAGTGGTGAGAAGGAGCTTGAGAAATATCTTGTAAAAGTGGTTCTGATCGCGCTGTCGTTTATCATTGCGGAACTGTTTCATTCACTCTCAACGGCATTGTCACATAAAGCAACATTTGCTGTACTCGCAAATATAAGAAAATCCTGCTGTGACAAGCTGGCCCGGGTGCCACTTGGTTATGTGAAGGATACACCATCCGGTACATTTAAGAATATCATAGTGGAAAGAATCGACAGTATTGAGACGACACTGGCGCATATTGTCCCGGAATTCACCTCCAATCTGCTGGCACCGATTGTGATTTTGATCTATTTCTTTTTGACAGACTGGAGACTGGCACTCTGGTCATTGGTGCCGGTTATAGTGGGATTTCTTTCCTATTTTGGCATGATGCTTGAGTATAAGCCGAGCTTTGAGAGAACGGTTCAGACAACAAAAGATCTGAATGATGCGGCAGTGGAATATATTGACGGAATCGAAGTAATAAAGGCATTTGGAAAGACAGAAAGCTCTTATGCCAAATTTACCAAGGCGGCTATGGAATATGCGGATTCCTTTATTTCCTGGATGAAACGGTGCTCAATATTTCATGCACTGATGATGGTGGTCACACCCTATACGCTTCTTACGGTATTGCCGTTTGGGGCACACTATGCAGCGAATGGAACACTTGCGGTTTCTGATTTTGTCATCTGTATTATTTTATCACTTGGAATCGTTGGGCCGTTGATCACAGTGGGTTCCTATACAGATGATCTTGGCAAGATCGGAGTGATTGTTGATGAAGTGGCGGGGATTCTGGAACAGCCGGAGCTGGAACGTCCAGAGAAAAGTGAAGGTGTTCCAAAAGATAACTCCGTTACTCTTGAAGATGTCAGATTTGGTTATCACGACAAAGAAATCCTGCACGGAGTAACTATGAAGCTGAAAGCAGGAACGGTAAATGCAATCGTAGGACCTTCCGGAAGCGGAAAGTCAACCATTGCAAAGCTGATCGCATCCCTGTGGGATGTGGATTTTGGAAGTATCAAAATCGGCGGAGTTGATGTAAAAGAAATGGCACTTGCAGATTTTAACCGGAAAATTGCATATGTTGCACAGGACAATTATCTGTTTAATGAAACGGTCCGTGAAAATATCAGACAGGGAAATCCGGATGCGACAGATGAACAGATCATCGAGGTGACAAAGAAAAGCGGATGCTATGAATTTATCATGCAGCTGGAAAATGGATTTGATACGGTTGTAGGAGGCGCAGGAGGACATCTGTCAGGAGGCGAGAGACAGCGTATCTCGATTGCAAGAGCGATGCTGAAAGATGCTCCGATCGTGATCCTTGATGAGGCAACTGCTTACACAGATCCGGAAAATGAGGCAATTCTGCAGAGCTCTATCGCAAAACTGGTAGCGGGGAAGACATTGCTTGTAATAGCACACAGACTTTCTACCATTAAGGACAGTGACCAGATTTTTGTTGTAAATGATGGAAATGTAACAGCACATGGCACGCATGAGGAGCTTCTGGTGTCATGCCCGCTTTATAATGAGATGTGGAATGCCCATATTTCTGTAAAAGATACTGTGAAGGAGGGAGAATGATATGGTTGGGATTCTGGCAAAATTCTTTCGTTTCTCGGGCAGGGAAAATAGTAATAAATTTAAAATCTCGATGGTGATCGGACTCATAGAGGCTCTTGCCTCAGCAATGAAGATTCCGGCTATTATGTACATATTGATCGGTCTGCTGAGTGGAAAACCGATAGGAAAATATATTGGAGGATCCATTGCGATTATGGTCATTGCAATCGTAGCTGATGTTATCTGTAAAAGATATTCTACAGTGCTTCAGACAGAAGGCGGATATAATGCAAGTGCTTTTATGAGAATCAAGATTGCAGAGCATCTGCGCTATCTGCCAATGGGATATTTTAATTCCAATAGTATCGGGGAAATTTCTTCCATTACGACCAATACAATGGAAGTACTTGGCGATGTGGCTGCGAGAGTGGTCATGCTGACTATGCAGGGAATCCTGGAAACATCAATGATCATTCTCATATTGTTTCTTTTTGACTGGAGAATCGGTCTGATAGCTGCAGCAGGAGTGCTTATTTTCTTTGGTGTCAATTCTGTGATGCAGAATGCAGGGAAAAAAGCTTCAGAGCAGAAAGTAGTATGTGATACAGAGCTTGTAAACCAGATCATGGAGTATCTGCAGGGAATATCAGAAGTAAAATCATACAATCTGCTTGGAAAACAGGCGAAAAGATTAAATGATGCAAATGAAGCATGCGAAAGGATCAATACAAAGATGGAACTTTTGTTTGTTCCCTATCATTTCCTGCAAAGTGTGGTAACAAAAATCACAGGTGCGGTGATCGTAGCGTGCAGTGCATATTTTTATATCAATGGAACCATGAGTGCGGTCTATGCGATCGGTATGACAATCTCAGCATTTATGCTTTATTCCAGTCTGGAATGCGCGGGAAATTATTCATCCCTTTTGCATGTGGTAAGCGTATGCGTAGATAAAGCAAATGCAATACTGGCACTGGATACCATGGATATCGATGGCAAAGAAATCCAGCCGGAAAATTACGATATCAGACTTTCTGACATTTCGTTTTCTTATGACAAACGGAAGATTATTGATGATGTATCGCTCTCTATTCCACAGAAAACGACGACAGCAATCGTTGGACCATCTGGTGGAGGAAAATCAACACTTTGCAATCTGATTGCCAGATTCTGGGATGTGGATTCCGGAGAAGTGACGCTTGGAGGTGTGAATGTAAAAGACTACAGCATGAACAGTCTGATGCGTAATTTTTCATTTGTGTTTCAGTCTGTGTATTTGTTTGCAGACACCATTGAGAATAATATTAAATTCGGACGTCAGGATGCAAGCCATGAGGAAGTGGTGGAAGCGGCAAAGAAAGCGTGCTGTCACGATTTCATCAGTAAACTTCCTGATGGATATGACACAGTAATCGGAGAAGGCGGAGCCACACTTTCCGGTGGTGAGAAGCAGCGTATTTCGATAGCCAGAGCAATCATGAAGGATGCACCAATCGTTATATTAGATGAGGCAACGGCCAATGTTGATCCGGAGAATGAAAAAGATCTGATGGATGCAGTAGATGCACTTACAAAGGAAAAAACGATTATCATGATTGCCCACAGATTAAAAACAGTCAGACATGCAGACCAGATTGTGGTTGTTGACAAAGGAAGAATTGTGCAGCAGGGAACACATGAGCAGCTAATGAAGCAGGAAGGTATTTATAAGAGATTTGTGGATGCAAGGCAGCAGGCGGTAAGCTGGAAACTGGCGCATTGAGAAATAATCCACAGCTGGTGAACGTCAGGTGGGTAAGACTTGGATTCTGAAAGAGTTTGGCAGGCGCTATTATGAAAATACAGCTTACTTTAACCTCGACGAAAATGAAGAATATAAGCAATTTTTTGAAACAACCAAGGATGTGGATCGGATTCTACAAAACCTTATACTGGCAAGCGGTCAAAAAATCGTGCCTGAAAAAACCCTTATCATTTTTGATGAGGTGCAGGACTGCCCTAAGGTCATTAACTCTATGAAGTATTTTTGCGAGAATGCACCGCAGTATCACGTTGCCTGCGCTGGTTCTCTGCTTGGTATTGCTCTGGCAAAACCTTCCTCTTTTCCAGTGGGTAAGGTCAACTTTATGCAGATTGATCCGATGACCTTTAATGAATTCCTGCTTGCTAACGGTGATGAAAATCTGGCACAGTATCTGGAAAAGGTGGATATCCTTGAACCCATCCCTGACGCCTTCTTTAATCCGCTGTATGAGAAGCTGAAAATGTACTATGTCACCGGTGGTATGCCGGAGTCGGTATTGATGTGGACGGAAGCACGGGATGTTTCTGCCATGCAGGAAGCATTGTCCGGAATCATCGGAGCCTATGAGCGTGATTTTGCAAAACATCCTAATCTCAGCGAGTTCCCGAAAATCTCAATGATTTGGAAATCCATTCCTTCTCAACTGGCAAGAGAGAACAAGAAGTTTATCTATAAAGTGGTCAAGGAAGGAGCACGAGCCCGTGAGTACGAGGATGCCTTGCAATGGCTGGTAGATGCCCGTTTGGTGCATAAGATTTATCGCAGCTCAGCTCCCGGCCTGCCGATTGCAGCTTACGATGACCTGTCTGCTTTCAAGATTTATCTGGTGGATGTGGGACTGCTCCGCCGTCTGGCACAGCTTTCTCCCACTGCCTTTGGCGAAGGCAACCGCCTTTTTACTGAATTCAAAGGCGCATTAACCGAAAACTTTGTGCTGCAGACTTTAATTACTCAGTTTGAAGTCATGCCCCGTTATTGGAGCCAGAACAACCCGCCTTACGAAGTGGATTTTCTCATTCAGCGGGAGAACGACATCTTCCCCGTGGAGGTCAAATCCGAAACCAACACAACCAACAAGAGTATGAAGAAGTTCAAGGAACTGTTTCCTGACAAGGTCAAGCTCCGCATCCGTTTCTCATTGGACAATCTGAAGCTGGACGATGATGTGCTGAATATCCCGCTGTTCATGGCAGATCAGACGGATCGATTGATTGGGTTGGCATTGCCGACCAGATGATCTCTATTATCTGGACGATGGTGAGAAGAAGAATCATGCAATTTTCCGGGATATTTTGGCGGAAAAGCCTATTCTTCCTACTGCAAATGCTGTGCTTGATGGGAAATATGATAAAGTCAATGCTGACAATGAAGTAAAAACACCAAATTATCATAGGAACGGGGCAGTGGTTATGATAAGATTGTTGAAGCAACCGGTAAAAATGAGCTGCTTGCTCCGAGAATTGAAAATCAGAATAACCAATTCACAAAAGCAATATTGTTTGCAAAAGTACCATTTGAATTAACTACCAAAGAAGATCGGATGCGGACTTGCTATATGCAGGCGTGTCTAGCATATGTCAATTTTGAAGGTATTTCTAATTCAGATATTCGAAAAATATTTGGTCTGGGAGAAAAAGAGAAGGCCAAGGCATCAAGACTTCTTACCAGTGCTGTCGAAGGTGGATATATTAAAGTAATGGACCCGGATACAGCACCAAGATATAAAAAGTACATTCCATATTGGGCATAATTTAAGTTTCGCTAAGTTTCACTTATATAAGCACGTGAGAGAATTTTAATAGAAAAATATGCTAAAAAGGCACTGAAAACAATGGATTACCGGTTTTTCAGTGCCTTTTCCTTGAGTAAAAAGAAAAAAATATAATAAATTTAAGTTTTGCTAAGTTGCACTAAGCTCTATTCGTTTGATTTCCGCCACTGTTTTGATGGTTCTCGTTTTCCACAATCATCACAGGTCTGTGGCCAGTTGATTTTCCATTCAAAATATTCATCTCTGGTAATTGCACCAGATTTCAGTTCTTCTTTTCTAAGCGTCCATTCTTTCAGAAAATCGTTAAGAACTCCATAATTAAACCACATACCAACAGGTGAATGTGCAGGCCAGCTATCGGAATCATGGTAACGGACAGCGATATCGTCACTGGAATTTGATTTTTCGCCTGGATAAGTCTCTAACTGAAAGAGATTAATCATGCCAGGATTAAATTCGTCAATCCAGAATAGGATTTCCATCAGTTCAGAAGCATTCATCGTAGTTGGTTCATGCAGTGTCAGTGGATTCACATCCAAAATCTTAGCCATTTCAGTAACCAGATCTTTACGGGGAACTAGCTTTTTATGGGGAGCATTGAAGATACTCCGGAAACGGTCGGTATGCTTGGAAAGAAGCTACCGATATTTAGAATGCTTGGTTTGCAGAGTAATGTGGAGATCGGTGGACTAGTGGATTCATCTTCAATACAAAGCATGGACGTCCGATAATGTCGGCGGGAGTGAACAGCTTTCTAAAAAATATTGTCAATGCCTATAATAAGAAAGAAAGCAAACTGGCAGAAGAAGAGAAGCGAGAGACGGGGCTGATGCCGCCTATTTCATCGCATACCCTTCGTCATACGGGATGTACCAGATTGGGTGAAAACAACGTCAATCCCAAAGTTATGCAGTATGTGATGGGCCATTCAGATGCACAGATCACAATGAATGTCTATAATCATATTGCAGAAAAGTCTCATGTGGAGAATGGGATGTCTAAAATGAACCTGCCGGAAACCGTACCTGTTGTGGTATAAATCATAAGTTGTTGTCGTAAAAATGTGGTCAAATCAAGAAAATCGAGTGCGAAAGCAAGTGAAAAATCCCTGTGAAGTAGTGGCATACGCCATGCACAGCTCGGGAAAGAATTCCCTCGCTGTCGGGCTGTCGCCCTATACATTTCCATGAAAGAGCCATCTTTACCAAGCAAGCTTGAAAGAAGGCTCTTTCACGTAAATGTGCATGGCTCGCAGCGTTCACAAAATCTTCACAAAAAATTAGCACTCACCTCTTGACAGTGCTAATAATAGGTGTTATATTACATTTAGAACAAAGGAAGAGGAAAGAATGGAGGAATGACTTATGTTAATGCCTAGTGTATATGGAAGAGATTTCTTTGATGATTTAATGGATGGTTTTGGATTCCCGGATGTAAATAAGAAGCTGTATGGCAGGCATGCGAAGAACATGATGAAGACAGATATCAGGGAGACCGATGAGGGATATGAAGTGATCATGGATCTGCCGGGATTCAAGAAGGATGAGATCGAGGTTCAGCTTGAAAACGGTTATCTGACTGTATCAGCAGCCAAGGGACTTGACAAGGATGAAGCCGATAAGAAAGGTAAATACATCTGCAGAGAGCGGTATGCCGGTGAAATGAGCAGAAGCTTCTATGTAGGTGAGGATATCCTTGATACCGATATTCATGCAAGGTTTGAAAATGGTATTCTGAAGCTGGATGTTCCAAAGAAGGAAGCGAAGGCAGTGGAAACAAAGAAACATGTTGCCATTGAAGGATGACAGGTAACCTGCCCCGGACTTTCCGGGGCATTTTTTGAATAAGCAGAAAAGAGGGTGAGAACAGTGGCTGATAAACGAGATTATTATGAAGTACTTGGCGTAGCAAGAAATGCAGATGACGCAGCGATCAAAAAAGCATACCGTAAGCTTGCGAAGAAATATCACCCGGATATGAATAAGGACAATCCCTCCGCTGAAGAGAAATTCAAGGAAGTCACGGAGGCTTATAATATATTAAGTGATAAGGAAAAGAGAAAACTGTACGATCAGTTTGGTCATGCTGCCTTTGACGAAGGGGGCGGCAATGCCGGAGCCGGTGGCTATCAGGGCGGTTTTGGCTCAGATGGTACTTTTCATTTTAATGGCGGTCCCGGTGGCGGCTATCAGGAGTTCCATTATTCCGGAGATAATCTGGATGATATTTTTGATGGTATTTTCGGAGGCTTCAAAGGAAAGGGCTTCGGCAATGGTTTCCATTCGAAAGGCTTCCACACGCAGGATTTTGAGGATGATGGCGGGTTCTTTGGAAGAGGGGGCAGAAGCCACAGCCAGGAAGGAGAGGATGTTCTGGCTAAGGTGGATGTTACCTTTGAAGAGGCAGCCCTTGGCGCTGATAAGGTGATCCATTTCCGGTCACCAGACGGGAAAGAAGAGTCCCTGCAGGTGCATATTCCCGCAGGTATTGATTCCGGACAGAAGATCCGGCTGAAAGGCAAAGGCATGCCGGGAAGAAATGGCGGCGGTGCCGGTAACATGCTTCTGGAGGTCAATGTCCTTAAGAAGCCCGGCTTTGAACGGAAGGGCATGGACATTTATACCACAGTTGAAATTCCCTTTGCAACAGCAGCCCTTGGCGGTGAGGCGATCGTACCTACCTTAAATGGGCGGGTAAGCTGCAAGATCAAAGAAGGAACTCAGTCCGGAACAAAGATCCGGCTGAAGGGCAAAGGAATCGTATCCATGAAGAATGCTTCGGAAAAAGGTGATGAATATGCGGTGATCCAGATTCAGGTGCCAAAGCATCTGAGCCCGGACGCAAGACAGAAACTGACAGAGTTTGTAAAGGCAGCTTCCTGATGAGGGAGGCTGCCTTTAGTACCATATAAAGATCTTATCAGCGACTATCTGCCTGCGTTTGAGACAACGCTTGCAGGGAATTTTTAAATCTAGGTTTTAGAATGAGCGGAAGGCAATTTAGGTTGCCTTCCCTTTCTTTTTCTGCCGTTTTCTGGATGATTGCATGAAATAAACAGTGTTTATATACCGATACACGAAAAAGTAAATCAATTTAGTGGAGCAATAAAAACGGGGCAAAATTCATATGATAAAATTGAAAAAACGGGGCAAAAGAGGTATTGTTAAAAAGGGAGGAGAAAATTTATGTATAGAAAAGACTCCATTATCATAGAAGAATGGTTGAAAAGTTCTGATAAAGCATTATTGGTGACAGGAGCCAGACAGATTGGAAAGACCTGGCTTATAAGAGAGGAAATTGCCAAAAGCGGATATCGCAAGTTTGAAGTAAATTTCATAGATCAGCCGGATCTGATAGATTATCTCAATGTCAAAATGAGTGCGGATGAGTTTCTGGTGAAATTAAAAATGATTATGCCGGAAGATTGTAAGCCACAGGAAACTGTCGTTTTTTTTGATGAGATACAGAAATGTCCGGAAATAGTGACAAAGATAAAGTTTCTTGTCGAAGAAGGCAGCTTCAAATATGTAATGAGCGGATCCTTATTAGGAGTAGAGCTTAAGGGAATAGCGTCGGTTCCGGTGGGATATTTAACGTTCCTAAGAATGTATCCTATGGATTTTGAAGAATTCATGATAGCGAATAATGTGTCAAAAACAACTTTGGAAATGTTGAAAGAAAAATTTGAAGCATACCAGCCGGTGGATGAATTCATACACCAAAAGCTATTGTCTCTGTTTTTTATCTACCTTATTGTTGGAGGCATGCCAGATGCGGTAAAAAGCTATATTGCTACAAAAGATATTCGGGAGGTGGATAAAGTACAACGGGATATCGTAGCGCTATACAAAGAGGGTTTCTCTCAATATGAGAGTGAAGATAAAAAACTAAAATTGATATCTATTTATGATATCATTCCGGCAGAATTAAACAAACAGAATAAAAAGTTTGTATTTACAATGCTGGACAAAGAGCTAAAGTTTGACAGATATGAAAACAGTTTTTTGTGGCTGAAAGATGCCGGAGTCGCGTTGCCGGTATATAACGTGGAAGCTCCCATTATTCCTCTCAAAGCGAGCAAGAGCAGCAATGTGTTTCGGCTTTTCTCCAATGACACCGGATTGCTTACCAGTGCATATCCGGCGGAAACCAAACTGGAACTGATCAATAAAAACAGCGAAGTAAATAACGGCGCTCACTTTGAAAATGCTGTGATCCAGCAATTAACTTCCAATGGTCTGGAACCCTATTTCTGCAAAAAGAAAAATATAGGGGAACTGGATGTTCTGGTCGAAATGGAGGGAAAAGTGGTTCCAATTGAGGTAAAATCCGGGAAAGCCTACAAGGTACACAAAGCCTTGGATAACTTTATGAAAATTCCCGATTATCATATTGAGAAGGCATATGTTTTATCGGTAGCAAATGTGGAACAGGAGGGAGCCGTAGTATATCTTCCTGTCTATATGTGCTATCTCTTAAAAGAACGGAAAATTGGAAAGCTAATAGTGAATCTGGATATGGAAGGGTTATAACGTTGGAAGAAGTGATAAAACGATAAATCGGGATTGTGCGCCCAGACAAGCGTTGCTTTCCAGAATCTCATCTACGACTATTACGGCAAGGAACTGTCAGAATTACATCAATGAAACAAAACCTGACGGAACCGTTGTAACCAGATTCACGCCGATTGCGGCCAAATTGAATGACTGGCTGAAGGCCGAATTGTTTTCAGAAATGATGGTATAGTTACAAAGTTCGATGTAAAAAATGTGATAAATGAGCAAAAGTTCATTGTACTTTTTGTAAATATGTCTTATGATACATTTATATAGAGAATAATGGAGCATTCCTGTTAAGTAACAAATAACCGGTTTGCAAAAAATGAGTGCCAC